>NZ_ANAD01000131.1 GCF_000341245.1 Nocardiopsis halophila DSM 44494
CGCCGCTGAGCTCGGCGATCCGCCGCAGGAGCGCGATGTCGTCGTCGCTGTACAGGCGGGTGCGCCCCTGGGTCCGCGCCGGTTCGACCAGGCCCTTCTCCTCGTACTGGCGCAGCGTCGCGGCGGGCAGGCCGACCAGGCCGGCCGCCACCGAGATGGTGTAGACGCCCTGATCACTCCGGGGCCGCTCCTGCCGCATGGTCCTCCTCCCGCGACGGCCGCCCGTGCCGCGCCCGCCTGCACTCCACGTTCCTGCGCTCCATGGTCTCGTGGAGGTTTTCTTCCCCAAAGCGGGTGTTTATATTGCCCATCATGTGGTAGAAAACCTGCGTGAGGTCTCATCAAGGTTCTTGACCCGATGAGGAGGTGTACGTGGGATGCTGATGCGCACCGATCCTTTCCGCGAGTTCGACCGCCTCACCCAGCGGGTGTTCAACGACACCCGTCCCGCGGTGATGCCGATGGACGCCTACCGCGAGGGCGACGAATTCGTCATCCACTTCGACATGCCGGGGGTCGCCACCGACAGCATCGATCTGCAGGTGGAGCGCGACGTGCTGACGGTCAAGGCGGACCGGCCCGCCCCGGAGCGGACCGAGGGGCGCGAGAACGTGGTGAGCGAACGCCCCACCGGTTCGTTCTCCCGCCAGCTGTTCCTGGGCAAGACGCTCGACACCGAGCGGATCAAGGCCGACTACGCGGACGGGGTGCTCACCGTGGTCATCCCGGTCGCCGAGCAGGCCAAGCCGCGCAAGATCGCGGTCGGCGAGGGCGGCACCCGCGCCCAGATCAAGGCCTGAACGGACCCTGACGGGCGCGGTCCGCCTCCGGCGGAACCACCGCGGAACCACCGCCACAGCGCGGACCGGTCCCCGGGCCGGTCCGCGCTGTGCTTTCCCCACTGGGGAGGGGGCTCCTCCCCAGGGATGACTCCGGAAGGTCATCCCGTCGGTCGACGACCCGCACCGGGCCCGCGCGCGATCGTGGCGGCGTGTCAACGATCATCACCACGCACAGCCTGACCAAGTCCTACGGCGACCGCACCGTCGTCGACGGGCTCGACCTGCGCGTTCCGGAGGGCTGCGTCTACGGCTTCGTCGGGCCGAACGGCGCCGGCAAGTCGACCACCATGAAGATGCTGCTGTCCCTGGTCCGCCCGACCCGCGGGGAGGTGCGCGTCATGGGCCGGCGCATGGACCGGTCCACCCGCCGCGAGCTGCTGGGGAGCATCGGCTCGCTGATCGAGACCCCGCCCGCGTACGCGCACCTGACCGGCGCGGAGAACATGCGCCTTGTACAGCGCCTGCTCCGGCTCGGCGACGGCCGGGTCGACCGGGCCGTGCGCACCGTGCGCCTCCAGGACCACCTCGACAAGCGCGTCCGCGCCTACTCCCTGGGCATGAAGCAGCGACTGGGCATCGCCATGGCGCTCGCCCGGGAGCCGCGGCTGCTGGTCCTCGACGAACCCGCCAACGGACTCGACCCCGCCGGCATCGACGAGATGCGCCATCTGATCAAACGGCTGGCCGACGACGGGATCACCGTGATGGTCTCCAGCCACCTGCTCGACGAGGTCGACCGGACGGCCACCGTGCTCGGCATCCTCGGCGGTGGACGCCTGCTCTTCCAGGGGACCCGGGACGAGCTGTTCTCCCGCTCCGTGCCCGACGTGCTCATCGACACCTCCGAGCCCGAGCGGGCGGCCGCCGCCACCGAGCCCTGGGGCGGGACCCTGGACGAGGGCACCGTGCGCGTTCCCGGCCTCGACCACCCTGCGACGGCCGAGGTGGTCGCCCGGCTCGTCGACGCGCGCGTCGACGTCTACGGGGTGCGCCGCGAGGACCGGTCGTTGGAAGACGTCTTCATGGACCTCACCCGCGGGAGGGGCCTGTGACCGGCCGTGCCGTGGCGAACGAGTTCGCCAAGATGCGCCGTCTGCGCGTGGCGCCCGTCATCGCCGTCCTGGTGCTGGGCGTCACGGCACTGTCCTGCCTCACGACCTTCACCTACCCCGGGTTCGCGGACATGGCGCAGGACCCAGCGCGCCGCCCGTGGTCGCTGCTGCTGGCGAGCCTGGGGCTGGCCGTCCCCCTCCTCTCGCCGGTCCTCCTGGCGGTCGTGGCCAGCAGACAGGTCGACATCGAGCACCAGGGCGGCGGCTGGCTGCTGGCCCGGACCTCCGGCCTGTCCCCCGGTCGGCTGTGCCGGGCCAAACTCGCAGCGACCGGCTCCCTCGTGGTGGCGGCCACCCTGCTCCAGAGCCTGCTGGTGGCCGTGGCGGGGGTGCTCGCCGGCATCATGGCTCCCTTCCCCGCCGCCCTCTGGCTGGGCTCCACCGCCCTCGTCACGGTCGTGAACCTGGCCCTGCTTGCGTTCCACTTGATCCTGGCGGCGCGCGTGCCGAACCAGCTGGTGGGGATCGGTGCGGGCGTGATGGGCGTGTTCGTGGTCCTGGCGGCCACGGAGATGCCCGCCTGGCTCGCCCGCCTCGTCCCGCCCTGGGGGTACTACGCGCTGGCGAACCCCGCCGAGGTGGGGACCGACGGCGCTGCCCCGGGGGAGCCGGCGGCCCTGAGCGTGGTCCTCCTCGGCGCGGCCGCCTGCGCCGTGTTCCTCGCCGCCACCGCCCGCCTCGACCGTCAGGAGGCCTGACCCATGGGTTCGGTCCGAGCCGAGTTCATCAAGCTGAGGCGGTCGCTCAGTTGGGCGGTCGTGGTGCTGCTGCCACTGGCGGCGGTGGGCTCCGGGGGGGGGAACACGGCCCTGTCCGGGGAGCCGCTCGCCGACGGCTGGCACACGCTGTGGCTGCGGGTGGTGGTCTTCTACGGCCTGTTCCCGCTCGCCGTCGGGGTGGCCGCGCTGGCCTCGCTGGTCTGGCGCGCCGAGCACGAGGGCGGCAACCGGAACGCTCTGATGGCGCGTCCGGTCTCCGGCCTGGAGGTGGCGGTCGGCAAGTTCGCGGCGCTGGCCGCGCTCACGGCGGCCATGCAGGGGGTCCTGGTGGCGGGCACCGTGGTGGCCGGCAAGGCGGTGTACGGCCTGCCCGGATCCCTGCCCGCCGAGTACCTGCTGGTCAGCGTCCTCATCGTGGTGGCGTGCCTGCCCGTGGCGGCGCTCCAGTCGGGCCTGTCGATGCTCATGCGGTCGTTCGGTGCGCCGGTCGCGGTGGGCCTGCTGGGCGCGGGCTTCGGCGTGCTGCTGGTGGCGCTCCGGGCCGACGCCCTCGCGGCGGCCGTTCCGTACAGTCTGCTCAGCCGGGCGACCCAGGTCGGGACCGGGGTGTTCGCCGACCCCGGGCCGATCACGGCCGAGGGCGCCGCGGACGCCGCAGGTCTGGCGGCCGCGGCGCTCGTGCTCACAGCGGTGGCGGTCGCCGGTACCGCGGCCGTGCTGGAGCGGCGGGACGTCGCGTGAGGCCGAGGGCGCCCCCGGGGACGTCCCCGGCCCCGTCAGTCCTCCAGGCCGCCGACCACCCCGGACTCGTAGGCGAAGACGACGGCCTGCACCCGGTCGCGCAGGTCGAGCTTGGTGAAGATCCGGCGGACGTGCGTCTTGACCGTGGCCTCGGAGACGTACAGCCGGTCGGCGATCTCGGTGTTCGACAGTCCGCGGCCGACCAGGCCGAACACCTCCCGCTCGCGCGGGGTCAGGGCCTCGGGCCCCGAGGGCGGAGGCGCGCCTCCGGGCGCACCGCCTCCCCCGCGGCCGCCGTCGGGCAGGTGGCGGGCGAAGCGGTCGAGCAGGCGGCGGGTGGTGCTCGGGGCGACCACGGCGTCGCCCGAGTGGACCGCGCGCACGGCCGAGAGCAGGGCGTTGGGCGGGGAGTTCTTGAGCAGGAACCCGGCGGCCCCGGCCTTCAGCGCCGCATAGGCGTACTCGTCCAGGTCGAAGGTGGTCAGGATGAGGACCCGCGGCCCGTCGTCCGCGGCGCGGACGCGCCGCGTGGCCTCCACCCCGTCCATGCCCGGCATGCGGACGTCCACCACGGCGATGTCGGCTTCGACGGACCGCAGCAGCTCCAGCGCCTCCCGCCCGTCGCCCGCCTCGCCGACGACCCGGATGTCGGGCTGGGCGTCGAGGACCATGCGGAAGCCCGCCCGCACCAGCTCCTGGTCGTCGACGAGCACGACGCGGATCGGTTCCGCCCCGGCCGTTTCCGGAGCCCCCGGAGCGTCGTTCCCTTCCAGCGTGCCCATGGCGCCTCCCGCTCCGTCTCAGTCGAGGCCCGGTCCGTCGGTGTTCCGATCGAGCGGCAGGGCGGGCGNGGGACGCGGCCCTGCCCGCACGGTTCCGCCGTGCACTGACACCCTCTCTCGCATGCCGATCAGACCGTGCCCGTGCTCCACGTCCCCGGCGGCGCTCCCGCCGCGGCCGTCGTCGGTGATCTCCAGCTCCAGCGCGTCAGGCCTATGGCGGACGCGAATCCGCACGCGGCTCACGTCCGGGCCGGCGTGTTTGAGCGTATTGGTGAGCGCCTCCTGGACCACCCGGTAGGCCGCGAGCTCCACCCCCGCGGACAGGCCGTGCCCCTCGCCCTCCACGGTGAGCTCGGCGGGGAGTCCGGCCTCCCGCACCCGGGCGACGAGCCCGTCGAGCCGCCGCAGGTCCGGCTGCGGACCCGCCCCGTCCGTGTCCTCCCCACCGTCCCGGAGGACGCCGAGGATGCCGTGCATCTCGGACAGGGCCGTGCGCCCGGTATCGGCGACCGTCACCAGCGCCTGCCGGGCCCGGGCCGGGTCGGAGTCGACCACGTACGTCGCACCGTCGGCCTGGGCGACCATCACGCTCAGGCTGTGGGCGACGATGTCGTGCATCTCCCGGGAGATGCGGGCCCGCTCCTCGGCGACCGCCGCCTTGGCCCTGGCCTCGCGCTCACGCTCCAGCCACCGCGCCCGGTCCTCCAGACCGGCGAAGTACTCACGGCGGACCTTGGTGTACAGGGCGGTCACCCAGCAGAGGAGGACGAGGGTGCCGTAGACCGCGAACACCCGCCACATGCCCCAGTCGGCGTACGGGCTGCGCACGATCAGCAGGGCGAGCCCGGCCTCGACCGCGGCCAGCGCGGCCAGCGCGCTGGCCGTCCGGCGGTGCACCGCCACGGTGGCCATGGCCGCGAGGACGGCGGCGTCGGCGAGGAGGAGGCCGAACCCCGACGCGATGTGCAGCAGCGCCGCCCCCGCCACGACCGCGAAGACCATCACCGGGTACCGGCGGCGCAGTGCCAGCGGCCCGATGAGCGCGACCGTGAAGACGAGGTCGGCGGCGAGGGGGACGTCCGAACCCGGATGTGCGGCGAGGCCCGCCGCGAGGCACAGGGCGAGGAACGGGACGACCGCCACGGCGTCGACGAGCGCTTCGTGACGCCTGAGCCACCCTCGGATCCTGCCGAACACGCGCTCAGTCTAGAAGTCCGCCCCTGTCGGCGATCCGGTCCGGAGCGGGGGTGAGGACAGAGAACGGCCGGGGGCGGGATCGTCCGCCCCCGGCTTTACGCGTCCGTCACGTCGCCGGTGTTCGCGGCGGCCTCATTTCGCCTCGGCCATCAGGCCGCTCACGTTGTTGTGCAGGGCCGCGCTCGACTCGTTGAGGCCGGTGATCTCGGCCTCCACCCCGTTCTTGCGGAAGCGTTCGAGTGCCCGGTCCAAGGCGGCCACCGCTGAGGCGTCCCATACGTGGGCCCCCGAGAGGTCGATGGTGACCGCGTGCACCCCCGGCTCGGCGAAGTCGAAGTGGTGCAGCACCTGCTCCCGGGAGCCGAAGAACAACTCACCGTGCACCGAGTACACGCGGGTGCCGCCCTCCGGGTCGAGGACGCTGGTGACCTCCGCGACCACGGCGGCGTTGCGGGCGAAGAGCACCATGGAGGCCACGACGCCGATCCCCACGCCCAGCGCCAGGTTGTGCGTGGCCACGATGACCACCGCGGTGACCAGCATGACCGCCGTCTCGCTCCACGGCAGTCGGCGCACCGTCCGCGGGTTGAGGCTGCGCCAGTCGACCGTGGTGGCGGCCACGTAGACCATCACCGCGACCAGCGCCGCCATCGGGATGACCGCCAGCAGGCCGTCGAGCACGGTGACCAGCACGATCAGGAACACCCCGGCGAAGAGCAGGGACAGCCGCGTGCGCGCGCCCGAGCGCACGTTCATCACGGTCGGGCCCACCGTGGCGCACCCCGGCATGCCGCCGAAGAAGCCGGACAGGATGTTGGCCCACCCCTGGCCCCGGGCCTCCCGCGCCTTGTCCGAACCGGTCTCGGTGTAGTCGTCCACCAGCTTGGCGGTGATGAGCGACTCGATCAGGCCGACCAGGGCCAGGGTGAGCGCCGTGGGGCCGATGACGGCCAGCGTCTCGACGGTGAGCGGGACGTCCGGCAGGAAGGGCACCGGCAGGCTGTCCGGCAGCCGCCCCATGTCGCCCACGGTCGGCAGCTCCAGGCCCGTCGTCCAGGCGACGGCGGTCAGCAGCGCGATGGCCGCCAGCGGCGCCGGCACCGCCCGGGTGAGCCGGGGCAGCAGCCAGATGACGGCGAGCCCCGCGGCGATCATCGCGTACACCGCCCAGCCGTCCCCCGCGAAGTAGGGGATCTGCGCCGTGAAGATCATGACGCCGAGCGCATTGACGAACCCGGTGATCACGCTCGTGGGCACGAACCGCATCAGACGGGCCGCCCCCGCCAGGCCGAGCAGCACCTGGAACACCCCCGCCAGGACGGTGGCCGCGAGCAGGTGGTCGACCCCGTGCTCGCGCCCCAGGGGCGCCACCACCAGCGCCATCGCCGGGGTCGCCGTGGAGATCATCGCCGGGCGCCCGCCCAGGAAGGCCAGGGCGAGGGCGAGGATCGTGGCGGCGTACAGCCCGACGCTGGGATCGACCCCGGCGATGATCGAGAACGAGATCGCATTCGGGATCAGGGCCAAGGCCACAACCAGCCCGGACAGGGCTTCGGTGCGCAGCACCGACAGGCGCGGAGGCGTGGCCCGCCGCCACGCCGTCCTCAGTGTGGTCATAAGCCGCTCACTTTCGGGCAGCTCGGTGCGACCGCCAGCGGCGGGCGGCCGGGCAACGGNGGTCATAAGCCGCTCACTTTCGGGCAGCTCGGTGCGACCGCCAGCGGCGGTCGGCCGGACATCGGTCGATGAAGACGGGACGCGGGCCGGTGGCCCGGAGAAGTGATTGTGAGGGTTCGGGGAAAGGTCGGTCCCGTGTGCGGTGCGGAGATTCCGCGGGTCCCCCTGCGCTGCGGAGGCACCGGACCCCGAACGGACGGCGCTCCTGCACAGCGGGAAAAGTGGCAAAGCAATAGGAGTTCCGCACTTAGGCACGAAACTCCCGAAGCGAGACACTACCCGGCGGCGATCCCCGAGGTCACATGGTCTTCCTGAGACGGTGTTCACATGCCGGAAGGGCGCCCGAGGGTCGATCGCACCGCCCCGCTGACGTATCCTCCCCACCGCGCAGCAGGGGCCCTCGGGCGCCCGGTCACCCTTGTGAGCAGGGGTTCCGATAGGCGCCGTTCGGGTGCAGGTCCTTGACCATGCCGTCGAAGCCGAGACGCGCGTACTCCCGGCAGGCCTCCTCCTCGTCCACCCCGCCCCGGTAGTCGACGGCGAAGACCGCCTTGCCCTGGTCGATGAACGGCTTCAGCGCCTCGCACTCGCCGAATTCGACGCACTCCTCAGGCAGCGCCCAGTCGAAGTGCTCGGCCAGCTCCGCGGACGCCCCCGGCCGGTCGTGGCCGTTCTTCATCCCGACCGACAGCCCGCGCGCGTGCGCCTGCTCGGCCAGTTCGACGTACCAGGAGTTCTGGTCCTCCACCGTGACCGGGAACCCCGGGTCGTTGCCGAGGGGGTTGTTCTGGTCCGGTTCGACCCCGTCGCAGCCCAGCTCCCGCGCCAGGTCGAAGCGCGCCCAGACGACGTCGGTCCAGGCGTCCCGCTCGGAGACGCGGATGTCCAGCCAGCGCTCCTGCTCCCAGCCCGAGCTCCACCCCAGCGCCGACCCCTCCGCGGGGGCGGCCGGGCGGTCGGGGACGTCCTCCAGGTCCTCCTCGTAGCCCGGGTACATGCGGGCGTCGGGGCGGTAGTGCTCGTAGGCGCCGGTGTCGATGTAGCAGATGACGACCGGGCGCGGCTCGCGTGCGTGCAGCTCGCCCACGGCCCCGGCCAGGGGGCCGGCGGGGACCTCGACCACCTCGCCGCCCGGGTAGTGCAGCTCGGCCCCGGCGGGGGCGACCTCGAACAGGTCGAGGTCGTACATCTGCGCGTCCACGGACAGGTCGTAGGGCTCTTCCAGCTGCCACTCCCACGAGGCGACCTCGCCGGGCGCGGGCGTCCACCAGTCCTCACCGCCCCCGGCCTCCGGTTCAGGGGCCCCGCCGCCGCACCCGGCGAGCAGGAGCACCGTGAAGGCGCAGGCGGCGAGGGGCCGGACGGCCCGGCGGGAGGAAGGTGAAGGCTTCGTCATCGGCACGGGGATGAGACGCCATGCCCTCCTGAACGGTTGACGCCCGGGCCGCGCACCCGAGGTTCCGGACGGCAACGGGCTTTCACCCCCAGGCCCGACGTATCCCCCATCAGACCTGAAGACCGACCTCATGGACACGTAAAGTAGCTTGTCACTCCCCCTATGCAGTTTCCCGTGCATGCCGAAGATCGAGCACGAGTTCCTCACCGAGCTCTTCCAGAACGACCCCGGGCTCGCGGTCGAGTTCGCCGCCCCGTGGTTAGCCGGTGACCTGCCGCGGTACACCCGGGTCACCCTGCAGAGCAACCGTGTCAACAAGGTCGACCCCCGGAGATGACCGCGGACTCCGTAGTCCTTCTCCGCGACCCGCAGTGGAAGCGGACGGTCCACGGCCGTCCGACCGACGCCGTCGCAGGCATCATCACGGAGGTGCAGCGCTGCAAGGACGACGACAAGCGGCTGACCTGACCCTGCTACGTGACCAACCTGCGGTACCGGATCGATGCGCCGGTCGCCCTTCTGGTCCTGTGCCCCAATCGGGGCATGGCCGACTGGAGCCGGCACACCATTGCCACGGGCCACCCGGGGTTCGATCTGGCCCCGATCGTCCTCGGTCCGGACGAGGTACCGGTCGTCGACGACCCCGCCGCCTTCGCCGAGTCGCCCGAACTCGGCGTGCTCTCGACACTCGTCCATGCGGAAGAGGACGAGGCCCTGGTCGACGTGATGATGGAGGGCCTCGACAAGATCGCCCGCCACAAGGCGGCCACCTATACTGGATTCGCGATGGTGCTCCTGGCCGAGGCGCCACGACACCGGCTGGGGGGGGTCATGGAAACT
>NZ_ANAD01000132.1 GCF_000341245.1 Nocardiopsis halophila DSM 44494
TTCGCGATGGTGCTCCTGGCCGAGGCGCCACGACACCGGCTGGAGGAGATCATGGAATCTGCGCTCTACGGTTTCACCTCGCCCTTCACTGAGCGCTATGTCGAGCAGGGCCGCGCCGAGGGACGCGCCGAGGCGGCTGAGGCCGCGGCGAAGGTGATCATGAAGGCCCTGAGCTCCCGAGGCATCGCCGTCACCTCCGATGCGCGCGACCGGATCATGAACTGCACGGACCCCGAGACCCTCGAGCGCTGGGGGGACCGGGCCTTCACCGTTTCCTCGGTCGACGAGCTGTTCGACTGACGGAGGGCACCGAGGATGCGGGGTGCTCCTCCGACCGCCGAGCGCCTTCGACTCCCCCACTGAAGTCTCCGTGAGGGAAGGGGCCGAGCCCCTTCCCTCACTTCACGACCTCCGGCGCATCACCGTCGGTCGGCCCCGCTGCGCCCGCCCGGGATGAGGGCCGCCACCAGCAGGGCGACCACCGCCGCGCCCGCGCCCAGGCCCATCACCGTCCGGAACGCGCCTTGCGAGGGCACCGCCGCGCCCGCGAAGGGGGTGGTCATGGTCGCCAGCACCATCCCGGCCACCGCGCTCGACGTCGAGGTCCCCACCGAGCGCATCAGCGTGTTCAGGCTGTTCGCCGCCGCCGTCTGGGACACCGGCACCGCCGCCATGATCAGGGCGGGCATGGCCCCGTAGGCCAGCCCGATGCCCGAGCCGATCACGCTCGACACCGCCACCAGCTCCCAGGCCGAGCCCATCAGCACGGTGCCCAGCCCGTACCCCAGCGCCACGACCACCGCACCGACCATCAGCGTCGCCTTGGGCCCGGCCGTCCGCGAGATGCGCGAGGAGACCGGCGCCATCGCCATCATGACCAGCCCCGAGGGCGCCATCACCAGGCCGACCGTGAGCAGGTCCCGACCCAGCCCGTGGCCGGTCGCCTCGGGCAGTTGCAGCACCTGCGGCAGCACCAGCGACATCGCGAACATGGCGAACCCGAACACCACCGAGGCGGCGTTGGTGGCCAGCACCTGCGGCCGCGCCGTGGTGCGCAGGTCCACCAGCGGGTGCGCGGTGCGCAGCTCCCAGGCGCCCCACAGCACCAGCACCACGACCGCCGCGGCGAACAGGCCGAGCACGGTGGCACTGGTCCACCCCCAGTCGGCGCCCTTGGACACGGCCAGCAGCAGGCACAGCAGCCCGGCCGACAGCCCGAGCGCGCCCACCGGGTCGAACCGCCCGCCGCTGCGCACCGGCGACTCCGGGACCACGGCCGTGATCAGCGCGGCGGCCACCGCGCCGACCCCGGCCGCCGTCCAGAACAGCGCGTGCCAGTCGGCGTTCTGCACCAGCAGCGCCGCCGCCGGCAGTCCCAGGGCGCCGCCGACGCCCAGGGACGCGCTCATCGCCGCGGTCGCCGACCCCAGCCGGTGCGCCGGGACCGTGTCCCGCATGATGCTGATGCCCAGCGGGATCACGCCCGCCGCCGCGCCCTGGAGGGCGCGGGCCGCGACCATCGGGGCCAGGCTGTCGCTGAGCCCGGCCACCACCGACCCCGCGACCATCAGCCCCAGGCTCGCCAGCAGGACGCGGCGCTTGCCGAACATGTCGCCCAGCCGCCCGGCCACCGGGGTCGCCACGGCCGCGGCGAGCAGGGTGGCGGTGACCGCCCACGCGGCCTGCCCGGGCGAGGTGTGCAGGTACTCCGGCAGCCGGGGGACGATCGGCACGATCAGGGTCTGCATCAGCGAGACGGTGATGCCGGCGAACGCCAGGACGGCGATGACGGCGGTGGGCTTCGGGCCGGCGGCCTGCGGCGCGGCGGGCTCGGGTGCGGCGGGCGCCTCCGGGGGGTGCGGGGAGGCGGACGTCGCGCCGTCGGCCCCTGCGGGCTGGGACATGGGGTGCCTTCCGTGACGGCGGCGTGGTTCCGTGCGAACTTTTAATTCAGTCGCTTGACTTACTCTAGCCCCGGAGGTTCACTGGTCGCGGACCCCGCCCCCACGGAAAGTGAGGATGGCCATGGAGCGCGACCACGAGAAGGTGCTCGACTACCCGATACCGGCGCCCTCGGCGCTGGAGCCGCCGCAGGAGTGGGAGCGGCTGCGCTCGGGCTGCCCGGTCGCGCGCGTCACCCTGCCCTCCGGCGACGAAGCCGCCCTGGTCACCCGGTACGAGGACGTCAAGCGGCTGCTCGCCGACCCGCGGTTCTCCCGCCGCCTGACCGGCGCCGGCGCCGCCCGCATCGCCGCGAACGAGTCCGGCGGGGTGTTCAGCAGCGAGATGGCCGCGTCCGTGCCCGACGGCGGCGAGGGCCACCGGCGCTGGCGCCGCGAGGTCGGCACGTGGTTCACCGCCAAGCGCATGACGGCCCTGCGCCCCGGCATCCGGGACATGGCCGAGGGGCTGATCGACGGCATGGTCGAGGCGGGCGCGCCCGCCGACCTCAAGGCCCACCTGGGCTTCCCGCTGCCGGTGTGGGTCATCTGCGACCTGCTGGGCGTGCCCGAGTCCGACCGGGACCGCTTCTCCTACTGGTCGGACGCGCTGCTCAACCTCACCCGCTACACCGAGGAGGAGGTCTCCGCCGCCCAGGAGGAGTTCTTCGCCTACATGTCCGGGCACATCGAGCGGCGCAGGAGCGACCCGGGCGATGACCTGCTGAGCGCGCTCATCACCGGCACCACCGAGGACGGCGCGAAGCTCACCGACGGCGAGCTGGTCGGCACCGGGATGGGCCTGCTCGTCGCCGGCCACGAGACCACCGCCAACATGATCGGCAAGATGGTCGCGATGCTGCTGTCCGACCGGAGCCGCTGGGAGCGGCTGGTGGAGGACCGCTCGCTGGTCCGCACCGCCGTGGAGGAGGCGCTGCGCTTCGACGCCGACTCCGGCATCGGGCTGCCGCGCTTCGTCACCGAGGACACCGAGGTCGGCGGCGAGACCGTGCCCGCCGGCACCACGGTCATGTGCGCCATGGCCGCCGCCAACCGCGACACCGGGGAGTTCGCCGATGCCGGGGAGATGGTGCTGGACCGCGCGCCTAACCGGCACATCGCCTTCGGGGCGGGCGCGCACTCCTGCCTGGGCCAGGCGCTCGCCCGCACCGAGCTCCAGGTGGTGCTGGAGGTGCTGCTGGACCGGCTGCCGACGCTGGAGCTGGCGGTCCCCGCCGGGGATCTGGAGCGGGTCGACGGCCTGGCGGTCGGCGGCCTGGCGACCGTTCCGGTGAGGTGGTGACCGTGCCTCCCACCGTGTCCCGGCAGGAGCGCTCGGAGTCCACGCGCACCGCCATCATGGACGCCGCCGAGCGGCTGTTCGCCGAGGAGGGGCTGTTCGCGGTCTCCAACCGCCAGGTCAGCGAGGCCGCCGGGCAGGGGAACAACGCCGCGGTCGGCTACCACTTCGGCACCAAGGCCGACCTGGTGCGCGCGATCGTGCGCCGGCACAGCGACGCCATCGAGGAGCGCCGGGTGCGGATGGTCGCGCAGGTGCGCGGCTCCGAGGACCCGCGCGCGTGGCTGGCCTGCATGGTCCGCCCGGTCACCGGCCACCTGGCCGAGCTGGGCCGCCCGACCTGGTTCGCCCGGTTCAGCGTGCAGGTCATGGCCGATCCGGGGTTCCGCCGGATCATGGCCGAAGAGGCCATGTCCGCGCCGTCGCTGCGGGAGATCATGCACGCGCTCGACCTGCGCACCCGCGAACTGCCGAACCAGGTGCGGCGCGAGCGGGGGGAGATGTTCCGCCACATCATCGTCAACCTGTGCGCGGACCGGGAGCGGAACCTCGCCGCCGGCCGGCCGACGCTCCGCGCCACCTGGGACGAGGCCGCGACCGGGATGGTCGACGCCTTGCACGGCCTCATGCTGGCGGCCGCCACGCCCGCCGAAGGCGGGCCCGGGCCTCACGCCTGACCGCCCGCACCCGTCCCGGTTCCGGTCCCGGGGCCGGGGTCGAGGCCGGGGCCGGGGCCGGGGGTCCGGGTACAGGGTCGGATCCGGTTCATCGAGGACATCCCCCACTGCCGTCCCCATGCCGTCGGCCCGCCTCCTCGGATCCCGGCATGCGACCGTCCGAGCGCTTCCGAGCGCCAGAGCGAGAAGGAGCGACCGTGAAGATCACCGTCGATGAGGACAAGTGCTGCGGTGCGGGGCAGTGCGTGCTGATCGCACCCGAGGTGTTCGACCAGCGCGACGAGGACGGGATCGTGGTGCTGCTCGACGCCTCCCCCGGTGAAGAGCACCACGACGCCGTCCGCGAGTCGGCGCAGGTGTGCCCCACCGCGGCGATCACCGTGGACGAGGACGCATGAGCGCCTCACCGCGCGTGGTGGTCGTCGGCGCCCGGCCGGACACCGACTGGCTGGAGGGGTCCGGGCCGGAGGTCGCCGACGGGCCGGGGTGCGATGCGCACTGCCGTGCCGCCGACGGCGTGTACGAGCTGCCGGTGGCCTGGTAGGCGCTGGTCGGGGCCGGTAGGGGGAGCCGACCGGTCCCGGTCGCCCGGGTGAGGGGCGGCCCGTCGTCCCGGCCATGAACAGGAGGCCGCCTTCGCGTCACTGCCCGGCCCCTCAGCGCCTCGGCGGGGCCTCTGGACTCAGGCGGACTCCTCCCTCACGGCCGCCAAGTATTCGCAGACCGCGTTCCTGTTGCGGGTGAGGTGGTCGATCCGCTCGGTCATGCGGTCCCGCTCGCGTTCCAGGGTCGCGAGCATCTCCGGGGTCACGTCGGACATGTGGATCACCCGCGGCTTGTCCAGGCAGGGCAGGATCTGCTTGATGATCCGCGTCGGGAGGCCGGCGTCGAGGAGGCCGCGGATCTGGGCCACGCGGTCGACATAGCGCTCGTCGTAGTCGCGGTAGCCGTTGGGCAGCCGGTCGGGGACGACGAGGCCCTGCTCCTCGTAGTAGCGCAGGAGGCGGCGGGGGACCCCGGTCCGCTCGGACAGCTCCCCGATGCGCATGTGCCCCACCTCACCATCGGCGCGATTGACCTTCACATCTATGTGAAGGTTCGAGCATTCCGGCATGACGACCGACGATGCGACTCTAGCCGCCGGGCCCTCCGCCGAGAAGCGCGGGCTCCCCCTGCCCATGCTGCTCGCCCTGGCCTCCGCCGTGTTCCTGACCGTTCTGACCGAGGCGCTGCCCGCCGGGCTGCTGCCCGCCTGGAGCGCCGATCTGGGCGTCACCGAGTCCGCCATGGGGCAGGCGGTGACCGCCTATGCCATCGGCACCGCGCTGACCGCGATCCCGCTGAGCGCCGCCACGGCCGGGTGGCCGCGCAAGCGGCTGCTGCTGGTGACGATGGCGGGGTTCGCCGTCGCCAACACGGTGACGGCGGTGTCCTCGGACTATGCGCTGACCCTGGCGGCCCGCTTCCTGGCGGGGGTGGCCGCGGGCCTGGCCTGGGCCATGCTCGTCGGCTACGCGCGCTCGGCGGTCCCCGCCGGAGTCCGAGGCCGGGCGGTCGCGGTGGTGATGGCGGGGGTGCCCGTGGCCCTGGCCCTGGGCGTGCCCGCCGGGACGTTCGCCGGCGCGGCCTTCGGCTGGCGGCCGACGTTCGCCCTGCTGACGGTGCTCGCCGTGGGGGTGATCGGGTGGATTGCGGCCCTGGCCCCGGAGGTCCCCGGACGGCGGCCGACGGACCGGGCCCCGGTGCTGAAGACGGTGCTGACACCGGGGGTGGTGCCGATCCTGTTCGTCACCGTCACGTTCGTGCTGGCGCACACCGTGCTCTACACCTACATCGCCTCGTTCCTCGAACGAGTGGGGATGGGCGGCTCGGTGGGGGCGGTCCTCCTGCTCTTCGGGGGCGCGTCGATGGCGGGCATCTGGCTCGTGGGGGCGCAGATCGACCGCAGGCTGCGCCTGCTGACGGTCGCCGCCGTGGTGCTGGTCGGGGCGGCGTCGGCGGTGCTCGCCCTGGGGGCGGGGAGCTCGGTGCTGGTGTACACGGCGGCGGTGCTGTGGGGGCTGGGGTGGGGCGGGGTGCCGACGCTCCTGCAGACCGCGGCGGCCGACGCCGGGGGCGACGCGGCCCAGGCGATGCTCGTGACCTTGTGGAACGGGGCGATGGCCGCTGGAGGGGCCGTCGGAGGCGTCCTCTTGAGCGCCCTGGGGACCGAGCCGTTCCCGTGGAGCGTGCTGGCGCTGCTGGTGCCGGTGATGATGGTGGTCGTCGCGGCCCGCCGGCACGGATTCCCCGCCTCGCGGCCGTCATAGAGGTCGTAGAGATCGGACCGCGCTGCCGTGGAGTCGCCCTCTGGGCGGCTTCACGGCAGTGGCGTGTTGGTTCCGAGGGCGGTCAGGAGTATCAGGATGATCCATGGCTACCAATCCATCGTCTTTCCCGGTTACTTGCAGACCGCCGAATACGCGGCAGCGCTCGTTCGCTACGGAGCGCCGTGGCTCGCTACGGAAGCCGTCACTCGAAAAGCTCAAGAGCGAGCCGAACACGGCGGGAAGATGACCCGCTCTAACAAACCGATTCTTTGGTGTGTACTCGATGAGACAGCCCTCTGGCGGCGGTACGGCTCGCCTTCCATCACCTACGGACAATTTGAGCACATCTCGACCCTGATCGAGTCCGACCGACTGAACGTGCAGTTCATCCCTGCCCGATCACGCAGGCACCCAGGGAACTCGGGGTCGTTCATCATACTGAGCAGCGGCGCCCCAGAAGTCGTCTACACGGAGAGAATCCACGAGGGGCAGATCATCACCGAGAGGGGGGACGTATCGAACTATCGACTACTGTTTGGAGCCCTACAAGGGGCTGCCGCCGCCCCTGATGAATCCCTCACGATACTCCAAAAAGAAATGAGGAAAATCCGCGATGAAGAACTCTGAGAACCCGTGGAAGAAGAGCACGTACAGCGGTGGAACCAACCAGTGCGTCGAAATATCACGGCTTCGCTCGACGACATCCGTCCGCGACTCGAAGCGCCCTCGACTCCTCCATCTCACCTTCCCCCAAAGGGAGTGGGCCTCTCTTCTCAGCGCGCTGAGACGGGACACCGACCTCGGAGCATGAGCCCCTGTCGCCGAGACCGACCGCCCGAGCCGTCGCGCGCCCCGGGCTGAGCAGGCCTGAAAAACCCTTCGACCCCCATCGCCCTACTCGCTACGCTCGCCTGGTTGTTGTCCCCGCTGGGGTTCCACGGCCTCCGTGTCCGGCCCCCTGCGGTTCTCCGTTTGAGAGCAGGTTTCTTCTATGGCGTGTCGTATCAGTGAACTCGTGCTCGGCTGCCACGACCCCGAGGCGCTGGCGCGGTTCTGGTGCGATGTCCTGGACTTCGTCATCCTCGACCGCGAGTACGACGACAGCGCCTTCCATGCCGTGGAGATCGGCCCGCGCGAGGGCTTCGGCGGCGCCCAGCCGACGATCGTCCTCAGCGGCAGGGCCGAGCCGGAGAAGGGCAAGCCCCGGCTCCACATCGACGTCAACCCGACCGACCGCGACCAGGGCGCCGAGCTCGAACGCCTCCTGGCGCTCGGCGCGCGCCCGGCCGACATCGGGCAGACCGGCGACGAGCAGTGGCACGTGCTGGCCGACCCCGAAGGCAACGAGTTCTGCCTTCTCAAGGCCCGGCTCAACCCCCTGTGACGCACCTCGTTCCCCGGAGGTCCTCCTCCAGGGAACGAGCTCTGTCCACATTCGGCCTATTTATCCGCTTTATTCCGCTTGTCGACGGAATATCCGACCAGATAGAACACTGCAATGCTCAAAGGAACCAAGGTCGGGCTGCGCGCGCGGCATGACGACGACATCCCCGTCCTGCTCGCCGAGCTCTACGACGACGTCGTCAACGGCTCCCGCGCCGACGGGCGGCCGTGGACGCCGCTCACGCCCGGGACCAAGGACCGGCGGCTCGTCGTGGACGACTCCAACCAGCAGACCGTGCAGTTCTCCGTGGTGGAGCTGGAGGGCGGGACGCTGATCGGGACCGCGGTGCTGGCGGGCATCGACCCCCACCACCGGACCGCGCAGATCGGGCTGGGCCTGCGGCCCGCCCACCGCGGGAAGGGCTACGGCACCGACGTGGTCGCGGCCCTGTGCCACTACGGCTTCACCGTCCGCGGCCTGAACCGGCTGCAGATCGATACGCTGGCGGACAACTTCGCCATGCTGCACGCCGCCGAGCGCAACGGCTTCGTCCGCGAGGGGCAGACGCGCTCCTCGGCCTGGGTGCTGGGCGAGTTCCTCGACGAGGTCGTGCTCGGCCTCCTCGCAGAGGAGTACAAGGCGCGCAAGGAGAGCTGAGGCGAGAGCCGAGGCGGACGTTCCCGCGCGCGGGGCGCCGGGCCGCATGCGGCCCGGCGCCCGCCCACGTCAGTCGAGCGCGTCGAGCTCCAGGATGTAGACCGGCCACCGGTCGATGACCTCCAGGCCCGCCTTGTCGGCCGCCTCGGCCACCAGGTCGTCGTCGAACTCCTGCAGGTGGAACTCGCGCACGCCCTCTGCGCTGCGCAGGCCCTCGATCGCCTCGGCGAACGCCGCCGCCAGGGCGCCCGCCTCGGGCCCCCGGTGCACCACCAGGCCCCCCGAGGCCATCCCCTCGTCGTCCACCAGCACCGTGAACTGGGCCACCGGGACCCCGTCGCCGTCCTCCGGCATCAGGTCGAACGTGGCCTCACCCGCCAGCAGGTCCGGGCCGAGGTGGCTGTTGTCCAGCCACTCCCGCACCTCCTCGCGGTCCCAGTCCTCGCCGAAGTCGCCGTCGGCCCCGAACGCCCGGTACAGCTCCACGTAATCGTCCAGCAGGGCCTCGTCCGGCACGGCCGGCATCGTGCGCACCCGCACCGGCGGCAGCCCCGGCGGGCGGCGCCACTCCAGGCCCGCACCCCAGGTGCGGCCCTCCTCGCGCTCGACGTCGGCGCCGAGGCGGTCGGCCAGCCGGGCGTCGGTCGCCCGCATGGTCGGCGACCACAGCAGGGCATCGTGGCCCAGCTCCGCCGCGCGGGCCGCGGCCTCCCGCACCATCTTCTCCACCAGCGCGAACTCCGCGTCGGTGGCGTCGCGGGCCGGGTCGAAGACGCCCTTGAGCTGCTCGGCCTCCACCGAGGCCAGCGCCCACTGCAGGTGCGGCCCCTCGTCCTCCTCGTCCTCGGGGGCGAGCAGCACGGCCCACCCCTCCAGCGCTTGCCCGCGCCGGGCGACGACCGCGCCCAGTACGCCGGGGTCGTCCTCCGCGCCGGCCTCGCCGGGCTCGGGCGGCTCCACCCCGGCGGCGGCGCACAGCTCCTCCGCCAGCCGGTCCAGGATCTCCGGGTCGCGTTCGAAGCTCAGTTCCGTGGCTGCCATGTCCGTGTTCCCATTCCCCCCGATGCGTGCAATCCCCGCCGGAGACTATCGGCGTTGGGCGGGAAGGGGAGGCCGCTTCACGCCGCGCGCGCCTCCTCGGCGTCGGTGGGGGACTGCCGGGTCTCGTCGGCGCTCCAGAAGCTGCCGCCGTACCAGGGCCACCACATGGTGGTGCGCCCGCCCGGGATCATGGCGTCCAGGCAGATCACGATCCGCAGCGACAGGCCGCCGGCGATCATCCCCGTGGCCAGGTCGGTGAACCAGTGGAAGTGCAGGTAGGCCGAGACGACGGACTGCAGCAGCGCGATTCCGACGATGCAGAAGCCGAGGCGGCGGATGATGTGCGGACGCGCGGCCTGGTACCGGATGATCAGGAACAGCACCAGCCCGTAGATGAGGATGGCGTTGGCCCCGTGCCCGGACGGGAACGACACGCCCCCCGAGTCGCCGAAGAACGCCGGGTCGAAGCTGCGCGGGTGGTTGCGCGAGAAGAACAGCTTCATCGACGCCACCAGGCCCATCATGCCCACCACGCCCACGGCGCCCAGGATGATCGGCCGCCAGGAGCGGTGCCGGTAGGCCAGCTGGAGCGCGGTGACCGCCAGGACCGGGATCGCCACGAAACGCGAGGCGACCGTGTCCGGCCACAGGATGAGGAACAGGCGCAGTTCGTCCCAGAACGGCCGAGGTGCGTTGTTGATCAGATTGTCGATAGGGTGCAACGGGCCGGCCGAGAGCATCGTCATGGTGATGAGAAGCACGGCCAGGGCGATCGCGATCTTGTCCGAGGCGATACCCCATGCGATCTCGCTCACACTGGGCCACGTGACACGCCCGTCCTCGGCGCCGCGCGCCGCCTTCGCGGAAATGCGCGGCACCGCGTCCAGGACGCGACGCCGTCTATGGGGTGACGTCGGCGTCGGCCCCGCGCGTCGCGACGGTGTCGACCTTCTCCGCGATGTAGGCATCATGTGTGCTCAGTGCTGTCTCACGTTTCGTGGGCTGGCCTGCGGCACGGCTGTGCTTGTCGGGGGACGGGCTCGCCGCTCGGACTCGGATGTGAACAGGGGCAGGGAACGCGTCCCGGGCGCGAGGTCAGAGCACCCGGAGGCGGCCGTCTCGGACGCCGCGGGGGCGTCGGTCCGCGGCCGCGGGGGCGGAGCGGGAAGGGGGCGGAGCCGCTCGTGCGCGGGGGACGTCGGCTACCGGGAGTGGCCCCGCGCACCACGTTACCCGGTTTTGATCGAACATTTCCGACAGGACAGCATAGCGCTCCGCTCGGTCAGGGGACGCGGCGCCCTGTCGGCGCCGACCGCCTTACCTCGCACTTTGCCGTCCGGTCAGCCGGGTCCGGGACGATGTTCACCCGCATGCGCCTCGACCGTGAGCGTTCCGTTAGCCCGTCTTCGATAACGGACGTCCGGTATCGCACACAGAGACCGCCCGGATGAGGGCGGCTAAGGTGCAATCGCCTCCCCACGACCGCGGCCGCCGCCCCGGCGGCGGCCGCCCCGACCAGAAAGGCCGTTGATGCCCGCCACACCCGACGACGCAGCACGGGTGGCCCGCAACCCTCTGCGCGAGCAGATCCGCCGCGTTCTCGTGGAGGGTCTGCTCTCCGGCAGGTGGAAGCCCGGCGAGCGCATCGTCGAGCGCCGGATCGCCGCCGAGCTCAACGTCAGTCAGGCCCCCGTGCGGGAGGCCCTGCGCGAACTGGAGACGCTGCGGCTGATCGACTCGGTCCCGAACAAGGGGGCGCGGGTTCGCGAGTTCGGTGTAGCGGACATGGCGGAGATCTATCCCGTCCGGGCCGGTCTCGAACGCGTCGCCGCCGAACTCGCCGCGGACCGCCTGGCCGAGGACCCCTCCCCGCTGCGCGAGGAGGTGGAGCGGCTGCGCCGCGCGACCGCCGAGGGGGACGTGGAGGAGCAGATCCGGCACAGCGTGGAGTTCCACCGCCGGATCGTCCTGGCCGCCCGCAACGACGTGCTCCTGCACACCTGGGAGTCGCTGGGCGTGGAGGTGTGGACGCGGCTGTCGGTGCGCTGGCTGGACATGGAGCTGCACGCCAAGGCGGCCGACCACGCGCGGATCGCCGAGGCCTTCGTCGAGCGGGATCCGGACGTGGGCCGAATGCTGAGTGAGCACGTTCACAATTACGTGGATGCCGCCATGAAGTCCCGAGGCGCCGGGCACTGACCCTGCGGGGGCGCCCGCCGGGCGTGTCCGCTTCCGGGGGACCCGGCCGGATTCACCCCGGATTTCCCCTAGAGTCGGATTGATCGATCATCGATCAATCCGTAGAGTGTCCGCGACGCACATCACACGGCAGGGCTCGCCACCCGCAAGGCGGTTCCCGCAGGGCGAACGCCCCCGAGGAATGGCCGCCGCCCCGTGGGGAAACGAGCACTAGAGGGTTCTCGACACGAACAACTCCACAGCCACCGAGCGCCGCGCCGTTGAGCCCGGCTGCGCGCTCCCCCGCCTGGCACCGCCGCACAGCGGGCCACGGCACCGGCCCCTCGCGGTCCATCGGCCCCGTAGGGGCCGATTCCGCACGTAGAAAGGCACCACCATGGCTGACACGGCCAAGCCGAAGGGCGGCGGCACCGCCAGGAACTCGGGCGGCCGCCGGCGCACCCGCAAGGACAGTGCGCCGAAGATCGCCGACGAGCAGCCCAAGGTCCTGCTCGACTACTACCGGCAGATGCTGCTCGTCCGCCGGTTCGAAGAGCGCACCGCCCAGGCCTACACCCAGGCCCGCATCGGCGGCTACTGCCACCTCAACCTCGGCGAGGAGGCCACCGTCGTCGGCCTGATGACGGCCCTCAAGGACGAGGACTACCTCTTCACCAACTACCGCGACCACGGCTACGCGATCGGCAAGGGCATGAGCCCCCGCCACGTGATGGCCGAGCTCTACGGCCGCTCCACCGGCGTGTCCAAGGGCTGGGGCGGCTCGATGCACATGTACGACACCGAGGTCCGCATGCTCGGCGGGTACGGCATCGTCGGCGGCCAGCTCCCCCTGGCCACCGGCGCCGCGCTGGCCGTGTCCTACCGCGGCGGCGACGAGGTCGTCATGTGCCAGATGGGCGACGGCACCACCAACATCGGCGCCTGGCACGAGTCCCTCAACATCGCCGCGCTGTGGAACCTGCCGATCGTCTTCGTGGTGATCAACAACTTCACCGGCATGGGCACCACCGTCGAGATGTCCTCGGCCGAGCCCGAGCTGCACAAGCGCGGCTCCGCCTTCCGCATCGAGGGCGTCAAGGTGGACGGCCGCAACGTGCTGGAGGTCCGCGACGCCGCCGCCGACCTGGTCGAGCGCGCCCGCGCCGAGCAGCGCCCCTTCCTGCTGGAGGCCACCAGCTACCGGATGAAGGGCCACTCGGTCGTGGACCCGGCCAAGTACCGCACCGAGGAGCAGGTGGCCGAGGCCCGGGACACCGCCAACGACCCGGTCGCCATCTTCGACAAGCAGCTCAGCGACGCCGGTGTGCTCACCGACGAGCTGCGCGAGGAGATCACCGCGTCCGTCAAGGAGGAGGTGGCCGACGCCGCCGACTTCGCCGAGAACAGCCCGCACCCCGACGTGTCCACGCTGTTCGACTACACCTACGCCACCCCCGTGGCGAACGAGTCGCGCCGCATGCCCGCCGACCCGGTCTTCGCCGAGTAGTAGTTAAGGAGAGCGGGACATGTCCGTCATCACCTACCGCCAGGCCCTGCGCGACACCCTTCGCGCCGAGATGCTGCGCGACGAGAACGTCTTCGTCATGGGCGAGGAGATCGGCGTCTTCGAGGGGTCCTACAAGATCACCGAAGGGCTGCTCAAGGAGTTCGGCGAGAAGCGCGTCCGGGACACCCCCATCGCCGAGGAGGGCTTCGTCGGCGCCGCCGTGGGCTCGGCCATGCTGGGGCTGCGCCCCGTCGTCGAGCTCATGACGATCAACTTCTCCCTCATCGCGATCGACCAGATCGTCAACCACGCCGCCAAGATCTACGGCATGTTCGGCGGCCAGACCCCCGTGCCCATGGTCATCCGCACCCCCGGGGGCGGCGGCCAGCAGCTGGGCGCGACCCACTCGCAGAACATCGAGCTGTACTACTCCTTCGTCCCCGGACTGAAGGTCCTGGCGCCGAGCACCCCCGCCGACGCCGCCTCGATGTTCCGCGCGGCCGTCCGCGACGACGACCCGGTCCTGTTCCTGGAGAACCTCGGCCTCTACAACACCAAGGGCGAGGTGCCGGACGGCGACGAGAGCGTCGCCGAGATCGGGCGCGCCAAGGTCACCCGCGAGGGCACCGACATCACGCTCATCGGCTACTCGCGCATGGCCATGGTCGCCGGCCAGGTCGCCGAGCAGCTGGCCGAGCAGGGCATCAGCGTCGAGGTCGTCGACCTGCGCAGCCTGCGCCCGCTGGACCGGCAGACCGTGGTGGACTCGGTGCGCAAGACCAGCTGCGCGGTCATCTGCGAGGACGACTGGCTCACCTACGGCATCGGCGCCGAGATCGCGGCCTCCATCCAGGAGGGGGCGTTCGACTACCTGGACGCGCCGGTGCGCCGCGTGGCCATGGCGGAGGTCCCCATGCCCTACGCCAAGCCGCTGGAGACCGCCGCCCTGCCGTCGGTCGAGTCGATCACCACCGCCGTCAAGGAGACCCTGGACGCCGTCGGCCGGCGCGTGGGTTGAGGGGAAAGCTCTGATGACTGAGATCTACATGCCGCGCCTCTCCGACACCATGGAGGAAGGCGTCATCAGCTCCTGGGCCAAGAACGTCGGTGACAAGGTCGCCTCCGGTGATGTGCTGGTGGAGATCGAGACCGACAAGGCCGTCATGGAGTACGAGGCCTACGAGGACGGCTACCTCGTCGAACAGTACGTATCGGCCGGCGACACGGTCCCGATCGGCGCCGTGATCGGCTTCATCGGCGAGACCCCGGACGCCGAGGCCCCCGACGCCGAAGGCGCCCCGGCGGCCCCGGCCCAGGGCTCGGAGCAGGGGGCGGAACAGGCCTCGGAGCAGGCCGGGGAGAAGCCGGCCGAGACCGCACCGGCCGCACCGGCGCCCGCCGCCGACGGCGAGGGCCCGGCCCGTCCGCGCACCTCTCCGCTGGCCCGCCGCCTGGCCAAGGAGTACGGCCTGGACATCGACGCGATCGAGGGCAGCGGGCCCAAGGGCCGCATCGTCCGGGCCGACGTGGAGGCCGCCCGCGACCGCGCCGCCTCCGGTGCCCCGGCCGCGGCTCCGGCCGCAGCCGCCGCGCCCGCCGCGGCCCCGGCCGCCCAGGCCGGCACCGAGGACCCGCGGGGCTCGGAGGAGCTCAAGGTCAGCCAGATGCGCAAGACCATCGCGCGCCGGATGGTGGAGAGCAAGCAGCAGGCCCCGCACTTCTACCTGCGCCGCACCATCGACGCCGAGCCGCTGAAGGCCTTCCGCGCCCAGATCAACGAGCAGCTCGCCGACACCGGCACCAAGATCAGCTTCAACGACCTGATCGTCAAGGCGGCCGCCACCACGCTCAAGGCGCACCCGGAGGTCAACCGCTCCTGGGAGGACGGCCGGCTGCTCCAGCACCACCGCGTCAACGTGGGCGTGGCGGTCGCGATCGACGAGGGCCTGGTCGTCCCGGTGCTGCACGACACCGACACGGCCACGCTCTCCGACATCTCCGCCCGCACCCGCGACCTCGCGGGCAAGGCGCGGGACGGCAAGCTCAAGCCGCAGGACATGAGCGGCGGCACGTTCAGCGTCAGCAACCTGGGCATGTTCGGCATCGACAGCTTCTCGGCGGTGATCAACACCCCCGAGTCGGCGATCCTTGCGGTGGGCGCCATGAAGCCCACCCCGGTGGTGCACGACGGCGAGGTCGTCGCGCGCAACACCATCGCGCTGGAGCTGTCGGTGGACCACCGGGCGGTGGACGGCGCCGTGGGCGCCGCCTTCCTGAAGGACCTCGCCGAGGTCCTGGAGAGCCCGATGCGGATCATCCTGTAGCGCGGCTCGCCGCACGCCTTCGCGGGGCGCCCCGGCCGGGGAACGGCCGGGGCGCCCCGCGCGTTCTCCGGACGAAGATCTGGGCCGGGGCCCGGCTCACCGCGCGGTGCGTCGCCGTGCGGCCTCGGATCGCCCCCGCCCCGGCGCGCGGACAAATCCGTCGACAATCCGGGGGCGGAACGGCAGCATCGTCGGGTGGACCCCCGGGTCCCCGCGCGATCCGTCACCGGACGCGCCGCCGCCGACGCCGAGACGCCCTGGAGCGCACCGACCCATGACCGTTCCGTCCGCCCCGCACGAGGACCGAGAGGGCGCCGACGCCGCCCCGGCCCGCCCGGCCGAAGAGGCCGACCTCGCGGCGATCGCCGACACCCTGGCCGACGCCTTCACGGACTACCCGTGGACCCGCTGGGCGGTCCCCGCCGACGACCACCGCGAGCGCCTGCACGGCCTGCAGCGCTACTTCGCCGAGAAGGTCGGCCTGCCCTACGGGCGGGTGTGGACGGCCGGCGGCAACGCGGCCGCCTCGGTATGGACCGTGCCGGACGTGGAGATCCCGCCCGACCTGTTCTCCTCGCCCGAGCTGGCCGGGCTCTACGGCGAGCGGCTCGCCGACATCGGCCGGGCCGACGCGGCCCTGGAGCCGCACCGGCCCAAGCACCCGTGCTGGTTCCTGGCCACGGTCGGGGTCCGCCGCGACCGCCGGGGCGAGGGCCTGGGGCGCGCGGTCATCGAACCCGGGCTGCGCGCCGCCGAGGCCGCGGGCGCACCGGTGTTCCTGGAGACCGCCACCGAGTCCAACGTGCGCCTGTACCGCCGGCTCGGGTTCGAGGTGACCGCCGAGGTCGACCTGCCCGCAGGCGCCCCGACCACCTGGTGCATGGAGCGCCCGCCTCGTTCCACGTGAAACACCGGGTCTGATGGGCGCACCCCGTCCGCGCCTGCGCGCGTGGCCGCCCCTGAGGGGGCGGCCACGCGCGGGGGCCGGGCGTTCCCTCCCGGTTCGCCCCTCCCCTCCCCGCCGGTCGTCCGCATCAGGTGGCGCCGGGTGCGGCGGATGCGCGATGGTGGTCAGCGGCGGAACCCGTGCTCAGCCGCGTAGCCCCGCCGACCACCGCGCCGACCAGGAGACAACCGGACCAATGTCGACCGTCTACCCCCCTCACGGCCCGGCGGGGCCGGCCGTGGAGGCCGCCGCCATCATCCCCGGGCCGGACTGGACGCTCACCTTCGTCCTGTGCGCCCGCGGCCCGCAGGCCGGGCACTGGACCCTGCCCGGGGGCCGCACCGCCCCCGGGGAGAGCGCCGAGCAGGCCGCCCGGCGCACCTCCGAGCAGACCGCCGGGGTGCGCCCGGGGGCGATGGCGCCCACCGGGCTGTACGAGCTCCGGGGCGGCGGGGACGACGCCGGCTACCACCTGCACCTGCACGTCTTCCGCGCGCTGCAGCCGTGCGAGGTGCCCGAGGGCTTCACGGCCGCCCCGGACGCCGCCGAGGGGGTGGGCCAGGTCCACCCGCGCGATGTGCTCCCCCACCCCGTCCACATGCGGGTGCTCAACGACGCCGGTCTGGCCGACTACGACGAGGCGCTGGTGCGCCGCCTGATGCTGGCCGACGGGATGCTCATGCGCCGTCTGGACGGCGACCTTCCGCCCGGCTGACGATCCGCTCGCACAACTCGTGCGTGCGCAGGGCGTCCCGCGCGTCCAGCGGAGCGCCCTGCGCCACCGCGTCCAGGAAGGCCGTGCAGATCTGCTCGATGCCGCGCTGCCGGGCCACCGGCGTCCAGTCGCCCCTGCGCTCGGTGCGCTGCACCCCGTCGTGCTCGATCGTCTCGCCCAGGCCCACGACGGTGAACTTCCCGCCGCCGCCGGAGACCTCCAGGCGCTCCTCCTTGGCGCCGGACACCCGGTTCATCGCGCCGATCGCGGTCCACCCGCGGCCGGACAGGCGCAGCACCACGTGCTCCAGCGCCCCGTCGCGCACCCGGGTGTCGACCGAGACCTCGGCCCCCTCAGTGCCCGCAGTGCCCTCGGTGCCGCCGGGGGCGAGGAAGCGCAGCGTGTCCACCACGTGGATGAAGTCGTCGAAGACCACCCGGCGCGGGGTGTCGGGGCGGCCCTGCTGGTTCTTCTGCAGGAAGACCAGGTCGCGGGGGCGCTCCCGGGCGGCCGCGTAGCCGGGCGCGTAGCGGCGGTTGAAGCCGACCATCAGCCCCACCCCGGCGCGCTCGGCGCGGGCGACGACCCGCTCGGCGGCCTCCAGCCCGGGGGCGATCGGCTTGTCCACATAGGTGGGGACGCCCGCGTCGACGAGCGCCTCCAGGAGCTCGGCGTGCGCGTCGGTGGCGGCGTGCACGAACGCGGCCTCCGGAGGGCGGCGCAGCAGGGCGCCCAGATCGGTGAAGCAGTTCCGGTCGGGCACCCGGTAGGCGGCCGCGACCTCGGCCAGCCGGTCCGCCGAGCGGGTCATCAGCACCGGCTCCACACCGGGGCGCACGGCCAGGGTCGGCAGGTACGCCTTCCGGGCGATGTCGCCGAGCCCGATAATCGCTACTCTCATCCGCCGAAGGCTACCCGGCCGCGGGAAGCGCGCCTGGACCGCGGGAAGGCACGGCCCTGCACGGCGCCGAGGAGCCGGCGAGCGCGCACCGGAGGACGCAACGCCCTCTCTGGCAGCGCCCTCTCGAGACGTCGCCGGCCGGGCTCGGCCTGCACGCCCGGTCCCACCCGGGCGCTTCGGCGGCGCTGCGGCCCCGACCAGGGGGCGGCCGCCGCGGCCCCCGTCTGGTCCTCCCCTTCGGGCCGTGGGCCCGGCGGCCCCTGAGCGGGGCGGGCGGAACGCCCGCGGTCTCCGTATCCGCGGGGCCCTCCCCCTCTTCCCCGCCACCGTGGCCGCCGCACGCGCACTCACGCCCTTCCTCGTCCGTACCGTGCGCCGCGTGTGCGGAACACGGCCCTGACCCCGGTGTTCCACCTCCCTGGCACCAACGCCCACTCCCGCCACCCGTTTTCCTACGGTGGCGCCCTTCCCATGCCGATTCGTCCAAGAGTGGCCAAGTCGACTCGTGGATTCGCCCCCAATCAGCACAAGTCCACTGCTTTACTGGGGATCATGGGCGAGCGTTGGCAGGACCGGTTCCGAGCCGGCAGGATCAGTCTTCCTTCCTGGGCCCGTGAGGCCCCGGACCGTTCCCTCTTCCGCAGCAACTCCAGCGGAACGTGGGAGCTGTACACCTGGGACCGCGCGACCGGTGAGCAACGCCAGGCCACCGCGCGCCCCCAGGGGACCGAGCTGGGCTCCCTCGATCCCACGGGGGCCTGGGTGTGGTGGTTCGCCGACACCGACGGCGACGAGTTCGGCGTATGGATGCGCCGCCCCTTCACCGGCGGCCCCGACGAGGAGGCCGCCCCCGGCCTGGCCCCCTCCTACCCCGCCGGGCTGGCGCTGGGCGCCGACGGCACCGCGCTGATCGGCCGCTCCACCGACGACGGTTTCAGCGTCCACCTGTGCCGCCCCGGCGCGCCCCCGGCCACCCTGTACTCCCACCGCCAAGAGGGCTACCTGGCCGGGATGTCCGACGACGGCTCCCTGTTCGCCATCGCGCACAGCGAGCACGGCGACTCCCGGTACACCGCCGTGCGCGTCTACCGGCTGGACGGCTCCGGCGGGGAGGCAGGGCCGCGGGCCGAGGCCGTCGGCGACCTGTGGGACGGCCCCGGGCGCGCCCTGTACCCCGGCCACTTCTCCCCCGGCGGCGGCGCGCTGCTGGTCCTGCACGAGCGGCGCGGTCGCACCGAACCCCTGCTGTGGAACCCCGAGACCGGCGACGAGCTGGAGGTCCGCCTCGACGACCTGCCCGGCGAGCTCTCCGCCGAGTGGACCTCCGACGGCAAGCAGCTGCTGATCGTCCAGGAGCACCGCGCCCGCTCGCGGCTGCACCTGCACACCCCCGCCGCCGGCCGCACCGAGCCCGTGGACACGCCCCCGGGCATGGTCAGCGCCGCCGCCGCGCGGCCCGACGGCACCGTCGAGTACTCCTGGTCCAGCTCCCAGCTGCCCCCGGTCATCCGCAACACCCGCGGCGAGACGGTGCTCACCCCGCCCGGCACGGCCGCCCCGCCCTCGGTCCCGGTGCGCGACGTCGACGTGGAGGGCCCCGGCGGGACCGTGCACGCCCTGGTCTCCGAGCCGGAGGCCGGAACCGCCCCCTTCCCCACCGTCTTCCTGGTGCACGGCGGCCCCGAGGCCCAGGACACCGACGCCTTCTTCTCCGACGTCGCCGCCTGGGTGGACCACGGGTTCGCCGTCGTCCGGGTCAACTACCGCGGCTCCACCGGCTACGGCAGCGCCTGGCGCAACGCCATCGAGCGCCGCGTGGGCCTGACCGAGCTGGAGGACATCACCGCCGTGCGCGACTGGGCGGTCGCCTCCGGCCTGGCCGACCCCGCCCGGCTGGTGCTGGAGGGCGGCTCCTGGGGCGGCTACCTGACCCTGCTCGGCCTGGGCGTGCGCCCCGACGACTGGTCCCTGGGCATCGCCGCGGTGCCGATCGCCGACTACACCGCCGCCTACGCCGACGAGATGGAGGCGCTGCGCGCCTTCGACCGCTCCATGTTCGGCGGCTCCCCCGACGAGGTCCCCGAGCTCTACGCCGCCTCCTCCCCGATCACCTACGCCTCCGACGTCAGGGCTCCCGTGCTCGTCCTGGCCGGGGAGAACGACCCGCGCTGCCCCATCCGGCAGATCGAGAACTACGTGGAGCGCCTGCGGGAGCTGGGCAAACCGCACGAGGTGTACCGGTTCGACGCCGGGCACGGGTCCTTCGTGGTGGAGGAGCGCATCCGGCACATGTCCGCCGAGCTGGACTTCGCCCTGAGAAACCTCGGGGGCGCACCGGGAGGGCCCGCACCGGGAACCGTGTAGCCGTGGAGCCGCGACCGCGCTACGTCTGGGTCGCCGAGCTGCTGCGCCGGCCGATCCTCTCCGGCGAGCTGGGGCCCGGTGAACGCCTGCCCTCCCGCTCCCGGCTCGCCCGCATCTACGACGTCAGCGAACAGGTGTCCCGGCACGCGCTGCGGCTGCTGGTCAGCGAGGGCCTGGTGGAGGCACGCCCGGGTGCGGGGTACTTCGTGCGCTCACTGCCCGACGTGCACCGCTTCCCGCGCACCGACCGCGCCTCCGGCGCGGGGGTGGGGCCGCTGCACCCCGCCGAGAGCGACGTGGCCACCGAGAAGGCGGAGGACCCCGTGGCCCGGCGGCTGGTGCTGCGCACGGGCACACCGGTCTTCCGCACCCTGACCGTCGGCACCGCCGAGGGCGAGCCGGTGGCGGTGCACACCGCCTGGGAGCCGACCTCCCTCACCCGGGGTACCCTGCGCTCCCCCGCGGACGCCCCCGACACCGGGGTGCTGGACCGGCTCGCCGGCGCCGGGGTGTCGGTGGACCGGGTCGTGGAGGAGGTGGGGGTGCGGCCGCTGCGCGAGCCCGAGGCGACGTCGCTGCGGCTGCCGCCGGGGCGGCCGATGCTCGTGGTGGAGCGCACCCACTACTGCCAGGGCCGCCCGGTGGAGACCTCCGACCTGGTCGGCTCCACCGACCAGTGCCGGCTGGTGTACCGGCTGAGCCTGACCCGGCCGCGCTGGCGCCTTCCCTGAGAAACGGTGCGCCCCCGCGTTGATCTCGGGGAAGTCGGCCTTATCAGGGCCCTGATAAGGCCGACTTCCCCGAGATCAACGCGAGAGGAGGCGCCGAGCGGCCCGGAACGGGCCCGGCCCGCGCGGTGCGCGGGCCGGGCCCCGGACGCCGGCGGGGTCCGCCTCAGCCCTGGACGAACTCCTGGGCGACGACCTCCGCGATCTGCGCCGTGTTCAGCGCGGCGCCCTTGCGCAGGTTGTCCCCGCACAGGAACAGGTCCAGCGAGCGCGGGTCGTCGATGGAGCGGCGGATGCGCCCCACCCACGTCGGGTCGGTGCCGACCACGTCGGCCGGGGTCGGGAACTCGCCCGCCGCCGGGTCGTCCTGCACCACCACGCCGGGGGCCGAGGCCAGCAGCTCGCGCGCCTTGCCGGCGTCGACCTCCTGGTCGAAGGTGGCGTGCACGGACAGCGCGTGCGTGGTGACGACCGGGACGCGCACGCAGGTCGCCGAGACGCGCAGGTCCTGGTGGCCCAGGATCTTGCGGGACTCGTTGCGGACCTTGAGCTCCTCGGAGGAGTACCCGTCCTCCTTGAGCGACCCGGCCCACGGCACCACGTTCAGCGCCAGCGGCGCGGGGAAGGGGCCCAGCTCGCCGACGGCGGAGCGCACGTCGCCCGCCCGCTCGCCCAGCGTGCGGTCGGCCGCGGCCGCCGACATCTGGTCGCGCAGGGTGTCGATGCCCTCCTGGCCGGCGCCGGAGGCGGCCTGGTAGGAGGCGACCACCAGGTCGGTGGCGCGGTAGGCGCGGTGCAGCGCGCCGATCGCCACGATCATCGACAGGGTGGTGCAGTTGGGGTTGGCGATGATGCCGCGCGGGCGCTGGGCCACCATCTCGGCGTTGACCTCGGGCACCACCAGGGGCACGTCCGGGTCCATCCGGAAGGCGCCGGAGTTGTCCACGGCCACCGCGCCGCGCTCGGCGGCGATCGGCGCCCACTCCTTGGAGACCTCGTCGGGCACGTCGAACATGGCGACGTCGACCCCGTCGAAGACCTCCGGGCACAGCGCCTGGACCTCGACCTCCTCGCCGCGCACGGTCAGGCGCTTGCCCGCCGAGCGCGGGGAGGCGACCAGGCGGATCTCGCCCCAGACGTTCTCCCGGGTGGAGAGGATGTCGAGCATCACGGTGCCGACGGCGCCGGTGGCACCGACGACGGCCAGGGTGGGAAGACGGTTGCTCATCGGCCGGTACCTCCATAGACGACGGCCTCGACCTGGTCGGCGTCGAGCCGGAACTCGCTGTGCGCCGCCGCGACGGCCGAGTCGACCTGATCCTCGGTCACGATGACGGAGATGCGGATCTCCGAGGTGGAGATCATCTCGATGTTGGTCCCCGACCCGGCGATCGCGTCGAAGAAGCGCGAGGTCACCCCGGGGTAGGAGCGCATGCCGGCGCCGATCAGCGAGACCTTGCCGATCTTGTCGTCATAGCGCAGCGACTCGAAGCCGACCTTCTCCTGGACCTTCTTCAGCACGGCCATGGCGGTCTGGCCGGAGGAGTCGGGGACCGTGAAGGAGATGTCGGTGCGGGAGGTGGAGGCCGCCGACACGTTCTGCACGATCATGTCGATGTTGATCTCGGCCTCGGCCAGCACGTTGAAGATGGTGGCCGCCTCGCCGACGCGGTCGGGGACCCCCACCACGGTGATCTTGGCTTCGCTGCGGTCGTGCGCGACGCCGGAGATGATCGGTTGTTCCATGCCTTCGCTTTCCTCGACTTCGGAGACGACCCAGGTTCCGGGCTTCTGGCTGAACGACGAGCGCACGTGCAGCGGGATGTTGTACCGCCGCGCGTACTCGACGCAGCGCAGGTGGAGGATCTTGGTGCCGCTGGCGGCCATCTCCAGCATCTCCTCGTAGGAGATCTTGGGGATGCGGCGCGCCGCGGGCACGATGCGCGGGTCGGCGGTGAACACGCCGTCCACGTCGCTGTAGATCTCGCAGGCGTCCGCCTCCAGGGCGGCGGCCAGCGCCACCGCGGTGGTGTCCGAACCGCCGCGGCCCAGCGTCGTGATGTCCTTGCTGTCCTCCGAAACGCCCTGGAAGCCGGCGACGATGCAGATCGAGCCCTCGTCCAGGGCCTCGCGGATGCGGCCGGGGGTGACGTCGATGATCTTGGCGTTTCCGTGCAGGGACGTGGTGATGACGCCGGCCTGCGAACCGGTGAACGAGCGGGCCTCATAGCCGAGGTTCCCGATGGCCATGGCGACCAGCGCCATCGACATGCGCTCGCCGGCCGTCAGCAGCATGTCCATCTCGCGCCCGGGGGGCAGCGGAGAGACCTGCTCGGCCAGGTCGAGCAGCTCGTCGGTGGTGTCGCCCATCGCCGAGACCACGACGACCACGTCGTATCCCGCTTTTTTCTGAGCGACGATCCGTTGGGCTACCCGCTTGATGGCCTCCGCGTCGGCGACGGAGGAGCCACCGTACTTCTGCACGATCAATGCCACGGTCGGCGCTCCTGAGGATTGGGATTCACGGTGATCAGTAATGGAGTGTAGCGAGCGGTACGGGGGGTGGGAGATGCCCTCCCACCTGGGCAGAAAGGCACCGAGGGCAGGGTTTACCCGGATTGCGGGACCTTATTCGCGGTTCCGGCGAAACGACCCCGTCAACTCGGTCGACGCGGCGCCGGCCACGGCGGTCCGGCCGCCGGAGCGCCCGCGAATGTGACCTAGAACTCCAGGCTTCTGCGGCCCTCGAAGGCCCGGCCGAGGGTCACCTCGTCGGCGTACTCCAGATCGCCGCCGACGGGCAGCCCGCTGGCCAGGCGGGTGACTTTCAGGCCCATGGGTTTGACCAGGCGGGCGAGGTAGGTCGCGGTCGCCTCGCCCTCCAGGTTGGGGTCGGTGGCCAGGATCAGCTCGGTGACACGGCCGTCCGACAGCCGCGTCATCAGCTCCTTGACCCGCAGGTCGTCGGGGCCCACCCCCTCGATGGGGCTGATCGCTCCGCCCAGCACGTGGTAGCGGCCGCGGAACTCGCGGGTGCGCTCGATGGCCACGACGTCCTTGGACTCCTCCACCACGCAGACGACGGCCTCGTCGCGGCGCGGGTCGCGGCAGATGCGGCAGCGCTCCTCTTCGGCCACGTTGCCGCACTCCTCGCAGAAGCGGACCCGGTCCTTGACCTCGACCAGGGCGTTGACCAGGCGCTTGACGTCGGCCTGCTCGGCGGCGAGCAGGTGGAAGGCGATGCGCTGCGCGCTTTTGGGACCGACGCCGGGGAGTCGCCCGAGCTCGTCGATCAGGTTCTGGACCGCGCCTTCGTACATCGCCTACCCAAGGTGTCGCAGCTGTCGCCCTCCCACCGTAGCCCAGGACGCGCACGGCGTGCTCCCGGGCGGCGCGCGCCGGACGCGCTCCGCAGGAGGGGTGTGCGGCAGGGGCCCGGGCCGCCGGGGGCTCCGGGCCGCCCCGCCCTCGGCGCTACATGCCGGGCAGGCCCGGCATGCCGCCGCCCGCGCCCGGCATGCCGCCCAGCGCGTCGTTCAGCGGTCCCATCTTCTCCTGCTGCAGCCGCTCGACCGCCGCCTCGGCGTCGCGCACCGCGGCCAGCACCAGGTCGGCGATGGTCTGCGCGCTCTCCGCCGCGTCCTCGGGGTCCACCGCGTCGGGGGCGATCTTCACGTCCTCGACGGTGCCGCGGCCGTTGACCGTCACGGTCACCAGGCCGCCGCCCGACGAGCCCTCGACGCGGGCCTCGTCCAGCTCCTGCTGGGCCTCCATCAGCTGCTGCTGCATCTGCTGCGCCTGCTGCAGCAGCGCCTGCATGTCCATTCCGCCGCCAGGGTTCACTTGCCCACTTCTCCTCGGATCGCTTGCCGACTCTGCCGAGACTAGCCGCCACGGGTTTACCGGCGCGCCCGCTCCGGGGACCATGGGACGGGTGGCCGCCGGCCGCCCCTGTGCCGCGAACCCACGGGGACGACACGCCATGCTCAGCGCCGCGCGGCGCCACCGTGCGCTCATCGACTCCCTCACCGCGTCGGGGGCGCTCAGCGACCGCCGGCTGGTCTCGGCCTTCCGCTCCGTCCCCCGGCACTTCTTCGTTCCCCTGCACGGCGCGGTCACCACCTCCGGGGCGCCGCTGGACGCCGACCGCGCCCCCGAGCGGTGGCTGGAGGCCGCCTACGCCGACGCGCCCATCGTCACCCGGATCGACGACGGCGATGCGGACCGGGGCGAAGGCGTGCCCACCTCCTCCTGCTCGGCCCCGGGCGTGGTGGCGCGGATGCTGGAGGCCGCCGGGCTCCGGGACGGAGACCGGGTGCTGGAGGTGGGCACCGGCACCGGGTGGACCGCCGCACTGCTGGCGGCGCGGCTCGGCGACGACCGCGTGGCCAGCGTGGAGATCGACCCGCAGGTGCTGGAGGCGGCGCGGGCGGGCCTGGTGCGCGCGGGGCGCTCGCCCCGGACCGTGCACGGCGACGGGGAGCACGGCCTGGCCGAAGGCGCCCCCTACGACCGGGTGGTCGCCACCTGCGCCGCCACCCGGGTGCCGCGGGCCTGGATCGAGCAGACCGTGCCGGGCGGGCTGGTGGTGCTGCCCTGGACGGCGATGGAGGGGGCGGGGGTGCTGGCCCGGCTCACCGTGCACGGGGACGGGTCGGCGAGCGGGCCGTTCCTGGGCGGGCTGGGGTTCATGCCGCTGCGCTCCCAGCGCCCGCCGCCCGCGGCGGCCCCCTCCGCCGAAGCCCAGCCGGACGAGACGCGGCTGCTGCACGGCGGCGACCCCATCGCCCCGCTCACCCGGTTCGCGACGGCGTTCCCGGTCACCGTGATGGTGCCCCGGTGGCGGATGGGGCTGCGCCCGGCGCCCGGCGGGACGGGGCGCCGGCTCTGGCTGGCCTCCGACGACGGACGGTCCTGGGCCCAGGTGGTCCCCGCCGGGACGGCGTGGCGGGCCGAGCAGGCCGGACCGCGCTCGCTGTGGGACGAGGTGGAGGCCGCCCAGGAGGAGTGGCGCTCACTGGGCGGGCCCGGACCGGACCGGTTCGGGCTGACCGTGTCCGCCGACGGCCGCCACCGCGTATGGCTGGACACCCCGGACGGCGCCGGCTGGGACCAGGACTGAGGGGGAGGGGGGCGGGAGGAGGGTGAGAGGCGCCCCGGCGGATCCGTCGCAGAGACGGCCACCCCACCGAATCGCCGGTGGAGTGGTGGAACCCGGGCGCCCCGCCGCCTTGCCATCGCCGCGAAGAGAGCGGGGCGGCTTCCATCGGCCAGAGCGCACCCCGCCGCTCGGCCGCAGACCCCTGGAGCAGAGCGCCCCTACAGCGGAGGACACGGCCGTACGGCCGTGTCCTCGCCGCCGTGCTCGGCCGGGGCGCCGGGCACCGGTCCGCGGTCCCTACAGGGCCCGGTTCGGTCAGCCGGCGTTGTGGTCGATCTCGTCGATCTTCTTTCCGCCGAGCTCGGACTCGATGAGGGACAGCGCCGAGGGCGGCGGGGGGCCNGTTCTCGGGGTCCGGCTCGTCGGGCTCCTGGGGCGGGGGCGGTGCCTGCCCCATCGGACCGTTGCCCATGTCCGGCGGGGGGGCCGCGGCCGCGTCCTCATAGGGGTCGGGCGGCGGCTCCTCCAGACCGGTCGCGATGCGGCGGGCCTGCTGGGCGGCAGGGCCGGAGGCCGAGGAGGCTCCGCCTGCGGAACCGTTCCCGGAGCCGTTTCCGGACGGGCCCGAGGGCCCTCCGGCGTCGCCGCCTCCGCCGGGACTTCCGGGGCCGCCGGGGGAACCGCCCGACGGGGAGGGCGGGGACGGCGGAGGCGCCGAAGGCTGCGGGGCGGGGCGCTGCGGAGCGGCCGGGGGCGCGGACGCCTGGGGGTCGGTGCCGGTCACCGCGACCACCCGTACCTCCGCACCGAGGACCTGCTTGATCGCCTTGGCGACGACCGCGTCGCTCCCGCTGTTGGAGAAGCCCTTGGCCTCGTTGGGACGGCCGAAGCCGAGCTGCACGGTGGTGCCCTCGATCCCCACCGGCCGCACGTCGCTGCCGCTGAGCACCATCCAGGTGAACCGGCGCAGCCCTTTGACCGCCTCCATCACCCGGCCCCACGAGGCCTGGAGCGTGCCGACGTCGACGGGGCCGCTCGCGGCCGGGGCCGACGGCGCGGCCTGCGGCGCCGGGGCCGCGGGCGCCGGCGGTTCGGGCGCGGCCTGCCGGGGGCCGCCCTCGCCGGGGCGCACGGCCTCGGGCCAGTCGTCGTCCCTCGCGGCCGGACGCGGGGGCTCCTCCCGGGGCGGTGCGGGCCGCTCGGGCTGCGGTGCCGGCTCCGGGCGCGCGGGCGCAGGCGCGGGTGCCTGCGGCTCCGGAGCCGGGGCCTGAGGGGCCTGTGGAGCCTGTGCCGGAGGTGCCGACTGTGCCGACGGGGCCGGAGCCTGCGGCGCGGGGGCCGGGTTCGCCGGTGCGGAGGCCACGCGGCGCTCCACCTGCTCCAGGCGGGCCGCGAGCGCACCCGCGTCGCCCGCCGGGGCGGCGCCGGGCAGCAGGATGCGCGCGCAGGTCAGCTCCAGCTGCAGCCGGGGCGAGGTCGCCCCGCGCATCTCGGTCAGGCCCTGGTTGAGCACCTCGGCCGCGCGGGTCAGCTCGGCCGGCCCCAGCCGCGAGGCCTGCTCGCGCATGGTGTCCACCGCGTCCGGGGAGACGTTGATCAGCCCCTTGTCCAGGGCGTCGGGCACGGCCGCGAGCACCACCAGGTCCCGCACCCGCTCCAGCAGGTCGGCGGTGAACCGGCGGGGGTCGTGGCCGCCCTCGGCGACCCGGTCGATCAGGGAGAACGCCGCGGCCCCGTCCCGGTCGCCCAAGGCGTCGACCATCTCGGACAGCAGCGAGGAGTCGGTGTAGCCGAGCAGCGCCACGGCGCCGTCGCGGCTGATGCCCTGCTCGTCGGAGCCGGCCAGCAGCTGGTCGAGGATGGACAGCGAGTCGCGGGCCGACCCGGCCCCGGCCCGCACCACCAGCGGCAGCGCGGCCGGGTCGAAGGGCACGCCCTCCTCGGTGAGGATCTCCTCCATCAGCTCGCGCAGCGTGCTCGGCGGGATCAGCCGGAAGGGGTAATGGTGGGTGCGCGAGCGGATGGTGCCGATGACCTTGTCCGGCTCGGTGGTCGCGAAGACGAACTTCAGGTGCGGCGGGGGCTCCTCGACGAGCTTGAGCAGCGCGTTGAACCCCTCGCGGGTCACCATGTGCGCCTCGTCGATGATGTAGACCTTGTAGCGCGAGTTGACGGGCGAGAAGAAGGCGCGCTCCCGCAGGTCGCGGGCGTCGTCCACACCGCCGTGCGAGGCCGCGTCGATCTCGATGACGTCGATGCTGCCGGGCCCGTCGGGCGCCAGGGCGACGCAGGCCTCGCACTCCCCGCACGGGTCGGGGGTGGGCCCCTGGTCGCAGTTGAGCGAACGGGCCAGGATCCGCGCGCTGGAGGTCTTCCCGCAGCCCCGGGGGCCGCTGAAGAGGTAGGCGTGGTTGATCCGGCCGTTGCGCAGCGCTTGGCGCAGCGGGTCGGTCACGTGCTCCTGCCCGCGCACTTCCCCGAACGTCGCGGGCCGGTACTTGCGGTACAGCGCGATGCTCACGGCGTGTTCACGGCTCCCTCGGTCGCATCCACGCCCCCCATTCAACCCCCTCCCGGCGACGGGACGCGCCGCGTTCGGCGAACCGGGGCCGACGCCTGCAGGGCCTGCGGGGGTGAGGGAAACACAAAGGACCCCTCGCGCACCCGCCAGAGCTTACTTATCCTTGCTGCCTTCCGGCCCTGGGGAGGTTCATAAGATGACGCCGCACGAGGGGTCTGCCCCCCACTGTATAGGACGCTGCGACCGGTCCGCACGGCCGCGCGGGTCCGGACGGGACGACGGGAGGCCCCCGCCGCCCTGCACCCCGTGTCTCCCTGTCGTTGGGGCGCCGAGTCACCGTGTCCCCCTGTCGACACATCGATGCCCCGGAGACCCCAGGAAGACGTTCGAAGCACTCCCTCATGGCATGTAGAGTTGTTCTCGGAGGATTCGCCTAGAGGCCTAGGGCGCACGCTTGGAAAGCGTGTTGGGGGCAACCCCTCACGAGTTCGAATCTCGTATCCTCCGCCAGCCTCTACGAGGCAGAACGAAGGCCCCGACCGGGTGCGCGGTCGGGGCCTTGTTCATGTCCGGGCCCCGGTTCCGGCCTCGCACGCCCCGGACGACGCCCGTCTCAGTACTGCCCGCGGCAGACGTCCCGGCGGTCGCCAACGGCCAGAACCCACACCCTCAGCCGACCGCCATCGACCGTATAGACGGCTCCGTAGTTCCCTATCCGGAGCCTCCAGCGCGCCTTATGCCCCTGCAGTGCCTTGGTGCCAAAGCCCTCCGTGTCGCCCGCATCCATGGCCTTCCGCAGTTCGGTGAAGCGGTACAGGATGCGCAACGCCTCTGAGCGGGGGATCCTGAGCATCTCGCGCTGGGCCCGCGGCGCAGACCTCGTAACGTACCCCACAGAATCACTGCTCGCCGTCACGAATCAGCGCCGCCATCTCCTCAAGGGAGACCGCCGCCTCTCTCCCCTCGGCCTCGGAGTCGTCCGCAAGGCTGTTCAGCCAGGCGCCCTCGGCCTCTTCCTCGATATGGCGCAGCCGCCTGTACTCATCAACGTCGACGACCACAGCCTCCTGACGGCCGCGCCGCGTAATGACGGTGGGCGTCTCCTCGCGCCGGGCTCGATCGATGAGGTCCGCAAGGTGACTGCGCACTTCGGCCATCGCTTCCACTACAGGCTCGCCTGGGACATGGGCCTGGTGACCCGCATGCCGGTCACCAGGCGCCTGGCGCTCCTGGACGCGCTCGCCCGCCACGCGCAGGGCCGACGCGCGGGATCAGGCGTCCAGGACCTGGCCCTCGCGGCGGACGACCGGGGGCTCGACCGACCACGGGAAGTTGATCCAGTCGTCCGTGCGCTTCCACACGTACTCGCATTTGACCAGCGACTGCGGCTTCTCGTAGATCACCGCGCTGCGCACCTCGGCCACGTGCTCGGCACAGAAGTCGTGCACCAGCTTGAGCGTCTTGCCGGTGTCGGCGACGTCGTCGGCCACCAGGACCTTCTTGCGGCCCAGGTCGACGGCGTTGGGCACCGGCGGGAGCATCACCGGCATGTCGAGGGTCTCGCCCACCCCGGTGTAGAACTCCACGTTCATCACGTGCAGGTTCTTCACGTCCAAGGCGTATCCCAGGCCGCCGGCCACGAACAGCCCGCCGCGGGCGATGGACAGGACGATGTCCGGCTCGAAGCCGTCGTCGGCGATGGTCTGGGCCAGTTCGCGCACGGCGGTGCCGAACAGCTCGTAGGTCAGGTTCTCACGGACGTCGCCGCTCACGGTGCCCCCTCGGCATGGTGCAGGTCAGGACCGCACCCCAGTATCGCGCCCCGCGAACGCCGCCGAGGACCGGACGCGCGGTTCCGGCCCCGTGCGCTCCTCCTCCGGCAGCGCCAGCAGCAGGAGCGCGCTCAGCGCCAGGAACAGCCCGGGGCCCAGGATCATCGGGGTGAGGAAGTCCAGGGCGGTCATCCCCTCCGGGGTGGAGGACATGCCGGGACCGCCCGAGACGCGGACCCCCATCATCCCGGTGTAGTGCATGGCCGAGACCGCGACCCCCATGAGGAAGGCGGCGGCGACGATCGATCCGCTCTTGGTCAGGTTCCGGGCGAACCAGAGGGCGACCGTGGCGGCCGCCACGGCGATGACGCAGGCGGCGACGGTGAACCCGGGGACGTGGTGCATCCGCCCGTCCATCCGCATCGAGGCCATGCCCATGTAGTGCATGGCCACCACCCCGGCGCCGGCCGTCGCACCGCCGACCAGCAGGGCCGGGACGCCCCGCCACACGGTGACGATGGCCAGGGCCGCGGCCATGATGGCCACCGAGACGGCCGCGCTGGCGACGGTGAGCCAGGCGTCGTAGCGGATGAGCATGCCGCTCACGCGGAAGCCCATCATCGCGATGAAGTGCATGGACCACACCGCCGCGCCGCCGAGCGAGACCGCGCCCAGGGCCAGCCAGCCCCAGCGGGAGGCGCCCTCGGCGGACCGGGCCCGGGTGGCGAACATCAGCCCGATGAACGAGCCGAGGACGGAGACGCCGTAGGCCAGTGCGGGGGTCCACCAGCCGAGCGCCGCGTGTTCGATCATGTGCGCGTCTTCTCCCTCAACGTCCCGTCGGAGCGGGGACGGGCCGGGGCGTTGGTACGGAAAGCGCGTCGGATCATGCCAAGGCCAACGTTTTGTTACAACCGCCCCTCCTAAAACGAACGTTCCGAAATCCGTTCACCCTCAGGAGCGAAAGGACGATCGGCGGGCTTCGCGAGCCCTCGTCACGGAGACCGCACACCCCGGCCACTCAGGGCTCACAGCCGTTCTCAGACTTCTCAGACAACCGTGACCCACCGTCACGACAGATGTGTCGCACGCATCACCCGACAACGGAAACCATGACGTACACCACATCGGCGTTCCCGAGGATCGGCGGAGCGACCGGCCGGTGCACCGTCCCTGCGGTGGCGGCCGCACGGGACGGAGACGCCGCGGACGCGGCACGATTGAAGGCGGTCGCCTGAGCAGCCTTGCTCCGCCGCGTGTGCAATGAATGTGCAAGGCGAAGGGGAGCACGCCCCCCCCCGACACGACGAAGGCCCGGGCTCACCTGCGTGAACCCGGGCCCTTGGCGGTGGAGGTGGGATTCGAACCCACGGTAGGTTGCCCTACACTCGCTTTCGAGGCGAGCGCCCTCGGCCACTAGGCGACTCCACCGAGGGTGAGCCTACCGGAAACGTCGCCCTGAGAAGAAATCGGCGAGCAGCCGGGCGCACGCATCGGCCGCCTCGGGGCCGACGAGGTCCGGGGGAACCACCTCCGGGCGGTGGTTCAGGCGGCGGTCGCGCAGGGCGTCGAAGAGGGACCCGGCCGCCCCGGCCTTCGGGTCGCGCGCACCGTAGACCACCCGGTCGACGCGGGAGAGCACGGCCGCGCCCGCGCACATCGTGCACGGCTCCAGGGTCACCACCAGCGTGCAGCCGCCCAGCCGCCACTCGCCGCGCTCGCGTGCCGCCGCCCGCAGCGCCACGACCTCGGCGTGCGCGGTGGGGTCGGCGGCCGCCTCGCGCTCGTTGCGGCCCACCGCCAGGACCTCCCCGGCGGCGTCCAGCACCACCGCGCCCACCGGGACGTCCCCGACGTCGGCCGCCCGCCGCCCCTCGTCCAGCGCGCGCATCAGCGCCGCGTCCAGGACGGCGCGGTCCAGGAGCGGACCGGCCCCGTATCCGGCCACCGTCACATCCTCAGAGCGTCCAGGCGGTCGGCGAACCCCGCGCGGGCGGCCACCTCGGCGAGCACGTCCGCGGGCAGCGCCCCCTCGGCCAGGGCCAGGCCCCGCAGCTCGCCGGCCGGCGTGCCCAGGTCGTCCAGGAGCGAGGCGTCACCGCCCGGGTCGGGAAGGGGCTTCTGCCCGGTCCCCTCCACCTGCTCGGGCGCCTCGATCTGGCCGCTGTCCAGCAGCATGGCCGCGATCTCGTTCTCGTGCACGAAGCGCGCGTCCGACAGGAACACCCGCGGGTCCTCGCGGTCGTCCAGGCGCACGATGCCGAACCACTCGTCGTCGGCCTCCAGGAACAGCACCATCGTCCCGTCCTCGGAGCCGGGGGCGTGCTCGCCGGCGGTGTCGCGCATCGCATCGGCGAGGTCGTCCACCCCCTCGGCGTCCGCGAGGTCGACCTCCGCCGACCCCCACTCCCCCGTGGCGCGGAAAAAGACCGCTGAGAAGACCGACACCTGGTGCTCCCGGGCTGCTCGCTTCGGACCGTCCTGCCCCGGCCCCTCCCCGTGACCGTCGTGGGCCTGTCTACCCCATGGTGTCCAGGGCACGCTGGAAGGCCAACTGGAATCCCAGCCGCTCGGAGACGCTGGCCAGCACCTCGTCGGGGTACAGGTCCAGGTCGCCCGCGAGCGCCCCCAGCTCCATCTCCTCCAGCCCGAGGTCGGCCAGGATGGACAGGTCCCCCGCCGGCAGGACCTGGTCCAGGTCCTCGTCGTCGGGCACGTCGATGTCCAGGAAGTCCAGCACCTCGCGCGCCACCGGCCAGTCCACCGACGCCGTCACGTCCGAGAGGAACACGGTGATGTTGTCGTGGCCGTACACGCGCGCGATGATGAAGAAGTCGTCGCCGACCGACACGAGCCCGATCGCCCCGCTGATGCTGGGCTGCTGGCGCAGCGCGTGCAGCAGCCCCTTGAAGTCGCGGGTCAGGGCCTCGGGAAGAAGGTAGACATCCCAGAGGTCGTCTTCGCGGTAGGCGACCGCCGCGAAGTCGCCCTCCCCGGGAAGCCCGCCGTTCTCGTCGAGTTCCGTCATCGCCACCCCATCAAGGCCGGTCGTGATCGGGCCAGGATCGCAGAAGCCCTTCGGCCGCGCCATCGTAGCCCCGGACGCCGCCGCGGGGAGCGACTGCATCCCCCATTAGATCGGACATCCGGCACCGGGAGGAACCGGATGGCGAAGATCGTGTGCACCGGGAGGAAGCGGTGGTGCGCGCCGATAGACTCGATCGCCGGATCACGCACGTTTCAGCAGCTCACCCGGAGTGTTCAATGGAGACCCTGGTCGTCGACCACCCCCTGGTCGCGCACAAGCTCACCACCCTGCGCGACGTGCGCACCGATTCGCCCACCTTCCGGCGCCTCACCGACGAACTGGTCACCCTGCTCACCTACGAGGCCACCCGGGACGTGCGGGTCAGCCAGGTGACCGTGGACACCCCGCTGCAGCCCGCCGCCGGCGTGCAGCTGAGCCGCCCCACCCCGCTGGTGGTGCCGATCCTGCGGGCCGGCCTGGGCATGCTGGACGGTATGACCCGGCTGCTGCCCACCGCCGAGGTCGGCTTCCTGGGCATGGCCCGCGACGAGGAGACGCTGCAGCCGGCCACCTACGCCGACCGCCTCCCCCAGGACCTGTCCGGCCGCCAGTGCTACGTCCTGGACCCGATGCTGGCCACCGGCGGCACCCTGGCCGCCGCGCTGAAGCTGCTGGTCGACCGGGGCGCCGACCACGTGACCGCGATCTGCCTGCTGGCCGCGCCCGAGGGGCTGCAGGCGGTGCGGGACCGGCTCGGCGAGACCCTGGGCACCGACCACGGCGCGGTGCTGCGGGTGGTCACGGCGGCGGTCGACGAGAAGCTGGACGAGAACGGCTTCATCATCCCCGGCCTCGGGGACGCCGGAGACCGCCTGTACGGCACCGTCTGATGTCCTGATCCGCTCGGCGGGAGCCCTCCGGGTGAGCGTCCGTTCCGACACGGAACGGGCGCTTTTTTGTATAGGTCGCCCCTGGAAGGAATGAATGACCGAAAAGGGGGAAGAAGGGGCCCGTGCGGCGATCACCGCGCACCCTCCGCGCACCTCGCCGAACACCCGTCCGCGACACGACTTTGACCAGTCGAATTGTTTCCGATACAGAGGTGTGACCCCCTAGAGTGATCCTGTTCGGTACCCGTACCCGACCGCCGCCCCGACCCGACCGAAACCCCTGCCCCGCGGCGCCGGCCCCACACCGCGCCGCCTCCCCGGGCCCCACTGCACCCGGGGCCGCTCACCGACCGAGACCAAGCGAGCACGGAGCGCCGTAGCTCACTGCCCCTCAGAGGAGTGCGATGCCCGAGCACACCGACACCGCAGACCGCGAACTGGCCCCCGTCGCCGACCGGCTCGGCGCCGAGTTCTCCGGCGTGCACGAGCGGTCCACCATCGACAGATGCGTGGGCGCCGCACGCCAGGGAGCGCTCGACGTCACCGGACGCGCCGCCCCCGACCTGGTCGAGCGCATCGCCCGCCAGCACCTCCAGGTACTCGCCCTGGCCTTCGCGGAGCGGCGCTAGGGGCGCCTCCCCGGGGCTCCACCGCCACGGAACGTGACCAGCACCACACGTCCAACGTGCGTCACGCCACGCCGAAAGCGGGCATCTGGCTTTACGGGGTCGATTGTCGGTGTAACAATCACCTTGGGTTGGTGGGTCAGCTTGCATTGTTGGGGAGTCGGTCATGGCCAAGTTGAAAAAATGGCTGGGGTACGCCCTCATCGCCTTCGTTGCTTTCTACCTGCTCACTCAACCCGAAAGCGCGGCGGGGGTCATCCAGACGGGGCTCGGCGGGCTCATGTCCGCGGCCGAGTCGCTGTCGCGCTTCGTGAACGCGCTCAGCGCTTGACCCGAGGGAACATGCGGCCATGAAGCTCGTAGCCTCGACGAACCGGGCTCCCGCATCCGTCAACCGATATCTGCTGCCCCACGAACAGGACGTCGTCACCATCCGGCGGCACCCCGCCGTGCTGATGACGCCCGTGGCGCTGGTCCTGGGCGCCTTGATCATGGCCGGAATCCTGAGCAACACCGCGCTGGCGGCAACGCCGACCGCGCTGGCCGTCATCTGGTGGGTGTGGCTGCTGGTGCTGGTGTGGTTCGTCTGGAAGGTCGCGGAGTGGTCGGTGGACTACTTCGTGATCACCTCCGCGAGGCTGCTGCTCACCCAGGGGCTGATCACCCGCCAGGTGAACATGATGCCCCTGGGCAAGGTCACCGACATGAGGTTCGAGCGGTCCCTCGTGGGCCGCTTCCTCGGCTACGGGACGTTCGTCATGGAGTCGGCCGGCCAGGACCAGGCCCTGAGCCGGATCAACTTCGTGCCCTACCCGGAGCAGCTCTACCTCGAGGTCGTCGGCCTGATCTTCCCCGACAAGGGCAAGTGAGGCCGTAGACCCGCAGAGGCATCGGGGCGTCCGCCGTTCGGCGGGCGCCCCTTCGCGTGCGCCCGGGGCCGACGCGTCCGCCCCGACCGCTCCCCTCCCCGTTCACCCGCCTCGCCCCCTTCTATTCACCTTCTGTTCACCTTCATGGCGGACCCCGGACCCACCTGCGAAGATCCCGGGTAAAGCCCCACGGAACCCCGCCATTCAGGGAATCCGAGTTGACTCTCAGGTGAACGAAGGGTTAACGTAAGGTCTCTTGCGATAGACGAAGGGGGTGCCGCCATGGTTCGCAGGCAGAGCATGGCAGCTCAGACCGGCCGCCCCGCTCCGACGCGGCGCCGCACGCGCCCGACCGTGGTGCGACGCGCTCCCGGTCAGCTGCGCCGCGCCGACGCCGCTCCTCCCGCGCCCCGCGCCTCCGAGGAGACCGTGCAGCGCCCGACGATGACCTGGGTGCTGGTGACCGATGCGGACGGCCGCACGCGGCCGCAGGCCCGCTGGATCTGACCGCGTCCGCCACTGTGCCGACGCCGTGTAAGGGGCGACCTCCCGGTCGCCCCTTCACTCGTTTCCGGCCTCCGCCTCCGGCCGATCCGCGCCCCGGCGCGGAATCGACACGTCGATGAATCCCCCGACGGGCCGCCCGAAATTCACGCCCCGCGCCTCCGCGCCGGCCGATTCACCGATCACACACGGTCAGCACCGGCGCGAGATCCTGCAATTCCGCCGTCCCCTTCCCCCTCGGCCAGACCAGGGCGAGCGCGGAATCGGCAAGCCCGGAGACCGGCACGAACGCGATGTCGCCGCGCCGGTCGTCCTCGGCCGTCGCCCCGCACAGCGGGATCCCGCTCCGGCCCGAGGCGACACGGGTCAAGGCCTCCTGCAGCGTCCGCACCCCCTCCTCCCGGGGGACGGGACGGCCGCCGGGGGCGGCCGGCGGCGTGTGGACCCGCTTCCAGTACCCGGGAGCGGGACCGCGCAGCCCAATGGGCGGGATCAGCGCCAGGTCCTCGGCCCCGACCCGGGGGGGCGGCACGCCGGCTCGTACCCGGCCGGGACCGCCGACCGGACCGAGCTGGCCGCGCTCGGCGGGGCCGCGGGCCTGCCGGGTCGGCGCTATCCGGGGGCCATGTCGACGAAGCGGCTGTAGTGCCCCTGGAAGGCGACGGTGACCTCGGCGGTGGGGCCGTTGCGGTGCTTGGCCACGATGATGTCGGCCTCACCGGCCCGAGGGGACTCTTTGTCGTGAACGTCCTCTCTGTACAACAAAAGCACCATGTCAGCATCTTGCTCGATCGACCCACTTTCACGTAGATCGCTCACTTGGGGCTTTTTGTCCGTTCTCTGCTCCGGACCTCGGTTGAGCTGCGAAAGCGCGATGACCGGGACCTCCAGCTCCTTGGCGAGGAGCTTCAGCGACCGGGAGAACTCCGAGACCTCCTGCTGACGGCTCTCGACCCTGCCCGAGGAGCTCATCAGCTGCAGGTAGTCGACCACGACGAGCTTGAGGTCGTGCTGCTGCTTCAACCGGCGGCACTTGGCCCGGATCTCCATCATCGACATGTTCGGGGAGTCGTCGATGAAGAGCGGGGCGCCCGCCACCTCGCCCATCCTGCGCGCCAGGCGCTGCCAGTCGTCGTCGGTCATCAGGCCCGAGCGCATGGTGTGCAGCGGCACGCGCGCCTCGGCCGACAGCAGGCGCATGACGATCTCGTTGCGCCCCATCTCCAGACTGAAGAAGACCGAGGTCAACTGGTTCTTGATCGACGCGGCACGCGCGAAGTCCAGGGCGAGTGTGGAGTTGTGCGTCGGCACCATGGAGCGCGTCGCCAGGTACATGTGGTCCGGGTGGTCGACCTGGACACAGCGGACCGGAACACTCTCGACCGGACGGACCTCGACGATGAACCTGCGTCCGCACCGCCCGAAGGAGCGGCCCTCGGTGCGCTCCTCCAGCGCGCGTACCTTCCGCTCCAGACGGAAGACCGGATCGCGCGGGCTGAAGGTGACCGTGTAGCAGAGCGAGGTCTCCTCACTCCTCCCGGCGACCCTCTTCACCGACATGCCCGTCCGGTAGCCCAGGCTGTGGACGAGTTCGCGGACGTCTTCGGCGAGACGGCGGTTGACGACAGAGAACTGCACGCATCCGGCGTGAGTGACCGTCCCGTCCGTGTCGAGCAGACCGGCGAGCAGCGCCCGGCGCTGCGCCTCGGAGGCGCGCAGGTATTCGGCGGGGATGTGCTTGTCGCCGAGGACACCGATCTTCCTGAGCAGAGCCTTGAAGCTTCCGTGGTCGTCGGTGCACGCCCGGCAGCGCCATCGGGCGAAGCACTTCTTGCCGCAGTCGGCGCACGTGGTGTGCGGCACCGGGTCCGACACGAAGCGCGCCTTCCCTCCACACGACTGGCCGCACGTCCTCACGTGGGGCAGCTGCGGGATGAAGGCCGTGCCGCAGACGACGCACGAGCGCTCCTCGGCCTGCGGTGCCTCGTCGGGCAGGCTGACGGCGTAGGTCATGGAGCCCTGTCCGACCTCCTTGACCACGAGCCCGTCGTTCTCGATGAAGCCGACCATCTCGGGGTCGGCCGTCGTGATCCGCGCGCTCTGTGTGTGGCCGTCGCCGAGCCAGGCGCCCAGAACGTAGGGCGGAACCGCCAGGTCCCTCTTCGACAGCGCCAACGGGGCCGTGTTGGCGACGGAGTGGTTGACCCTCTCGTCGGCCGTCGCGCACCGCAGGGTCCGGGCGATCTCCGCCGTCGTCCGCACCTCCGGTGCACCGCGCGCGGTCCGGCGCGACGCCCGTGTGTCCGTGAGCCACTGGTGCTCGCCGTCCGCGATGACGGTGGTCCCGTCGTCGAAGACGACCTCGTAGCACGGGCGCCCGGTCATCACCTCGGTCGCCGCGACCACCCGGGTCGGAGCGCCGTCCGGTGCGATCAGTGTGTCGCCGACGCCCACCTCGCCCATGGTGGTCCACCCCTGCGGGGTCGGCAGCCCGGTGTCCAGCGCCAGCGCCTTGCCCACCGCCGGCCTCGCGGCGATGATCACCATCTGGCCGGGGTGGAGGCCGTTGGTGAGCTGGTCGAAGTCGGTGAAGCCGGTGGGCACGCCCGTCATGGAGCCGTCGTGGGCGGAGATCGCCTCGATCTCGTCCAGGGCCCCGGGCATGATGTCGCTCAGCGGGAGGTAGTCCTCCCCCGTGCGCTTCTCGGCGACGCGGAAGACCTCGGCCTGGGCCTGGTCGACGATGTCGTCGACCTCGCCGTCGCCGGTGTAGCCCATCTGGGCGATGTGCGTGCCCACCTCGACCAGCCGCCGCAGCACCGCCCGGTCGGCGACGATGCGGGCGTAGTAGCCGGCGTTGGCCGCGGTCGGGATCGCCTCGGTCAGCGTGTGCAGGTAGGGCGCACCGCCGACGCGGGCGATCTCCCCGCGCTTGGTCAGCTCGGCGTTGACGCTGATCGCGTCCACCGGCTCCCCGCGGGAGAACAGGTCCACGACCGCGTCGTAGACCGTCTGGTGCGCGGGGCGGTAGAAGTCGCTGGAGCGCACGATCTCGACGACCTCGGTGATGGCGTCCTTGGACAGCAGCATGCCGCCCAGGACGCTCTGCTCGGCCAGGATGTCGTGCGGTGGGGTGCGGTCGAACCCCCCTTGCTCCGGCGGCTGCTCGGCGACGCTCACGTACTCTCCCCCTGATGACGGCCGGTGGTCTGCCCGCACCGGCCCCAGTGATTGTCCCGACCCGGCGGCCCCTTCGGCAAAGCGACCTGTGGACGCCGCTGGGGAGATCCTGTGGACGACTCCGGCGATCCTGCGGATAGCTTGTGCACAACGGTTGTGGATAACTCGGGCGCACTCCCTGCGCACACGGTATGACCTGCGAATACCCTGTACACCGCCTGTGCGTGAAAGAAACCGCACACATCTTCGTCCACAGGTTTTCCACAGGGCGTTCGACACACCGTGGACGGCGCGCCCGAACCTCGAACACGTGTCCGGTACCGTTGCAGGGCCATGTCCGCACTCCTGTCCGCGCCGCCCTTCCGCCACCCGCACGACCGCGAGATCTTCCACCTCGCCGTCCCCACCTTCTTCGCCCTGATCGCCGAGCCGCTGCTGCTGCTCACCGACACCGCGATCGTGGGGACGCTGGGCACCCGCCCGCTGGGCGGGCTGGGGGTGGCCGGGCAGATCCTGATGACCCTGGCCAACCTGTGCATCTTCCTGGCCTACGGCACCACCGCGGCGGTCGCCCGCAGCTTCGGCGCCGGCCGTGTCCGCGACGGGGTGCGCAGCGGTGTCGACGGCCTGTGGCTGGCGCTGGTCATCGGCGCGGCGGTGGCCGCCGCCGGCTACGCGGCCGGGCCCTGGCTGGTCGAGGCGCTGGGCGCCTCGGACGACGTCGCCCCCTACGCCGTGACCTACCTGCGGGTGAGCCTGCTCAGCGCCCCCGCTCTGCTGCTGATCATGGCGGGGACCGGNTGTACTGCGCGGCCTGCAGGAC
>NZ_ANAD01000133.1 GCF_000341245.1 Nocardiopsis halophila DSM 44494
CCAACGCCGCCCTCGCCGCGCTGCTGGTGCTCGTGCTGGACCAGGGCATCGCCGGGTCGGCCTGGGCCACGGTGGTCGCCCAGTGGGGCGGCGCCGCCGTGTACCTGGCGGTGGTAGTGCGCGCCGCCCGCAGGCACGGGGTGTCCCTGGCACCCGACGCGGCCGGGCTGAAGGCCTCGGCGGCCGCCGGCGCCGCGCTGTTCGTGCGGACCGTGTCGCTGCGGGTGGTGCTGGTCGTCACCACCGCGGTCGCCGCCCGCCTGGGCGACCAGGAGATCGCGGCGCAGCAGGTCGCCTTCCAGCTGTGGTCGCTGCTGGTGTTCGCGATGGACGCGATCGCGGTTGCCGCCCAGGCGATCATCGGCCGCTACCTCGGGGCCGGGGACGGGCGCGGGGCGCGGGCCGCCACGCGCCGCATGGTCGAGTGGGGCGTCATGATCGGCGCGGTGTTCACCCTGCTGGTGCTGGTGGTGCGCCCCTGGGCGCCCCTCCCCTTCACCGACGACCCCGGCGTGCACGCGCTGATCCTGTCGGCACTGCTGGTCGTGGCGCTGCTGCAGCCGCTGAGCGGGGTGGTGATGGTGCTCGACGGCATCCTGATGGGCGCCGGCGACCAGCGCTACCTGGCCTGGGCGAGCTTCTGGACCATGCTCGCCTTCCTGCCGTGCGCCGCCGCGGTGCTGTGGACGACGCCCCCGGGATCGCCCGACTCGCTGCTGCGGCTGTGGCTGGCGTTCGGCGTGTGGATGGTCGCGCGGGGCATCACCCTGGGCCGGCGCGCCCGCGGCGACGCGTGGGTGGTGCTGGGGGCGGAGCGGAACTGACCCGCCCGGACTCCCGCTCAGCCGTCCTCGCCCTCCCCCTCGGCCCGTCCCTCGGACGCGCCCTCATCGGCGCCGTCCGCCCGCATCGCGTCGCGCTCGCCGATCGCCGGCCCATGGTAGTACGGCGCGGTGCGCTCCCCCGCGGGCTGCGCCGGGTAGGTGGGCAGGTTCTCCTCGGGGAGCTCGGCCAGGGCGAGCAGCTCCAGGCGCTGCTCGGCGGTGCGCATCCGCGCGGCGACGTCCCTGCGCAGCTCGGGCAGCATCCCGTACAGCCGGTCGCCCGGGCAGCTGGTGGCGTTGTAGTCGCGGTGCCCGACGATGCACTCGGCCGGGTCCAGCCCGTAGACCAGGCACAGCCAGGCGCAGGTGTCGGCGAGCGCGTCCATGAGCGCCTCGGGCGGGGCGGCCGAGGTGTAGAGCCCCTCGTTCTCGATGCCCACCGTGTGCGAGTTGTGGTTCGCGGTGTGCGCGCCGATGACGTGCCGGCCGTCGCGGATGGCCTGGAGGCTGCGGTTGCGCCCCTCCATGATGTGCCCGCCGCGGGAGATGGTGAGCTGCTGGCCGGTGTCGTCCCAGCCGTTGTTGTCCATGTGGTGGCGCTGGATGGAGCGGGAGAGCGCCGCCGCGTGGCTCTTGGAGTAGTCGGTGCTGTTGGGCGTTGCGGTGTGGTGCACCACGATGTGGTCGGGCCCCTCGGTGAGGGTCGCGAACCGCCGGGGCCTGCGGGCGCCCCAGTCCGACCGGGTGTAGACCTTCGGGGCGGCGACGGCGTGGGCGGGCGCGGGGGCGGCCAGGTCCGCCGCGCCGCCGAGCAGCACCGCTCCGGCGGCCAGGACGCCGGCCCGCACGACGGTACGCCGACTGGGACCGTTCGACTGCGGGAACACCTGCTCGTGACTGCCCATCTCGGCCTCATCCTTCCTGTGGGGCGACATGCCCACAGGCCACGATAAGTTACAAATAGTAATCAAAGAATCACTATGGGCAATACGGCGTGTCCGCCGGCGGAGCGCCCGGGAGCGGAGCCGGGGACGCCCCCGGGGGCCCCCGGAACGACGAAGGGCCCCGCCCCCGCAGAGCGGGGAGCGGGGCCCAAGGGGCGGCGGCGCGCTCAGGCGCCGACGACCTCCAGCGCGATGGTGGCCGAGACCTCCGGGTGCAGACGGATCTGCACCTTGTGCTCGCCGACCGACTTGATCGGGTTGCGGATCTCGATCCGGCGCTTGTCGACCTCGGGGCCGCCGGCGGCCTTGACCGCGTCGGCGACGTCCCCGGCCGTGACCGAGCCGAACAGCCGGCCGCCGTCGCCGGCGCGGCGGCCGAGCTCGACGCGGACCGAGCGCAGGCGCTCGGCGATCTGCTCGGCCTCGTCCAGCGTGCGGATGTCACGGGCCTGGCGGGCGCGGCGGATGGAGTCGATCTGCTTCTGGCCGCCCCGGGTCCACCGGATGGCGAACCCGCGCGGAAGCAGGTAGTTGCGGCCGTAGCCGTCCTTCACCTCGACGACGTCGCCGGGGGCACCGAGACCGTTGACCTCGTGGGTCAGAATCAGCTTCACGACTAATACCTCCCTCGGATATCCCCGTTTAGCGAGCGGTGCTGGTGTAGGGCAGCAGCGCCATCTCGCGGGCGTTCTTGATCGCCGTCGCGACGTCGCGCTGGTGCTGCGTGCAGTTGCCGGTGACGCGGCGGGCACGGATCTTGCCGCGGTCGGAGATGAACTTGCGCAGCAGAGTGGTGTCCTTGTAGTCGATGTAGGACGCCTTCTCCTGGCAGAAGAGGCAAACCTTCTTCTTGGGCTTGCGTGCTGCCGGCTTCGCCATCGTGGTGCTCCTTTGTCAAGAGCCCCGGATTGGTCCGGGGATGGTCTGTTGGACAAGTGTGGCCGTCGCGGAGGCCCTTAGAACGGGGGCTCGTCGGAGAACCCGCCGCCGCCGAAGCCGCCGCCACCGCCGTTGGTCGCCCAGGGGTCGTCGGCCGGAGGGCCGGAGCGGCCGCCCTGGGAGCCGCCGCTGAAGCCGCCCCCCTGGTTGCCGTATCCGCCGCCCTGCTGGCCGCCGAAGCCCCCGCCACCGCCGCCGCCGAAACCGCCGCCCTGGCCGCCGCCCTGGCGCTGCGTGCGGGCCACCTTGGCGGTGGCGTAGCGCAGCGCGGGCCCGACCTCCTCGACGTCGATCTCGAAGACGGTGCGCTTCTCGCCCTCCTTCGTCTCGAAGGAGCGCTGCTTCAGGCGCCCCTGGACGATGACGCGCATACCGCGCTGGAGGCTCTCGGCCACGTTCTCGGCGTACTGGCGCCACACCGCGCAGCTGAGGAACATGGACTCGCCGTCCTTCCACTCGCCGCTCTGGCGGTCGAAGACGCGCGGTGTGGAGGCGACGCGGAAGTTGGCGACCGCGGCCCCGCTGGGGGTGAATCGCAGCTCAGGGTCGTCGACGAGGTTGCCGACGAGCGTGATCTGGGTCTCGCCTGCCATGAAAGGCTCCGGTTCCTATCGGTTCGGATCAGGCGTGCGGGGCGTTGCCGCGGACGCGGACCTAGTGGACCTCGGGGCGGAGGACCTTGGTGCGCAGGACGGACTCGGTCAGGTTGAGCTGGCGGTCCAGCTCCTTGACCGTGGCGGGCTCGGCCGACAGGTCGATCACCGCGTAGATGCCGTCGGTGTTCTTCTCGATGTCGTAGGAGAGGCGGCGCTTGCCCCAGACGTCGACCTTCTCCACGGAGCCGCCGTCGTTGCGGACCACCGCGAGGAACTTGTCGAGCGACGGGGCCACCGTGCGCTCATCGAGGTTCGGGTCGAGGATGACCATGACTTCGTAACGACGCATACCGTCGTACCTCCTCTGGACTGTCGCGGCCATGGTCTCTCCATGGCAGGAGGGCTGTTGAGCCAGACGAACGCCAAGATTACCAGCTGTCAAGGGGCTGATTCGCCGACTTCGCGAGGGGCCTTCCGGGCCTCCTCACCTGCCCAGGCGGCATCGACCGTACCGCCTGCGCGCCCCGCCGCGAGGCAGTCGGCGACGGTCAGCGCGCACAGCAGGGCCAGGGTGCCCAGCCGGCCCAGGGACAGCACCGCGTACCCCTCGAAGCCCAGGCCGGCCACCGTCCCCTCGGCGGCGGCCGTCGCGTTGAGCAGGTGCTGCCAGATCCCGAAGAAGTAGCCGACCTCCGCCAGCTGCCACAGGCCGAAGGCCGCCACCGGCGGCCAGGTGCCCAGGTTCCTCGGCCAGGCGAGCACGGCCAGAGGGATGAGCCAGAGGACGAACTGGGGCGACCACACCTTGTTGGTGATGAGGAAGGCGGCGACCGTGAGCAGGACCAGCTGCTCCAGGCGCGGGGGCCGCCGGGCGGCGATCCCGAGGACGGCGATCAGGGCGCAGGCGGCCGCGAGGCCGTAGGTCCCCGCCGCGTTCACCAGGTCGTGGTCGCCGCTGTCGAAAAGGCCGAAGCCGCCCAGGACGTAGTAGACCGACCCCCAGTCGGTGCCGCGCTCCTGGCTGAAGGTGAAGAAGGTCGCCCACCCCTCGGGGGCGGCCAGCGCGACCGGGGCGTTGGCGACCGCCCAGGCCGCCAGCGCCCCGCCCAAGGGGCGCAGCAGGTCGCCGGCGGCGAGCCCCCCGCGTCCCAGGAGGCGGCGCAGGACCAGGACGAGGATCGGTCCGAAGACCAGGAACGGATAGAACTTGGCGGCCACGGCCAGGCCGATGAGCGCCCCGCCGCCCCACTGCCACCGGCCCCCGCGCGCGTACAGCGCCAGACCGACGGTGAACAGGGCGACGGCCAGGTGGTCCCAGTTGATGTAGGCCGTGAGCACCCCGGCCGGCAGGAGCGCGGTGACGCCCCCGGCGAGCAGCGCCCTGCGGCGGTCGAAGACGGCCCCTTCCGGAGGGTGCACTCCCCCGCGCCCCGCGAGCCACCCCGTGGCCAGCACGGTGGCCGTCAGGCAGATGCCCATCACCAGCGCGGTGAGATCGAAGTAGGCCATGGCGCGGCTCAAGGGGTCGGGCAGCCAGGACACCGAGCGCGCGGCGAGGTGCATGAACCCGCCCGTGAGCACGGGGTACTCGACGGGGAGGTCGATGTAGGGGACGAGGCCCTGGTCGAGCTTGTCCCGGTAGTAGAGGGGGAAGACGTCGCTGTAGCAGCCGGCGGCGTACTGGCCGCCCTCCAGCCACGCGCCCCCGAACCGGCACGGGTACTTGGCCAGGTAGCCGAGGAGCGCCCCCAGGGCGCCGAGCGCCGCGAGCGCTCCCCAGGGGGCGGACGCGGCCCCTCGCTCTCCCTCTTCGGCCGGAATACGCCGAGTGCCGGCGGCGGTCGCCTGACCGCCGCCGGCACTCGGGTGTCCGGCGCCTCCGGACGTGGAGGTCACGTCACTCCTGTTCGCATCGGCCCCGCCGCGGCGGGGGGCGCCTACTCCCGTCGGCCGAAGATGCCTCCGCCGCCGGTCTCATCGTCGTCGCCGCCCCCGGGACCGCCGGGATTCTCCCCTCCGGGGTCGCCCGGATCGGTGGTGCCGCCGGGGTCGCCGCCGTCCCCGCCGCCGCCCTCGTCGTCGCACTCCTCCCACCACGGGTTGCACTCCTGACCCGGGGGGGTGCTCGGGGGCGACGTGGTGGGCGTCTCCGAGGGCTCCGGGGGCTCAGGCGTGTCGGACGGCTCCTGGGTCGGACGCTGCGACGGCTCGTTCGACGGCGAGGGGTCGACCGGCAGGAAGTCCTGCTTGGAACCGATCTTGGCGGGGGCCGGGAACTGCTTGACCGGCTCGCCCTCCATGGCGGTGTCCATGAAGGCCTTCCAGACCTTAGCCGAGGTCGTACCGCCGTAGACGTCCGCCTCGCCCGGGATCACGATCTGCTTATCGCTGTCCCGGAACAGTCCGACCGCCGTCGCCAGCTGCGGGGTGTACCCGGCGAACCAGGCCGACTTGGCGTTGTTGGAGGTACCGGTCTTGCCGGCCACGGGGCGGCCGTCGTCGAGCATGGCGTTCTTGCCGCCGCCGTCGGGCGAGACGACCTGCTGCATGGCGTAGGTGGCGTCGGCGGCCACGTCCTGGCTGAAGGCGCGCTCGCCCTTCTCCAGGAGCTCGGCGTCCTTGGGCTGGACCTCCTGGTACTCGCCCTGGTCGTCGGGCATCTCCACCTTGGTGACCATGTGGGCCGGAATGTGCACGCCGCCGTTGGCGAAGGTGGCGTAGCCGGTGGCCTGATCCAGGGCGCTCACCTGGTAGGTGCCCAGCGCGATGTTCGGCCCGATGTCGGCTGTCTCGAACTGCTTCTCCGCGATGCCCGCGGCCTTGGCGGTCTCCACGACGGCCGCCGGGGTCGTCTCGATGGCCAGTTGAACGAAGGCGGTGTTCACCGAGTGCTTGGTGGACTCGGTGAGGTTGACGACGCCCCAGTCGCGGTTGCTGTCGTTCTGGATCTCGCCTTCGATGCCCTCGAACTTCTGCGGGGAGGAGCCGTCGAACTCGCTCTGCAGGCTGATGCCCTGGCCGAGGCCGGTGGCGAGCACGTAGGGCTTGAAGGCCGAACCGGCCTGGGCCCGCTCGATGAGGGAGTTGTTCCGGTCCTGAGTGAAGTCCGTTCCGCCGCGGAAGGCCTTGATCTCCCCGGTGGCGGGGTCGACGGAGGTCAGCCCGTAGTTGGTGTCCTCCGGCATCCCCTCGGGCAGGACCTCGCCGAAGACCTTGTCGGCCTTGTTCATCAGCTTGGCGTCGAGCGAGGTGGTGACCCGCAGGCCCCGGGAGACGATCTGCTCGTCGGTGAGCCCATAGCGTTCCTTGAGCTCATTGATGACGGCATCGCGGACGTACCCCTTGTGGCCTTCGGTCAGGTCCTCCCCCAGCGTGTAGGGGACCGTCTCGGGGAATTCCAGCTTGTCGGCCTCGGCCTTGGAGATCCCGTAGTCCGGGTACTCCTCGTGCATCTTGACCATGCCGCCGACCGAGTCGTCCCTCCAGCGCTCCTTGAGGATCTCCTCGATGTCGGGGTCGGCCTCGTAGTTCTCGAAGTTCCCCGGCTGCTGGATGATCGCCCCGATGAAGGCGCCCTCGGCCTGGTCGAGCTCGCCGACGTCCTTGCCGAAGTAGGCCTGGGAGGCGGCCTGCACACCATAGGCACCGCGGCCGAAGTAGATGGTGTTCAGGTACTGCTCGACGATCTGTTCCTTCTCGAGCTTCTGGCCCAGCTTGATGGAGATCATGATCTCCTTGGCCTTACGGGTGATCGTCTGGTCCCGCGTGAGCGTGTCGTAGTAGTTGCGGGCCATCTGCTGGGTGATGGTCGACCCGCCGCCGGCCGAGCCGCCGCTGAGCACGGCGCGCATGGTGCCGGTGATCGAGATGCCGCCGTCGCTGGGGAAGGTGCGCTGCTCGGTGCCGAGGACCCCGTTGATGACGGTGTCCGGGATCTCCTCGTAGCTGACCGGCTGGCGGTTGATCTCACCGGTGGTGACGATCTCCTCTCCGGCCTCGCCGTCCTCGCCGGCGTAGGAGATGACCGTGGCCTGCTGTGTGGCCTCCGACTGTGCCCGCATCTGGTCCGGTCCGGGGGTGACCGCATAGGCCACGAAGAACGCCACGACCCCGCCGATGAAGAGCACGCCGGCACCGATCAGCATCGGCTTCCACGCCTTGGACCAGAAGCGCCGGATGGGCCCGCGGTCGTCCTCCTCGCGCGCGGGCGGGCGGCGGCGTCCGCCGCCGCCTCCCCCGGACCGGCGCGCCCCGCCGGAGCGGGCGCCGTGGTCGCGGTCGCGCTCGCGCCCCTCCGGCGGGCGCCTGCGCCCGCCGGAGCGCGGACCCTCCGAGCGCGCGCCCTCGGAGCGGCGCCGCGGCCGCTCGTCGTCCCAGAAGCCGCTGTCGCCGCCGTCGTCCCGGCGGCGCCCGACGGCGCGTTCGTCCGCGGCCGGACCGCCGGCCCGGCGCCTGCCGCCGCCTCCGCGCGGCGCGTCGTCCGACGGGCCCGAGGCCCGCCGACGGCCGCCGCCGGCGTTACGTCGTCTTTCGGTACTCACGCGTCCTCGATTGCTGATCTACGGCCGTACGGCCTGACGACTCGGATGGGGAGCGGGGCGCTCGGCGCCCCATGGGGGATACGGTCCCGGTCGGGCGCGCCCGGGGGCGTCGTCCGTGTAGGGGACGCGCCGCCGACGGACGGGGTTTTCCGGCCGACCGGAATACGTGGTCCTCGGCTTCCTCCTGTCGCTGGACCTCCTGGGAGCGGACTCGGCCCGCGGCGCACGGCGGCCGCGGTGGCGCTGTGCGCTCGGCTCCGGTCCGGCGCGCGTCCGGTGCACGTCCGCGCCGCCCCGGGTAAAGCAGGCGCCACGCTAGAGGCACGGTGCCATATAGCACAACCCAGGCCGCGAGGTTACCCCTCGACGCCCCTGAGCGGGTCACGGTCCGGACAACACGGGGGTTCGGCACGCAGCGTACTCCGCGCCGGAGGGACCAGGGAGGGTCCCGCGCCAGATGGGGCCCATGAACGGCGTCTGCGCAGGGTACTCAAGGGCAAAGAAAGAGCAAAGCGCGGGCTTTGCCCGCGCCTTGCGAAAGTGATCCACGCAACACCGCCGTCCGGCGGTCGTCACGCTCCGGGGTCGAGGGCGGGGGGTTGCCCCCCTGCGTCGCCGTCACCGCCCCCGCCGCCTGTGCCGCCCGAGCCGCCGTCCTGGCCGCCGTCACCGCCTCCGGTGCCGCCGTCCTCCCCGCCGGTCCCGCCGTCCTGGCCGCCGGTCCCGCCGTCCTGGCCGTCGCCCCCGCCGTCCGGGCCGGGCGTCTCCTGGCCGCCGCCGCTGTCACCGCCGTCACCGCCTCCGGTGCCGCCGTCGGACGTGGGCTCGTCGGTGGGCGTCTCGTCGGGGGTCTCCTCCGGTTCCCGGGCGGGCGCCTCCTCCTCGGCCGTCTGCGGGTCCTGCGGCTGCACCGGCGCCCCCTGGTCGCCCCCGCCGCCCCAGACCGGCTCCGGGGANGCCGTCTCCATGAAGTCCTTCCAGATGAGGGCGGAGGTGGTGCCGCCGTAGACCGCCCCGACGCCGGGCAGCTGGAGGGGCTGCCCGTCGGCCCGGCTCAGCCCGACCGCCACCGACAGCTGCGGGGTGTACCCCACGAACCACGCGGCGGTCGCATTGTCGGTGGTCCCGGTCTTGCCGGCCACCGGGCGGCCGTCGGCCAGCGCCGCCGAGGAGCCGGTGCCGCCGTCCACCACCTGCTGCATGGCGTAGGTGGCGTCGGCCGCGACGCCCTCGCCGAAGGCGCGCGTGCCCTCCTGGAGCAGCGCGGCGTCCTCGGAGCGGAGTTCGCCGTCGTCGCCCTCGACGCCGGTGACCATGTGGCGGGGCATGTGCACGCCGCCGTTGGCGAAGGTGGAGAACCCGGAGGCCTGGTCGAGGGCGGTCACCTGGTAGGTGCCCAGCGCAATGTTGGGCCCCAGCCCGGCGGTCTCGAACTGCTTCTCGGGGATGCCGGCCGCCTCGGCGGCGTCGCGCACCTTCTCCGGGCCGATGTCGACGGTCAGCCCGACGTAGGCGGTGTTGACCGAGTTCTCCGTGGCCTCCAGCAGGCTGACCGGGCCGAAACTGCGCCCGGAGTCGTTGCGCACCGGCGCTGTGAGCCCGGGGAAGGACTGCGGCGAGCTGCCGTCGTAGACGCTGTTGAGGCTCTTGCCGTCCTCCAGGCCGGCCGCCAGCGCGTAGGGCTTGAACGCCGACCCCGCCTGGGCCCGCTGCCCCAGGGAGTTGTCGGTGTCGTTGACCGGGTCGCTCCCGCCGTGGAAGGCCCTGATCTCGCCGCTCTCGGGCTCCACCGCGGCCAGCCCCTCGACAGTGCCCTCGGGGACCTCGCCCAGGGTGTCGTCGAAGGCCGAGGCCGCGGCCTCCATCAGGTCCTTGTCCAGGGAGGTCTGCACCGTGTAGCCGCCGGTGGCGATCTGCTGGTCGGTCAGGTCGTAGCGGTCGGCGAGCTCCCGGACCACCGCGTCGCGGATGTAGCCCTCGGACGGGTCGGAGTACCCGGCGCCCGGCTCCCAGGGGACGGTCTCGGGGAACTCCAGGGAGTCGGCCTCCTCCCGGGTGATGCCGTGGTCGGAGTCGACCTCGTGGGCCTCTGCGGCGCCGTCGACCGCGTACTGCCAGCGCGCGCGGAGGTCCTGCTCGGCCTCGGAGCCGGGCTCGGGGTCGGTGAAGTCGCTCGGGCGCTGGATGAGCGCGCCGATGTAGGCGCCTTCGGCCTGGTCCAGTTCGCCGACGTCCTTGTCGAAGTAGGCTTGGGCGGCGGCCTGCACCCCGTAGGCGTTGCGGCCGAAGTAGACCGTGTTCAGGTACTGGGTGATGATCTCGTCCGGGCTCATCCGCTGTGCGACCTTCAAGGAGATGAAGATCTCCTTGATCTTGCGGGTGTAGGTGCGCTCCTGGGACAGGCCGTCGTAGTAGTTGCGGGCCATCTGCTGGGTGATGGTGGACCCGCCGCCGGCCTCGCCGCCGCTGAGCACGGCCCTGGTGGTCCCGGAGATCGATACGCCCGGCGTCTTGTAGAAGTTGCGCTGCTCGGCGCCCAGGACACCGTTGACGACGGTGTCGGGGATCTGGTCCCGGGTGACCTTGGTGCGGTTGACGCTGCCGGTGGTCGTGGCCTTGGAGCCGTCGGCGTAGTGGATCTGCGAGGCCGAGACGGCCGCGTCCCCCTGGGGCTGCAGGTTCGAGGGCCCCGGCGTGAGCGCGTAGGCGACGGTGAACGCCGCGGCCCCCGCGACGACGAGGGCGGAGACCCCCATGAGCACCCAGTGCAGGACGCGCCGCCATGTGGGGAGCGCCTCCCCCTCGGCCGCGGTCCGCGCCTCCTGACGTCCCTTGTTCACAAGCATCCTCACTCGCCTGCGGGAGCCAGGAGGAGGGGCCTGCCTCGGCCGCGCGGCGGTCACTGTCGGCGGGGGACGCCTCTCGGGCCGACATCTCGTTCAGGTAGAGAAACGGTCCCGGAAATACTACGTGACGTGCACGGGTACACCCCGTACCGCTCACCGTGCACCCGGAGACCTATATCGACTGGATATAGTCATACGCGCATAAAGCACGTGTATGTTCACGTTCCACGCCCGGCGGGGGGGCGTCGGGAACAGAACGGCCGCCTCCGAAGCTGACGTCAATGCGCGGCGGAGCGGCCGTGCGGGTAGTCGACGACGAGGATCGGCCGAAGGAGGTGCGGCGGTGAGCACGCGCAGAGCGCGAGTCCTGGAACTCGCCGTCCTCGGCCACCTCTCCGAGGCCCCCATGCACGGCTACGAGCTGCGCAAGCGCCTGAACCGGGAGCTGGGCGCCTTCCGGGCCTTCTCCTACGGGTCGCTCTACCCCTGCCTGAGGCACCTGCTGGAGGACGGCCTGGTGGAGGCCGCCGAGCCGCGGCGGGACGCCGGGGGCAAGCGCTCGCGCATCGTCTACCGCCTTACAGGGCCGGGCCGGGGCGCGCTGGAGCGCCTGCTCTCCCAGAGCGCCCCGGCCGACAACGACGACGACTGCTTCGGCGTGCGCTTCTCGCTCTTCGGCCGCCTCGGCTCCGACGTCCGGCTCCGCATCCTCGGCGGGCGCCGGGACCGGATGCTGGAGCGGCTGCAGGGGCTGCACGACCGCATGGAGGGCCTCTCGGAGCGGGGCGACCCCTACACATACGAACTGCACCGGCACCGGGCCGAGACCGTCCAGCGCGAGGTGGACTGGCTCGACGGCCTGATCGAGCGGGAGCTGTGGTGCGCCGGGCGGGACGGAGGCGCCGGTGTCGGTACCGGCGCCTCCGTTCCGCCTCGGGGCACCGCGCCCCCGGGCGGACGCCGGCGGTGAGGCGGCCCCGTGCCGCAGAGCGCGGCGCCCTGAGGGCGCCGCGCATTCCACGTCAACGGATCAGAAGGAGCAAGGACCAATGGGTTCGGTACGCGTAGCCGTCGTGGGCGTCGGCAACTGTGCGGCGTCGCTCGTCCAAGGCGTCCACTACTACCGGGACGCCGACCCGCAGACCCGGGTCCCGGGCCTCATGCACGTCGAGTTCGGGCCGTACCACGTGCGGGACGTGGAGTTCGTCGCGGCCTTCGACGTGGACGCCAAGAAGGTCGGCCACGACCTGTCGGACGCCATCTCCGCCAGCGAGAACAACACCATCAAGATCTGCGACGTCCCGCCGACCGGCGTGACCGTCCAGCGCGGCCCCACCTTCGACGGCCTGGGCCGGTACTACCGCGAGGCCATCGAGGAGTCCGCCGAGGACGCCGTGGACGTGGTCGCCGCGCTCAAGGCCGCCAAGGCCGACGTCCTGGTCAGCTACCTGCCGGTGGGCTCGGAGGAGGCGGACCGCTTCTACGCCCAGTGCGCCGTGGACGCCGGTGTGGCGTTCGTCAACGCGCTGCCGGTGTTCATCGCCTCCGACCCCGAGTGGGCGGCCAAGTTCGAGGCGGCCGGCGTGCCGATCGTCGGCGACGACATCAAGTCCCAGGTGGGGGCCACCATCACGCACCGCGTGATGTCCAAGCTGTTCGAGGACCGCGGCGTCGTCGTCGACCGGACCTACCAGCTGAACTTCGGCGGCAACATGGACTTCAAGAACATGCTCGAGCGCGAGCGCCTGGAGTCCAAGAAGACCTCCAAGACGCAGTCAGTCACCTCGCAGATCCCGCACGAGCTGAACGCGGGCGCCGTGCACATCGGCCCCTCGGACCACGTGCCGTGGCTGGACGACCGCAAGATGGCCTACATCCGCCTGGAGGGGCGGGCGTTCGGCGACGTGCCGCTGAACCTGGAGTACAAGCTGGAGGTGTGGGACTCCCCCAACTCCGCCGGGATCATCATCGACGCGATCCGCGCCGCCAAGATCGCCAAGGACCGCGGCATCGGCGGGCCGATCCTCTCGGCGTCCTCCTACTTCATGAAGTCCCCGCCGGAGCAGTACAGCGACAGCGAGGCGCACAACCGGGTCGAGCGGTTCATCGAGGGCGAGGCCGACCGCTGAGCCGGCCGGGGCGGCCAGCCGCCCCGGCCCCGGGCCGACACGGCGACTGACCGACGAGCGGCCGAATCGACGTGTCGGCGAGTCGGCGAGTCGGCGAAACGGCAGATCCACGTGTCGCCCGGTCGCTCTGTCCCCGAGTCGACAGGGCGACCGGGGGCCCGGGCACCCGAGCGCCGTTCAGGGGGCCGCCCCGCAGGGGCGGCCCCCTCGTCGTGTCCAGGGCCGCCGTACGCTTGGCGCGTGTCGTTCTTCGGTGATCTGCGGACCGTGCTGCGCGGGGACCGCTTCCGCCGCCTCTTCGCGACCCGGGTCGTCTCGCAGTTCGCCGACGGGATGTACCAGGCGGGGCTGGCCGGGTACGTGTTCTTCTCCCCCGAGCAGCACACCACCGCGGGCGGGGTCGCGGCGGCGTTCGCCGTGCTGCTCCTGCCGTTCTCGGTGGTCGGGCCGTTCGCCGGGGTGCTCATCGACCGCTGGTCGCGCCGCCAGGTGCTCCTGGTGTCGGCCCTGACCAAGGGCGGACTGGCGGCGGCCACCGCGGTGCTGGTGGCGGTCGGCGCGGACGGGGCGCCGTTCCTGTTCGCCGCGCTGGTACTGCTCAGCGTCAACCGGTTCTTCCTGGCCGGGCTGTCGGCCGCGCTGCCGCACGTGGTGGCGCGCGACCGGCTGATGATGGCCAACGCGGTCACCCCGACCTGCGGGACCGCGGCGAGCTTCCTGGGCGCGGCCGCCGGTGCGGGACTGCGCATCCCCGCCGGGGACGGCCCGGCGGGGACCGCGGCGGTGCTGGCCGCCGCCGGGGTGCTGTTCGCGGCCGCCGGGGCCCTCGCCCTCACGCTGGGCCGGCGCGAGCTCGGCCCGGACCTGGAGGACGCGCCGCCCCGGGTGCGCGCGGCGCTGCGGGGCACGGTCTCGGGCCTGGCCGACGGTGCCCGGCACATCCGGGGGCGGCCGCCGGCCCGCGACGGTCTGGCGACGATCGCCGGGCACCGCTTCGTCTTCGGCATCTCCACGCTGATGACGCTGCTGCTCTACAACAACACCTTCACCTCCGGGGGCGTGGCCGGACTGGCCGGGTTCAGCGCCGCCCTGTCGGCCTCGGCGGTCGGGTTCCTCGCCGGTGCGGTGGCGACACCGTGGGCGACGGCCCGGATGGGCCCCTCGGCCTGGATCGCGGGGCTGCTCGCCTTCGGCGCCGTGGTCCTGCTGGTCTTCGGGCTCCCCTTGTCCCCCGCCCTGTTCCCGGTCGCCGCCTTCGGCCTGGGGGTGGTGTCGCAGGGGGTGAAGGTCACCGTCGACACGCTGGTTCAGCGACATGTCGACGACGCCTTCCGGGGACGCGTGTTCTCCGTCTACGACATGCTGTTCAACGCCGCCTTCGTCGCCGCGGCAGGGTTCGCGGCCGCCACGGTCCCGCCTTCTGGGGAGAGCGTCCCGGTCATCCTCGCCATGGCGGCCGTGTACGTCGCCATGGCCGGTGCCTGGACGGTCCGCGCCTCCAGGCGGGATGTCGGCAGGGACGAGGAGGCCCCGGTGGGTTGAGCGCGCCTCCGCGCTCGCTCCGGCGGTCACACCGACGGTCACGCCGGTGGCGGGGTGCGGAATCCGTGGCACAGGTCCGGGCGGAAGGCGAGCAGGGCGGCGCGCAGGTGGGACCGGGGCGCGCGCTCGGGCCGGAGGGACTCGTCGTCAAGGGCGTGCATCTGGGAGCGGAGGTCGGCCTCTTTCACGGCCGGGGCGGTGATCCTCAGGCGTGCCGCGGGGAAGTCGACCAGTCGCGCCACGGCGGACGAATCCGGCCGCTTCTGCATTGCCGCGGTGAGCCGGAGGCCCACACCCGGAACGCCCCAGGTGCCCAGTCGGTCCTCCCCCTTGAGGAAGATGTCGATCACCTCCGTCCGGGAGTAATCCGCGGTGGTGCGCACGTCGCGGCTCTCGCGGGCGGCGACGGCCTGAACCCGCTCCCATGGCACCTCGGTCGTCACGGTGGCCCGCGGCCGCATGGTCCTCTTCCGGATGAAGGCGATCCCGTCCTCTCCAACGCGCACGCCGACGGGCGCGGTGGCGCGCGGGAGCGTCCACAGGGCGACGGCCAAGGCCACCGTGCTGAAGAACACCGGCACGAGAAGGACGAGAGACAGCAGGCCGGCCAGGAGCGTCCCCCAGCCGAACGGGTTGGACGCGAGGAATGCCGAGCCGGCGAACACGGCGGCCCAGAGAGCGATCCGCCCCAGCACGTTCACAAGCGTGTGCCGATGGTCGACGAACACCGGTGCGCCGGAGAGCGGCCGCCGTTCCCCCGGGTCCCCCGGCTCCCCCGAGGACGCGGAGGCGGGCACGGCGGAGGCCGGTGCGCGGTGGTCGTACTCCGGGACGAACCACTGCTCGGCCTGGAGGCCCGAGGGGAAGAGGTCGGGGCGGACCGAGGAGACGAGCGGGGTGAGCGCCCGGACCGCCTTCTCGGACTCGGCGCCTGCGCCGCCCAGCCGCACCCGCAGCGCGCGGCCGTCTCCCGATGCGGACGCGTCCGCGGCCACCTCGCCCACGTCGACCTTGTCGGGCGGGACCCGCTCGGCACGCGCCGCGTCGGGCAGGCCGGGCACCTCCCTGCGGAGGTAGACGTCCAGCACCGGGCGCCTGACCCCGTTCCTGTTCCCCTCGGTGTAGCCCACCTCGCGCGCGCTGACCACCCGCACGGCCTCCCAGGGGACATGGGCCCGTCCACCGGGCGACCACCACCGCCGCTCCTCATCGATGTCCAGCCCTCCGGGGAGGACGTCGACGGTCCAGCGGGTCCGGCGGCGCGGCACCCGGTAAAGGGCGAACAGCAGGCCGACGAGCACCCCCAGAACGAGCACCCGGTGGAAGAGGTAGCCGTCGGACCACAGGGCGCCGACCCCCTCCGTCCGGAGTGCGTGGACGGTGCCGTAGCCCAGGCCGCCCACGGTCGCGGCGACGACGGCCAGCAGAGCGGCGGCGGCGGTGAATCCGCCGCCTCCCGCGCGCATCACCACGGGGCCGTTCGCACGGGAGCCGGTTTCGGACGGGGCGTCCGGCCGCTCTGAGCCCGTCGGCCGCCGGTTCGCTGAAAAGGACATGGGCCGATGATGGCGGACCGCCGGAACGTCCCGACAGGCGCCCGCCTTCCCCGTTCTCCTCTCTTCACGGGGTCGACATGTCGCGAAGGCGGGAAGTCGCGAAGGCGGGAGAACGGCATGGCGACGGGGCTCCGCGGCGATGGCGCCGCGGGGCCCGTCCTCAGCTCTCCTTCACCGGCTCCAGGCGCAGCTCCGGCCCTTCGAACGCCGCGCGCATACGGCGGTCGTGCGTGGTGACCACCACCGCCCCCGCGTAGTCGGCGAGGGCCTGCTGCATCTCCTCCACCAGGAGCGGCGACAGGTGGTTGGTCGGCTCGTCCAGGAGCACCACGTCGTACTCCCGGGTGACCAGCCGTGCCAGCTCCAGACGGCGCCGCTGGCCGACGGACAGCACACCGACCGGGCGGTGCAGGTCCTCCTCACGGAACAACCCCAGTGCCAGCAGGGCGCCGGCGTGGTCCTCGGGGTGTCCGGCCAGGCCGTCGGCGAAGGCGTCCAGCAGGGTCGCCTCCGACCGTCCCCGGCCGTCCTCCCCCACCTGCTGCTGCAGGTGCCCGACGCGCCCTGCGACCCGGACCCGACCGGAGCCGGGTGCCAGTTCCCCGGCGAGCACGCGCAGGAGGGTGGTCTTCCCGGCCCCGTTGGGCCCGGTCACCAGGAGACGGCGCCCCTGCGGCAGGGGGCGCCCGNGGAACGTCCACCCCTTCGGCCTCCACCGCCGCCGGAGCGGCCCGATCGGCGTCCACACCCTGTGGAGGAACGGCCATCCGCGCGGCGAAACGCAGCGGCTCCGGCGGGGGCGGCACCGGGTGGGCCCTCAGCCGCTCCAGCCGGCCCTGCGCCATCCGGATACGGCTCGCCGCACCGTGGTCGCGCGAGCGCAGCTTGAACGCGCCGTGCCCGAACGCGGCCTTGACCTGCCGGCGCGGGATCGCGTCCATCCGGAAGGCGTTGGACGCCACCAGTGACCGCTGGCGCGCCACCTCGTGCCTCCACTCCTCGTGCTCCCGCGCCCACCGCTCCCGCTCGGCCGCCTTGGCCCGCAGGTACCCGGTGTAGCCGTCGCCGTACCGCCGCACCCGCCGCAGGTCGGCGTCGACCTCCAGGATCGCGGTCGTGACCCGGTCCAGGAACTCCCGGTCATGGGTGACCGCGACGACGGTCCCCCGGTGCCGCCGGAGCCGCTCCTCCAGCCACGCCACGGCCCCGTCGTCCAGGTCGTTGGTGGGCTCGTCCAGCAGCAGCAGCTCCGGATCGGCGGCGAGCACCCCCGCCAGGGCGAGACGGGACCGCCGGCCGCCGGAGAGCGTACCGACCGCCCTGCCCCTGTCGAGGCCGGGCAGCCCCAGCGCGGCCAGGGCGGTGTCGACGCGCGCGTCGGCGCCGTACCCGTCCCGCGCCTCGAACTCTTCGACCAGCCGTCCGTACTCCTCCAAGGCGGCCGGGTCCGCCGTGCCGTCGGGCGCGGCGAGCGCGCGCTCGGCGGAGCGCATCCGCCGCTCGAGCGAACGGAGGTCGGCGAGGGCGAGGTCGACGGCATCGGAGACGGTCGCGTGCGGGGGCAGGTCCAGCGTCTGGGCCAGGTACCCCACGCCGCCCCGCGCTCGGGTCCCGACCGATCCGGCGTCGGGCTCCTCCTTACCGGAGAGCAGGCGGAGCAGCGTGGACTTTCCGGACCCGTTGTCGCCGATCACGCCGACCCGCTCGCCGGGCCGGACCGTGAAGGACACCCGGTCCAGGACGACGCGGTCGACATAGCGCTTCACGGCTTCGGCGACGACGACCCCGGAGTTCGCGTTGAGGCCCGGGGCGGGGTTCCCGGCAGGGTTCCGGTCGGAGTTCCGACCGCGGGCCCCCTGAGTACGCGGATATACGTGGGTCATGGTGCGTGCTCCCTTCTCGATGGCGTCCTTGGCACAAGGCCGCCCGATTAGGGCGGCGCTTCAGCGCCCGAGAATCAGCACGCACTCTCCTCACGTCGGCCGTGCGGGGACTTCCCTGAGCGGGACGGCATCCGTCTCGCCCGGCCGCAGAAACCATGCGCGATCGGAGCCTGGAAGTCAACGGATTTCCGTCGGACGCCCTCAGCGAAGCGGCCGGGCGCCGACGGCGCGCAGCGGCGTGACATGGACGCGCCCCGAGGCGGACGTGTCTCTGAGTGGATGTGGCGCGAAGTCGACACGACGAGAAGACCCCATAGGGACATCCCCATGGGGCGGCGAGGATCAGGCCTCAGGAGTCCTCGGTGATGCCCTGTTCACGCGCCCAGGACTTCAGCTCCGCCTCCGCGGTCTCCCGCTCCATGGGGCCGTTCTCCAGCCGGAGCTCGAGCATGTACCGGTACGCCTTGCCCACGAGCGGGCCCGGCTTGATGCCCAGGATCCGCTGGATCTCATTGCCGTCGAGGTCCGGGCGGATCTTGTTCAGCTCCTCCTCCTCGGCGAGCCGGTCGATCCGCCGCTCGATGTCGTCGTAGGCCCGGGCGAGCGCGGCCGCCTTGCGGCGGTTGCGGGTGGTGCAGTCGGCGCGGGTCAGCACGTGCAGCCGCTCCAGCAGGTGCCCGGCGTCGCGGGCGTAGCGCCGCACCGCCGAGTCGGTCCACTCCCCCTTGCCGTAGCCGTGGAACCGCAGGTGGAGCGCGACCAGCTTGCTGACGTCGTTCACCACCTCTTTGGAGAAGCGCAGCGCGCTCAGCCGGCTCTTGCTCATCGAGGCCCCGACCACCTCGTGGTGGTGGAAGGTCACTCGGCCCCCGGACTCGAACGCCCGGGTCTTGGGCTTTCCGACGTCGTGCAGCAGCGCCGCCAGGCGCAGCACCAGGTCGGGCTCCATACCCCGGCTCCGCTCCAGGTCGATGGCCTGGTCGAGCACGGTCAGCGAGTGCTCGTAGACGTCCTTGTGCCGGTGGTGCTCGTCGATCTCCAGGCGAAGCCTGGGGATCTCCGGCAGCACGTAGGCGGCGATGCCCAGGTCCACCATGAGCTCCACGCCCGTCCGCGGGGCCGGGCTGACCATCAGCTTGCTCAGCTCGTCGCGGATCCGCTCGGCCGAGACGATCTTCAGGCGGTCGGCCATGGAGGCGGCCGCCTCGCGCACCTCCGGCGCGAGCGTGAAGCCGAGCTGGGCGGCGAAGCGCACCCCGCGCATGATGCGCAGCGGGTCGTCGCCGAAGGAGTCCTCGGTCCGCCCCGGGGTACGCAGCCGGCGGGCGCCCAGGTCCTCCAGGCCGCCGAACGGGTCGCAGAACTCCCGGGAGGGCAGGCGCACCGCCATCGCGTTGACGGTGAAGTCGCGCCGCACCAGGTCCTCGTCGAGGGAGGTGCCGTAGTCCACCTCGGGCTTGCGCGACTTGGGCGAGTACGACTCGCTGCGGTAGGTGGTGACCTCCAGCTGCACGCCCTTCCGGCGCAGCCCCACCGTGCCGAAGTCGATGCCCACGGTCCACACCGCGTCGGCCCAGCCCTCCACCAGCTCCAGGATGCGCTGCGGCACCGCGTCGGTGGTCAGGTCCAGGTCGTGCACCTCGCGCCCGAGCAGCGCGTCCCGGACCGGGCCGCCCACCAGGGCCAGTTCGTACCCGGCGGCGGCGAACCGCTCGCCCAGCTCGGCCACGGCCGGGTCGACCGTGGCGAACAGGCGCGCGACGGCCTCGCCCTGGTCGGCGAGGGGTTCGGCGGACGGGGTCTGGCCAGGGAGCGAAGTGTTCGACACATCAAGAGAGGGTAGGCGGCGCGCCCGGGTGGTGCGAATCGGCGCGCTCCCGGACGACCCGTGCGCACGCGCCCGGGCGCTACTTCGGGACGGGCCCCCTGAGGGGGTATCGTCAGGACCGATAGCGCGACCGCTCTGCATTCCCCCGATGCGGTGGCGCATGCTTACGGGCCACGGCGTCCACCAAGCGCGGCATACCCGCTGGCCACCGTCAATCCCGACTGGAAACCTTCTGGCGTGCGTCGATTTGCTCATCTGGGCGCGGTCGTGGCCACGACCGCGGTCCTGCTCCCGTCACTGGCCGCGTTCAACCCTGCTCAGGCGCCCTCGGCCCCGACCGAGCGGGAGGGGCGGGACCCGCTGCTCGTCGAGGAGATCACCCCCCGGGCGGTGGACGCCGACAGCACCGTGCGCATCGAGGGGCAGGTCACCAACACCACCGAGGACGTGCTGGAGTCGGTGAGCGTGCGGATGCGCTACTCCGGCTACCCCTTCAACGACCGCTCCCAGCTGGGCGAATTCGCCTCGGTCGACGGTGCCGCCGACGAGCGCACCCCGGCCTACGGCCCGGCCGACGAGCTCGACGACCCCCTGGAGCCGGGCGAGACGGCCTCCTTCCGGATCAGCGCCGACGCGGCCGACCTGGACCTGGACGGCTTCGGGGTCTACCCCGTCGCCGTCGAGGCGCTCGACTCCGACGAGGGCGCCCTGGCGTCGGTACGCACGTTCCTCGCCTACGAGGGGTCGGGGGGCGCCCCCTCCCCCGTCGAGATCGCCTGGGTGTGGCCGCTCATGGACTACCCCCGGCGCACCGACGACGACACCTTCCTCAGCACCGACCTGGCGGCCAGCGTCGGCGCCCAGGGCAGGCTCGGGCGGCTGCTCACCGCGGGCGCGCAGGACGGCTCCCTGACCCTGGACCCGAACGAGGCGGAGGGGACCGAGGAAGACTCCGGGGAAGGCGAAGACGGGGAGGAGCCCTCGGCCTCCCCCTCGGCCGGCGCCGACGCCGACACCGAGGCCGGGGACGCGGGCGAGGGCGACGGCGGGGACGAGGACCGCACCCCGGTGACGTGGGCGGTGGACCCCGGTCTGCTCGCCGACATCGAGCGGATGGCGAGCGGGTCCTACAGCGTCCTGGAGGACACCGACGTCCCCGGCAAGGGCGACACCCTGCCGGTGCGCACCGTCGAGGCCGACCCGGGGGCCCGCGTCTGGCTCGACCAGACCGCCGACGCGCTCGAGGACGCCCCCCTGGTCGCCACCCCCTACGCGAACCCGGACGTGTCCGCGCTGCTCGGCGCCGACCTGAAGGACGATCTCGACGCGGCCGTGGAACTGCGGGACGCGACCCTGCGGCACACCCTCGGCCGGGAGGCGGACACCTCCTACGCGCTGCCCCCCGGCGGCCTCATCGACGCCGCCACCCTGGACTACTACACCGCCCAGGGCGCCGAGTCCTTCCTGGTGTCCGAGACCGCGATGCCCGCCCAGCCCTGGGTGGAGCACACCCCCGCCGCGGCGGCCCCGCTGCCGGTGGACGGCGAGGACGACGCGACCGGGATCGTCGCCGACCCCGGGATCACCGAGGCGCTGGGAGAGCCCAGCCGCTCCCCCGGCGAGGCCGCCCTGGCCCGGCAGCGCTTCATCGCCGAGACCGCGATGATCAGCGCCGAGCACACCGGCGAGGACCGCACCGTGGTCGCGATGCCGCCGACCACCTGGAACCCGGGCGGGGACTTCGCCTCCGGTGTCCTGGAGGACTCCCGCGAACTGCCGTGGCTCAGCCCGGTCGAGCTGTCCGACGTCGAGGCGCCCGGGGGCGAGAGCGAGCGGCGCGGCCCCGCCGGGGGCGACGCGACCGCCGAGGCGCGGCTCGGCCAGGAGCACATGGACCAGGTCAAGGAGATCCGCGGCTCCGTGCGCCTCTTCAACAGCATCCTGGTGGAGGACGTCGACCCCTACCGCCCCGCGGTGCTGCGCGCCGAGTCGGCCGCCTGGCGCGACGAGGAGTCCCGGGCCGCGCGCTCTGTCGGCCTGATCGGCACCTCGGTGCGCAACGGCCTGGGCAGCGTGCGCATCGTGCCGACCGAGCCGGTGGCGCTCGCCAGCAAGACCGGGACCATCGGCGTCATCATCGCCAACGATCTCCAGGGCGAGGACGAGACGGTCCGGATCAAGCTCTCGATGTTCTCGGAGAACCCCGAGCGCCTGAAGGTGCAGGACTATACGGACGAGATGGAGATCGGCCCCGGCCGCAAGACGACGGTGTACGTGCCCTTGGAGGCGCGCATCAACGGCCGGACGATGCTCTACCTCAGCCTGCAGAACACCCAGGGCGAGCCGATCTCCTCCGAGGAGAGCATCACTCCGGTCAACGCGACAGGCCTGGGCTACCAGGCGATCATCATCAGCGGCATCGGCGCCCTGGTGCTCATCACCGCGCTCGCGCCGCGCGCGATGCGCAAGTGGGCGCGCAAGCGCGCGGCGGCCGCCGGCGGGNCCCCGATGGCGAAGGGGCCGAGGGCGACGGGCCTGAGAGCGGGAGCGCCGAGTCCGAGAAGAAGGGCGAGGCCCAGGGCGACGACCACGAGGAGCAGGGCCCGCAGGAGGGGCACGAGGAGCCGACGGCCGACCAGGACGGCCTGGCCGAGCAGGCGGACGGCGAGCAGGACCGCAAGGGCGACCAGTGAAGGGGACCGATCCGGTGGCAACGGACACCGCCGAGGGACGCGACGAATCCGGCACCCCTGGGGAGGGCGCGGAGTCCGGCTCCGGCTCCACGGGCGGCGCCATGCGCTCCAGCGCCGTCATGGCGGTCGGCACCATGGCCTCCCGCATCACCGGGTTCGTCCGCACGATCGTGCTGGCCGCCGCGCTCGGCACCCAGCTGCTCGGCGACGCCTACAACACCGCCAACACGATCCCGTTCATCATCAACGACCTGCTGATCCAGGGCCTGATGGCGAGCGTGATCATCCCCTTCCTGGTCAAGCGGCGCAAGAGCGACGCCGACGGCGGCAGGGCCACCGAGGACCGGCTGTTCACCGCCGCCGTCGTGCTGCTCTTCGTGGTCAGCGCGGTGGCCGTCGCCTCCGCCCGGTGGCTCCTGGAGCTCTACGCCGGCGGGTTCACCGGGCAGCAGATGGAGGTCGCCGTCTACCTGGCGCGCTTCCTGCTCGCCCAGATCTTCTTCGTCGGGCTGAGCGGCCTGATCAGCGCCATGCTCAACACCCGCGACCGGTTCGGCGCGCCGGTGTGGGCCCCGGTGCTGAACAACCTGGTGATCATCTCGGTGGGCCTGGCCTTCGTCTGGGTGGCGCTGCCCGGCCGCACCCCCGAGAACGTCTCCCAAGGCGAGCTGACCCTGCTCGGCCTGGGCACCGCCTGCGGCATGGCGGCCCAGACGGTCGCGCTCGTCGCCGCCCTGTGGCGGACCGGGTTCCGCTGGCGCCCGCGCCTGGACCTGCGCGGGTCGGGCCTGGGCGAGGCGCTGCGCACCGCCGGGTGGATGTTCCTCTACACCGTCACCACCCAGGTCGGCTTCCTCATCACCACCAACATCGCCACCCGGGCCGGCAGCGAGAGCGTGCAGGAGGGGTACGGCGTCGGCGCCGGGCTGACCGCCTACAACTACGCCTACCAGCTCTTCCAGCTGCCCTACGCGATCATCGCGGTCTCGCTCATCACCGTGCTGCTGCCCCGGATGAGCGCCCAGGCCCACGACGGGCTGTGGAACGAGGTCCGCGACGGCTTCTCCCGCACCCTGCGGGTCTCGGCGCTGGTCCTGGTGCCGCTGTCGCTGGCGATGGCGGTGTACGCGGTGCAGCTGTCGGTGGTGGTGTTCGCCCGCGGCTCCACCTCGACCGCCGACGCGCACAACATCGGCATCGTGCTGGCCGTCATGTCGCTGGGACTGGTGCCCTTCAGCATCTTCCAGCTGATGCTGCGGGTCTTCTACGCGATGAGCGACACCCGCACCCCGGCGATGATCAGCATCGCCAACGTGGCGGTGCACGGCACCCTGGCGGTCTGCGCCTTCCTTCTGCTCCCGCCGAACCTCGTGGTCGTCGGGGTCGCCGCCGGGTTCATGCTCTCCTTCGTGTCCGGGCTGATCATCGCCGGGACCATCCTCAGCGCCCGGCTCGGCGGCCTGGACGGACGGCGCATCCTGGGCACCCTGGTGCGGCTGCACCTGGCCGCGGCCCCGGCGGTCGGCGCGGCCATCGGCGTGCTGTGGCTGTTCTCCCGGCAGTTCGGCGAGGGGCTGGCGACCAACCTGGGCGCGCCGATCGCCGGCTCCCTCCTGGGGGCGGTGCTGTTCCTCGGTGCGGCGCGGCTGCTGCGGATCGCGGAGCTGCAGTCGGTGATCGGGCTGGTACGGGCGCGGCTGGGGCGCTGAGGAGGCGCCCCTCCGGTCCGGTGTGACCGACTCCGGCCGCGGCCGCCCCCGGTGGCGCGCGTCCGTCGCCTGGGCCCGTATCCTCGTTGCCTCCCCTCCATCGGGCCCAACGGCCACCCGCGTCCGTCGAGGCGCGGCCGGACACCGAACCGCCCCTCCCCCGACCAGATTGCAGCCCCGTGGCCAACGACCAGTCCAACCACGAGGATCGGCACCGCAACGGGCTCCTCATGCCCGAAGAGGTGCTCGACACCCTTGAACGGGACGAGCCCTCCGCCCCGCCCGAATCCGGCCTGACCACCGTCCGCGACCCCTCGTCCATCGGCGACCTGGGCACCGCGGACCGCGTCGGCGAGGAGGGCGACGAGATCGGCGGCGCGGCGCACTCCGCGCCGGGCGACCTGATGCGCTCCAGCGCGGTCATGGCGGTGGGCACCGTCGTCTCCCGCATCACCGGCTTCGGCCGCACCGTGGTGCTCGCCTCGGCGCTGGGCACGCAGCTGCTCGGGGACGCCTACCAGACCGCCAACTCGGTCCCCTTCGCCGTCTACGACCTGCTCATCGGCGGGCTGCTCGCCAGCGTGTTCGTGCCGTTCCTGGTCAAGCGGCGCAAGGGCGACGCCGACGGGGGGAACGCCACCGAGCAGCGGCTGTTCACGGCCATGCTCCTGGCGCTGTTCGTGATCTCGCTCGTGGCGATCCTGGCCGCGGAGTGGCTGATCCGCCTCTACGCCGGGGAGTTCACCGGCGCCCAGCACGACGTGGCGGTCTACCTGGCGCGCTTCCTGCTGGCGCAGATCTTCTTCATCGGCGCCAGCGGCATCGCCAGCGCGATGCTGAACGCGCGCAACCACTTCGCCGCCCCCATGTGGGCGCCGATCCTGCACAACCTGGTGGTGATCGCCGCCGGCGGGCTGTTCCTGTGGGTGGCCGGCCCCGGCAACTCCCCCGAGTCCATCACCCGGTCCGACCTGACCATCCTGGGCGTGGGCACCGCCGCCGCCCAGGTGGTGCAGATGGCAGTGCTGGTGTGGACGCTGTGGCGGGCCGGGTTCCGCTGGCGGCCGCGGCTGGACCTGCGCGGCTCCGGGCTGGGCGAGGCGGTGCGCACCGCCGGCTGGATGATGCTCTACATCGGCGTGGTGCAGGCCGGCATGCTCGTCACCACCAACGTGGCGACCCGGGCGGGGGTGCGGGCGGCCGAGGCCGGGGAGTCGGCGGCCGGCGCGGGCTACGCCGCCTACCAGTACGCCTCGCTGATCTACCAGCTGCCCTACGCGATCATCGCGGTCTCGGTGATCACCGCGCTGCTGCCCCGGATGAGCGGGCACGTCGCCGACGGGCGCAAGGACCTGGTGCGGCGCGACTTCTCCCTGGGCTTCCGGCTCTCCTCGGTGCTGATCGTGCCGATCTCGGTGGCGATGGTGGTCTTCGCCGTCCCGTTCTGCGTGCTGCTGTACGCGCGCGGCAGCATGTCGGTGGAGGACGCCCAAAGCGTTGGCAGGATCCTCACCGCGTTCGCGGTGATGCTCGTCCCCTTTACCCTGTTCCAGCTGCAGCAGCGGGTGTTCTACGCGCTGGGCGACACCCGCACCCCGTCGCTGATCGCGGTCCCGGCGGAACTGGCCCATGCGACCCTGGCGGTCCTCCTGCTGTTCACCGCCCCGCCGCACCTCATTGTGGTGCTGCTTCCCCTGGCCTACGGCACGTACTACATCGTGGGCTCGGTGCTGGCGTGGCGCATGCTGGCGCGCCGGCTGAACGGCCTGGACGGGCGGCGCACCCTGCGGACCCTGCTGCTGCTCTACGCCGCCTCGGTGCCCAGCGCGATCTTCGGGGTCGCCATGGTCCTCGCCTTCGGGGTGCTTCCGGGCACCTATCTGCCCGCGCTGCTGGGCATCCTGGCGGGCGGCCTGGTGGGGATCCTGCTCTTCGTCCTCATCGCCCCCCGCCTCGGGGTGACGGAAGTCACAACATTCTTCGGTATGGTACGAACCCGCCTACTCCGTCGCTGATCACCCTGACCGGATGACCGTACGTAACCGCTGGAAGGAGGGCAGAGTGCGTTCGGTGCGGTGTACTTGTCCTCCGGGGACGCCGCCCAGGCGTCCTAGCATGGAACAGCAGTTCTCCTCCGCCCCACCCGTGAATCTCCGAGCTGCCCGAAGGGAGGTCAGGGACCGCCGACATGGCCGGCCCCAGCGTTGACGGCACCCCGGCGCCCCTCGCGCCCGCCCCGCTGGCCCCCCGGTCGTCGTGTCCGTCACTCCCGGCATGAGCACTTCCATGATCGAGCCGGGCGCGCGGCTCGCAGGCCGCTACCGCCTAGACGAAATGGTGAGCCAGACCGAAGGCGCCTCCTTCTGGAAGGCGACCGACGAGACGCTCGCCCGCCTGGTCGCGGTGTGGACCTTCACCGAAGGCTTCCCCCGGACCGGGGACGCCGTCCGTGCCGCCCGCGCCACCAGCCGCATCGCCGACTCCCGTGTCACCCAGGTCTTCGACGCCGACGACACGGGCCCCACCCCCTACGTGGTCGAGGAGTGGGTCGTCGGCCAGTCCCTGACCGACCTGCTCAAGCAGGGGCCGCTGGAGCCCGAGCGCGCCGCCGGCCTGGTCGCCGAGGCGGCCGAGACCCTGGCCACGGCCAACGCCACCGGGCTGTTCCACCTCAACCTCACCCCCGACAAGCTCATCTGGAGCGTCGGCGGGGCGGTCAAGCTGACCGGCGTCGGGGTGGACGCCGCGCTGCGCGGCATCGCCGCCGAACACCCCGCCCGGGAGGACGCCCAGGGCCTGGGGCGGCTGCTGTACGCCGCGCTCACCGGGCACTGGCCGGGCCCCGGACGGGTGGACCTGCCCCCGGCGCCGCTGGTCGACGGCCTGCCCCGGCGGCCCGCGCTGGTCGCCTCCGGCGTCCCGCCGCGCTTCGACGAACTGGTGGGCCGCTCCGCCTTCCAGGCCCCGGTGGGGCCCGGACCGGTGGGCAGCGCCCGCGAACTGGCCGAGGCGCTGGCGGACGTGCCGCGCCTGGTGCCGATCCCGGTCTCCCCGGCCGCCGCCCCGTCGGCGCCGGCTCCCGAGCGGGGCACCTCGCGTGACACCGGGCAGATCCCCTCCGCCGAGCACCGCTCGGGCGGCTCCCGCGGGCGGGACCGCGGCGGCCGCGCCCGCGAGCAGACCGCGGGCGACCGCCCGCGCGGCAACAGCCCCCTGCCCCGGATCCTCATGGGCGCCGCGGCGCTCATCGTGTTCATCGGCGTCGTCGTCGGCGCCTGGCACATCGGCTCCAGCATGAGCGACGGCGGCGGCACCGAGGGCACCGAGGCCGGGGGCAGCACCGAGACCGACGGCAAGGACGGTGACGAGGGGGACGAGGTCCAGATCTCCCCCCTGGCTCCGGAGAGCGCCCAGATCATCAGCGACGGCGATGCCGACCACGCGGACAAGGCCGAGCTGACCATCGACGGCGACCCCTCCACCGCGTGGAAGACCTCTACGTACGACGATGTCGACTTCGGCCTGCTCAAGAACGGCATCGGCGTGGTGATCGACATGGGTGGCCCGGTCGAGCTGCACAGCGCCGACCTGGACCTCGGTCCCGGAGGCAGCGACGTGGAGATCCGGGTCGGCGACGACAAGAGCCTCGACGCCCTGCAGCCCGTCGCCTCGGAGTCGGGCATCGAAGGACAGAACTCCATCGAGCTGGACGACCCTGCGAAAGGTCGCTACGTGCTCATATGGTTCACTGATATCCCCCAGGTCGAGGCCGGCGGATGGCGGGGGAGCATCAACGAAGTAGAGCTGCACGGGAAATCGTGACGAGGGTGATGGACGCAGTCCAAGAGCTCCCCGACAAGGAGCTGTTGTCCAGACACGCTCGCGGTGACGAGAAGGCGTTCGACGAACTGGTCCGCCGCCACCGCGAGCGCATGTGGGCTGTCGCGATCCGTGTGCTGGGCGACCCGGAGGAGGCCGCCGACGCGCTGCAGGACGCCTTCCTGTCCGCCTTCCGCGCCGCCGGCCGGTTCCGCGGAGAGGCCCAGGTGAGCACCTGGCTGCACCGGATCGTGGTGAACGCCTGCCACGACCGGATGCGCCGCCGCATGGTGCGCCCCGCCGTGCCCACCGACGACGCCACCCTGGACGTGCTCTCCAACGAGCGCGCCAAGGCCACCGCGTCGGTCCCCGACTCCGCGGGGCGCAGCGACTCCCGGATGGACGTGCACGCCGCCCTGGACAAGATCCCCCCGGAGCAGCGCCTCGCGCTGGTCCTGGTGGACATGATGGGCTACCGCGTCGACGAGGCCGCCGGGATCCTCGAAGTGGCCCCGGGCACGGTCAAGAGCCGGTGCGCGCGCGGCCGGGCGAGACTTCTTCCCTATCTGACGCACCTGCGGAACCCTGAACGCCCCCGAGACGTCACATCCCCGAGAGGAGGTGACGGGAGACCGTGACGTCTCATGTGGACGCGGAGACTCTCGCGTTGTCGGCCGAAGGGCTACTCGACGACGAAGAAGAGCGCTCCGTCCGGACTCACGTGGCCGGATGCTCCCAGTGCGCGGATATCCAGGCCGCTCTGGGCGATGTCCCCCGGCTGCTGGCGGAGACACCGGTCCCGCCGCTTCCCGAATCGGTCACGGGACGTCTGGACGAGGCGATACGCGCGGAGCGGGCGAACCCGGCCCCCGGCGGCGGCACCCCATCGGCCGCCGGCGAGGACGACGGGTCCACCGGTTCCGACGACCGATCCGCACAGGAGCCGGGCGGGACCGTCGACGGCGACGCCGCCGAGGAACTCCGCTCGCGTGCGGCCGAGGTGGTGCCGATGCGCCGCCGGGGCATGGCGCGCTGGATGCCCTACATCGCCGCCGCGGCCGCCGCCGTCTTCGTGTTCGGCGGGGGGGCGGCGCTGTTGCGGGGCATGGGCGACGACGGG
>NZ_ANAD01000134.1 GCF_000341245.1 Nocardiopsis halophila DSM 44494
GATGCCCTACATCGCCGCCGCGGCCGCCGCCGTCTTCGTGTTCGGCGGGGGTGCGGCGCTGTTGCGGGGCATGGGCGACGACGGGGCCGGGCAGGGCGGTCCCACCAGCCTGGGGACCGGTGAACCCCATGCGATCAAGCCCTACAGCCCGGAGTTCGTGGAGAGCGGCACCGGGTACACCGCGGCGGGCCTGGAGGAGCAGGCCGGTGAGGTGCTGTCACTGGCCGTCCCTGAGTCGGCCTCCGGCTCCCCTGAGGGCGACGGGGAGGGGACGGGAACCTCGTCCCTGCCGTCGCCCGCGGAGGTGCCCGCCGACGTCTCCTCGTGCGTGGAGGGGATGGGCGACCCGTCGCCCGTCCTGGTGGACATCGCCACCTACGCGCCCGAGGACGGATCGGCCGAGGCCGCCTGGGTGATGTACACCGACGACGGCTCGGGGTCGTACACGGTCTCCGTGGTCTCCCCGGAGTGCACCTCCGGCGACCCCGCGGACGCCGTGCTCGACTCGGCCACCGTCGCCGGCCCCTGAGCGTGCACCGGTGCCAGCGGCCCTGCGCCGCCGGCACCGGACACCCCGCTCGCCCTCGTGCCTCGTCCTCGGCCCCGCTCCGCACAAGTTCTTGCCCGCACAGGTCACAGGCGGGTCTGGCGGGGGCGGGAATGGGGGGCGCCTACCCTGTGTTGAGAGGAACGATCTACCCGCAGGGTCACGGGCGGAAGTGACCTCCCCCAGCGAACGAAGGGCCGACGAGCGTGAGCGACGTCCGCAACGTAATCATCATCGGGTCGGGGCCGGCCGGCTACACCGCGGCCATCTACGCCGCGCGCGCCTCGCTCGAACCCCTGGTGTTCGAGGGTTCCATCACCGCCGGCGGCGCGCTGATGAACACCACCGAGGTCGACAACTTCCCGGGCTTCCCCGACGGGGTCATGGGGCCCGACCTCATGGACAACATGCGCAAGCAGGCCGAGCGCTTCGGCGCCGAGCTGGTGGCCGACGACGTGACCGAGGTCGACCTGGCCGCCGACCCCAAGGTCGTCAAGGTCGGCGACGAGACCCACCTGGCCCGGACCGTCATCATCGCCACCGGGTCGGGCTACCGCGAGCTGGGGGTCCCCGGGGAGAAGGAGTTCTCCGGCCGCGGCACCTCCTGGTGCGCCACCTGTGACGGCTTCTTCTTCCGCGACAAGGACATCGTCGTGGTCGGCGGCGGCGACACCGCCATGGAGGAGGCCACCTTCCTGACCCGTTTCGCCAAGTCGGTCACCGTGGTGCACCGCCGCGAGGAGCTGCGGGCCAGCAAGATCATGCAGAAGCGCGCCTTCGACAACGAGAAGATCCGCTTCGTGTGGAACAGCGAGGTCACCGAGGTCCTGGGGGAGTCCAAGGTGACCGGTGTCCGCCTGCGCGACCGCCTGACCGGCCACGAGAGCGTCCTGGACGTGGAGGGCGTGTTCATCGCCATCGGCCACGACCCGCGGGTGGAGCTCTTCTCCGGCCAGCTCGACCTCGACGACGAGGGCTACCTCGCGGTGCAGGCGCCGACCACCAAGACCCGGGTTCCCGGCGTCTTCGCCTGCGGCGACGTGGTCGACCACACCTACCGGCAGGCGATCACCGCCGCGGGCACCGGCAGCGCCGCGGCCCTGGACGCCGAGCGCTACCTGGAGAGCCTCAACGACTGACCGGACGGCGCCCCGCGGTGCCCTCCGGTGACCGACGTCCCGAGCGAAACCCGTAAGGAGTGAACGACGTGGCGGACCTGAAGCACGTCACCGATGCGACCTTCGAGGAGGAGGTCCTCAAGAGCGACAAGCCCGTGCTGGTCGACTTCTGGGCCGAATGGTGCGGGCCGTGCCGCCAGGTCGCCCCCATCCTTGAGGAGATCGCCAAGGAGTACGGCGACAAGCTGAGCATCGTCAAGCTCAACATCGACGAGCAGCCGAACACCACGCGTGAGTACGGGATCATGCAGATCCCCACGATGAACGTGTTCAAGGACGGCGAGGTCGTCAAGCAGATCATGGGTGCCAAGCCCAAGCGGGCCCTGCTGAAGGACCTCGACGGCATCATCTGATCGCCCTGCACGGCGCGAGCCGCTCAGCGCGAAGCACACCGCACGAAGGGCCCAAGGGGAGACGTCCCCTTGGGCCCTTCGCCGTTTCACGTGAAACCGCGCCTGTGGAACGCCGACTCCGGGCCCATGACGGTTTCTCGTGTCATGGCTTTGTCGCCATATCGCGCTACCGCTTCGTCCCACCGGCCGCACCCCGCCCCGCTCTCCGGGGCGACACTCTCCCCGGCGGTGCTGAGACGTCCACAGGAGTCCCAGAACCCCCTGAGGTATTCCCTGTGCGGACGAACGGCTCCTCGACCCTCCTGGAGGATCTGAGAGCCTCCCTGTGCGCACCTCGACCGCTTTCCCCGTCCCGGCCGGACCGATGGGCCTCTGACCGATGCGTCGCCGTATCGCCCTCTCGTCCTCTCGCCCTGTCGACATGTCCGCGTCGCACAGGCGTCGCAGGGCATCGGCGCGACGTCAGCCGACCGGGGATGCCAGACGCTCGCGCACCTCCCAGAACCGGGCCGCGAAGTCGTCGCCCGGGCAGGCCGTTCCTCCCCAGTCCCGATGCATGGCCACGGCGTGCACCTTCCGCGAGGTACCGGTCACCGGGTTCGTGTAATCGACACGGGCGGCCGGGTCCACCCCGCTCAGCGCGCAGAGCGTCCGCACCGCGCGCACCAGCGCGTCACGGGCCTGCCGGGTCGGCATGGCCGAGGTGAAGTCCCCCAGGAGGCACACCCCGATGTTGCCGGAGTTGTGCCCGACGGCGTGGGCCCCGGTGACGCACCGCGCGGAGCCCGGCAGCGGCGCCCCCTGGAACACCGGGAGAGGGCCGCCCGTCGCCCGCCCCTCGTAGACCGTCCCGTCCGGATCGATCAACAGGTGGTACCCGACGTCGCCCCAGCCGTTCTCCACGGTGTGCAGCCAGTAGATCGCGCGGACCGTCTCACGCGGATCCCGGGCCACCGGCATCGCGGCGTGGTGCACGGTGACCACCTGGACCGGATGGAACTCCGGTGCCCACCGCTCCGTCCCGTCGCTCCCCCGCCTCAGGTCCTCGTCGGCGCCCCATCCCGCGCGGGTGACGTAGGGCAGGGGCAGCGCCCCCTGCACCCCTCCGGTCTCCACGAGGCCGTCCGCCTCACCGCTCATCCGCCGCCTCCGGCCGGTGCGCGTGTCGATGGCGGTCGTCTCGACCGCCTCCTGGCCCTCCAGTTCCACCTCGTACCCGGTGGCCCCCGACGGTGCACGCAGCAGGGCGCCCCCTTCCTCGCCCGCGTCCGACCCGTGCCCGCCGGGGCGGACCTCGTGCCAGGGCCCCGGACCGTCCGGCCCGAGGAAGCGCATCCGCCCCTCCCCCGCTCCGTCGGCCGGGGCGACGGCGACGTGGTCGAAGGCGCGTCCGGGGACGACCGGACCACCGGCCGCAGGGACGCGCTCCACTGCGGTCCGGGGAAACGACGGCGGCTCCCCCGCCGTCGGCACCGCGCGCGCCAGCGCCTGCGCCGCTCCGCCCCAGCCGCCTCCGAGCAGCCGCTCCCCCAGCACCAGCGCCGCCGCACCGGCACCGGCCGCAACCAGCCTCCGCCTACGCACCATGGACCCCGTCACCCGCCTCTCGAACGCCGAGGACCGGCCCTCCGCACGGCGGAGGGCCGGTCCTCGGCCGGGGCGATGGCCCCGGCGGTTCAGGAGTCTAGGGAGCGCATCGCGTACGCCGCAGGGATTCGCGGATATCCCTGGAGCCGATGTTTCCCGTGAAACATCGCGGAGGGGACGCCGTCCCGGGACGGCATGTCGACACGTCCGCATGCGGGCACATCGGCAGGTGGTCGCATCGACAGGGATACGCGACAGGGGCGCATCGGCGGGTCCGGCGGCCGGAGCACGAAAATCCGCAGGAGGCCCCGGGCCACGGTCCTACTCCTTCTCGGGCGCCATCGCCGCGATGATCCGCTCCAGGTCCTCCTTGGTGGCGAACTCGACGACGATCTTGCCCTTGCTGCGCCCCATGTCGACCTTCACCCGCGTGTCGAAGCGGTCGGACAACAGTCCGGCCAGTTCCTCCATCTCGGGGTCGGCCTTCCGCGGCGCCGCCTGCTTCTTCTTGGGCTTCTCCTCCTCGGTCTCCCCGAGGGCGATCAGCTCCTCCAGTGCGCGGACCGACAGGCTCTCCTCCACGATGCGGCGGGCGAGGCGGTCCTGGGTGTCGGAGTCCTCCACCGACAGCAGCGCCCGGGCGTGCCCGGCGCTGATCACCGACGCGGCCACCCGCCGCTGCACCGCCGGCGAGAGGTTGAGCAGCCGCAGGGTGTTCGTGATGTGCGGACGGGAGCGCCCGATGCGCCGCGCCAGCTCCTCGTGGGTGGTGCCGAAGTCGTCCAGCAGCTGCTGGTAGGCGGCCGCCTCCTCCAACGGGTTGAGCTGCTGCCGGTGCAGGTTCTCCAGCAGCGCATCGCGCAGCAGCTCGTCGTCGCCGGTCTCGCGGACGATGGCGGGGATACGGTCGAGCCCGACCTCCTTGCTGGCCCGCCAGCGCCGCTCCCCCATGATCAGCTCGTAGCGGTCCGGCCCGAGCCGGCGCACCACGATGGGCTGGAGCAGCCCCACCTCGGCGATGGACGCGCGCAGCTCGTCCAAGGCCTCCTCGTCGAAGTGCTGCCGGGGCTGGCGCGGATTGGGCGTCACCGTGGAGAGAGGGATCTCTTCCAGGTAGGCACCGTCGACGGCGGCGCGTTCGGCCGCGCCGTCCTCGGCGGCATCGGCCGCCTCCTCCGGGGCCGCCGGCCCCTGGGGGATCAGCGCCCCCAGCCCCTTACCAAGACCCCGCCGCTGCTGGCTCACCGACGTCTCCCTTCCTGAACCCTCACTGGACTCCGGCGCCCGCCTCGGCCCGGTAGGCGATCTCCCGGGCGGCCTCCATATAGGCGACCGCGCCGGTGGATCCCGGATCGTAGGTCATCACGGACTGCCCGTAGCTGGGCGCTTCGGAGACGCGGACACTGCGGGGCACCAATGTCTTGAGTACCAGATCCCCGAAGTGTTGGCGGACCTCGTCGGCGACCTGTGAAGCCAGGCGGGTGCGGCCGTCGTACATGGTCAGCACGATGGTGGAGATGTCCAGCGACGGATTGAGGTGCGACTTGACCAGATCGACATTGCGCAGCAGCTGCCCCAGCCCCTCCAGCGCGTAGTACTCGCACTGGATCGGGATGAGCACCTCCTCGGCGGCGACCATGGCGTTCACGGTCAGCAGCCCCAGTGACGGCGGGCAATCGATCAGGATGTAGTCGAGCTCGCTGGTGTCATAGGCGCCCAGGGCGCGCTTGAGCCGCGCCTCCCGGGCGACCAGCGAGACCAGCTCGATCTCGGCGCCGGCCAGGTCGATGGTGGCGGGGACGCACCACAGGTCGGGGATTCCCGGGACCGGGCGGGCCAGATCCCGCAGCCCGGCGTCCTCGATCAGGCAGTGGTAGATGGTGCGGGCGTCCTGGTCGCGCTCCATCCCCAGTGCGGTGGAGGCGTTGCCCTGCGGGTCCAGGTCGACCACCAGCACGCGCTGACCGTGCATCGCCAGCGAGGCGGCGAGGTTCACGGTCGTGGTGGTCTTGCCGACGCCGCCCTTCTGGTTGGCGACGCCGATCACGCGGCAGTTCTGCGGGCGGGGCCAGATGTCGTCTCCGTAACCGCGCACGCTCATCGCGGCCTGGGCAGCGCGCGCTATGGGCGTATCAAGGTCTTCGGCGGGAGCGCCCGGGTCATCGGCGCCGGATCCGGTTTCACGTGAAACAGGGCCATCGGGGTGCAGGTCTCGGGGCGACCAGCTCGGCGTTTCACGTGAAACATCGACGCCGCCATCGGTGTGGTTCTCGGGCACGAATGAGTTCACCTCTTCCGTCCGCGCTTCTTCCTTCCGGCCGCGGCGCGTCGCGACGGGTGCGGACGCTCGCTCTCGGACGTCACCGTGACACGAACGACCGTGGTAGCGGGATCGACTTTACCGCTCCCCACCCGGATCACATCGGCGGCGCAGGGGCGCAGCGCCGACAATTCCCCGCGCGCCGACTCCAGTTCACTTTCCGCCTGCTCCCCCTTCAGCGCGAGCAGGCTCCCGTTCTTGCGCAGCAGCGGCAGCGCCCACCCGGCCAACCGGGTCAGCGGGGCCACCGCCCGGGCGGTGACGATGTCGGCCTTGAGGCCCTTCTGGTCCTCGGCCCGCCCCCGGAGGACGCGGACGTTCTCCAGTTCCAGGGTCTGGACCACCTCGCGGAGGAACACGGTCCGCCGCAGCAGCGGCTCCAGCAGCACCACCGAGATGTCGGGCCGGAGGATGCCGAGCACCACCCCGGGCAACCCGGCCCCGGAACCCACGTCGACGAGGTCGGCGTCCTGCGGGACCAGTTCCTCCACCACGGCGCAGTTGAGGATGTGCCGGTCCCACAGCCGCGGCACCTCCCGCGGCCCGATGAGACCGCGCTCCACCCCCGCACCGGCGAGCAGGTCCGCAAACCGCGCGGCCGTCTCGGCCCGATCCCCGAACAGCGCGACCGCCGTTTCGGGCGGAACCGTGCGATGGTCAGCGCCGGAGGTCATCTGTCACCACCTTGGTCTCTCCCATGGTCTCGCCGCCGCCCCGTCACCCCGGCGCTCCGCGCGCCGGTCGGCGTGTCCGCCTATTGGCCTCTCGCCGAATCGATCAACGGACATGTCGGCCGGTCGCCCTGTCGACTTCTCCCCCACGGCGTCCGCATCGTTGCGGCACTTCGGCGCTGGGACGCGGCCGCACGGGGCGTGAGGCGGCGCGACGGCCGTCAGCGGGGCGCGGTCGGCCCGCGTGGGTCCGGACAGCAAGAGGCGCCCCCCACATCCTATGTGTGAGGGGCGCCCGAGTTTCACGTGAAACGTCGCGCGGACGCTCAGTCGGCGGGGAGCACCACCACATAGCGGTAGGGCTCCTCACCCTCGGACTCACTCGTGAGCCCGGCGTCGGCCACCGCGTCGTGCACGACCTTGCGCTCGAACGGGGTCATCGGCTCCAGCGCCTTGCTCTCCCCGCTCTTCTTCACCTCGGCGGCCGCCTCCGACCCCAGGGTGCGCAGCTCACTGCGCCGGCCCTCGCGCCAGCCCCCGACGTCCAGCATGAGCCGGCTCCGATTGCCGGTGCTGCGGTGCACCGCCAGCCGGGTGAGCTCCTGAAGCGCTTCGAGCACTTCGCCGTTCTCGCCGATGAGCTCGTCCAGCGTGGCCCCGACCACCGAGACCACCGCACGGTCGCCCTCGACGTCCATGTCGATGTCGCCGTCGAAGTCGGCGATGTCGAGCAGCCCCTCGATGTAGTCGGCGGCCACGTCGCCCTCGTTCTCCAGGGCCTCGATGTCGATCGTCTCTTCGGGCGCGTCCGCCACCGCGACGCTGCCGCCGCTCTCCTCGGGGGCGTCGGTGTTGCCGTTGCTCACAGCGTGCTGTCTCCTCACGTTCGCGATCCCGCCGACCGCGCGCTTCTGGGGCGTCTCGCCTGCGCCCGGACGGCGTGCCCGGCCGGGTCGGCCGGGACTGCCCTACTTCTTCGGACGACCGCCGCCGCCGCGCTTCGCCCGGGGCTGCTTCTTCGGCTGCTTACGCTCGATCTTAGGCTCTTCCACCGGTTCCGGGGCGCTCTCCTTGCGTTTGCCCAGAAGGCCCTTGGCCGACCCGTTGGCGGCGCCCGACGCCCCGCCCGCGGCCGCACCGGCCTTGGCCTCCTCGCTCCCGGGAGCGGGGAACTTGCGGTACATCAGGTGCTGCTGCCCCATGGTCCACAGGTTGGAGGTGACCCAGTAGACCAACACACCGATCGGCATGCCCAGACCGAAGAGACCGAAGGCCGGCGCCAGGTACATCATGATCTTCTGCGACTGCGCCATCGGGTTGTCGGCCATCTGCACCGTGGTGCGCTTCATGCTCTGGCGCATGGTGAGGAAGGTCGTCGTCCCCATGATCACACAGGCGATGACGATGACGATCTTGGCGACCACCGGGTCGGAGCCGTAGCTCTCCAGCTCGGCCGAGGAGCTGGTGAACTGGGCGGCGACCGGGACGTGGAAGATGAGGGCGCCGCGGGCGCTCTCCACCAGGTTCTCGGTGAAGCCGTACTGCGCCTCGCCCTGGGCGACCGAGCGCAGGACGCTGAACAGGGAGAAGAAGACCGGCATCTGCAGCAGCAGGGGCAGGCAACCCATGATGGGGTTGGTCCCGCTCTCCTGGTAGAGCTTCATCATCTCTTGCTGCTGGCGCTGCTTGTCGTTCTTGTAGCGCTCTTTCACCTTCTGCAGCTGCGGCTGCATGTCCTGCATCTTCCGCTGCGTGTGCATCTGCTTCACGAACAGCGGGACCATGATCAGCCGCATCAGGACCGTCAGCAGCACGATGGACAGGCCCCACGCCCATCCGCCGTCGGGGTCGAACCCGATGAAGGTCAGGGCCGAGTGGATCTGGATCAGCACCCACCCGACGATGTTGTACAGCCAGTCCAGCACCGGCCAACTCCCTCTTATGTCAGTTCGGCGACGGGTTCGCGGATCCGGTCCCGGACGCGCCGGGCCCCTCTCCCGTGTCGCTCGGTTGGTGGTCGCGTGCCCCCGGGCGCGGGGGAACCGGGTCGAGTCCGCCCGGATGGAAGGGGTGGCAGCGCGCGATCCGGCGCACGGCCAGCCACAGCCCCCGCAGCGCTCCGTGTACCTGGAGCGCCTGCACCGCATAGGCGCTGCAGGAGGGGTAGAAGCGACAGACCGGGGGGAACAGCGGCGAGACGAACCGCTGGTACCCCCTGATGGGCACGATGAGGGCCCGCGCAAGGGGCCGGGGTCTGTCGTCGGTCATGAACCCGCCCGCTGATCTCCGTCGGCGCGAGCGGCGTCGCCCCCGCCCCGTCCCTTACGGCGGCGTGTCGCACCGCTCTTGGGGCGCCGAACCGCGGCGAGGGCGGCGTCGAGCTGCTCGGCCAGAGTGTCGTATCCAACGTGGGCGGCCAAGGGTTTGGCCCGCACTACCAGCAGGCTACCCGGAGGCAGGTCGGCGGTCCGGTCGCGCATCAGGTGGCGCAGGCGGCGCTGCACCCGATTGCGCACCACCGCCGACCCCACCGCCTTGCTCACGGTGAACCCGACCCGGGGCCGGGCGTCGGCGTCCGGGTCGTCGGGGCGGGGCAGGAGCAGCACGACGCCCAGGGCGTCACGGCCGGCCCGCCGCCCCCGTCGCATGACGCGGCCGAAATCGGCGCTGCGCCGCATGCGGTTGCGGGACGACAACATGGGTTCGGTCCTCGAACACAAGAAGGGGACCGGCCTGCGGGCAGACCGGTCCCGAAGTCATCGGCTGAGCCGTGGGTCAGTGGCTCGCGGTCAGGCGCGCGCGCCCCTTCTTGCGACGGGACGCGATGATGGCGCGGCCGGCGCGGGTCCGCATGCGCAGCCGGAAACCGTGGACCTTGGCACGGCGCCGGTTGTTCGGCTGGAACGTACGCTTACTCACTGCTGGGCTCCAGGGGCGTCTTAGAGAAGTGCTTGCGCGCGGTACCGCGATGCGGGCCGCACATGTCCTGCTCAACAACGTCGCGGGGACGTCCGAGGCTCAGGAACATCGCCCGCTCGCGCCGCTCGCCGGATGCTCCGCGCCGAGCGGGGCGCATTCCGGTAGCGACTTAAGCATAAAGAAGATACGGCCGTGCCCGTCCCCGGTCAAATCGGCCGCCGGTGCCCACCTGGAAGGACGCATGCGGGCGGGAGGCCGAAGACCCTGCGGCCGCGCGGTTTCCACACTACCCACCGGTTGTGGACGACGCGCTGTCCACAGCGGTGGAAGATCCCCCACACACCCCTAAGCTGTGGATAACGTGGAGCCGGGGCGATCGGCCCTCCGGAGCGCCGGCCCGCGCGGCGCCCACCCGGCCGCCCCCAGGTCACTACCCAGGGTGAACAGGGAATTGTGGACAACCAGCGGTTCCCGCCCATCCCGGCCCGGCCTGTGAACGAACCGGTGCACAACTTGTGGACACCGCCCCCACCCTGTGGAAAGCGGGCGGCCGGTCCCGAACACGGCGCGGGCACCCGGCCGACGCTCCGTGCACAGGCAATCCACAGCGAACCCCCGCTCCGCCCACAAGGAGGGGACCCACGACTCCCCGGTCCACAGGGGCCGGGACGACCGGGACAATGGGGCGTCCGGCCCGCACGCGCGGGGCCCGGGCACCGCCGAGCAGCCGACCGCCGAGAAGGGGACGAACCATGGCAGGGCACCGTGTCTGAGGCGCAGGTCAACCTCGCGGTGGTGTGGTCCAGCGTCCTGGACGGGCTGGACAGCAACGCGCTGCCCCCGCACCAGCGGGCGTGGTTCCTGCAGACCCGGCCGCTGGGCCTGATCGAGGACACCGCGCTGCTGGCCGCGCCGAACGACTTCGCCAAGGAGATCCTGGAGACCCGGCTGCGGGAGAGCATCAGCCGGGCCCTCTCCGCCGAGCTCGGCCGGGAGATCCGGGTGGCGGTGACGGTGGACCCCACGGCCGTGCAGCCCGCCCCGTCGCCGGCCCCCCAGCCCCCGTCCGCGCAGAGCCCGCCGCCCCCGCCCTCGCCGGCCCAGCCGCCGTCCCCGCAGGGCACGCGGCCCGCCCCGTCGCCCCCCCGTCCGGACGAGGAGGAGCGCCCGGCCCCGGAGAACGGCCCCGCCCCGGCCGATCTGCCCGCTCCCCCGCCCTCGGAGGCCCTGCCCGACGGGCAGTTCGGCCGCCCCGAACCCGCGCGCGGCCATCCACAGCCCTATGGACGGAGTGAGTCCGCCCACCGCGACCAGGGCGCCGAGCCGCCCGGCGAGGACCTGCTCGCCGGTCCCCCGCCCGCGCAATGGGAACAGCGCCCCCGGCAGTGGGACTCCTCCCCTCGCGACCACCGCCCCTGGGACCACGGCGCCCCGGCCCAGTGGGAGCACCCCTCCCCTGAGCAGCAGGGCCGTCCGCCCCAGGGATCCTGGGACCGGCCCCAGTGGGAGCAGCCCGCCTGGGACGCGCCTGGCCAGCAGGGCCAGCAGGGCCAGCAAGGGCAGCAGGGACCACAGGGGAACCACGGTCAGCAGGCCCCTCAGTCGGGCCGTCCACAGGGGTGGGAAGAGCGGCGGCAGCCCCAGTGGGAACGGTCACCCTGGGAGGAGCCGTCGGCCCCGGCCTGGGAGCAGGGCCGCTGGGAGCCGGCCGCGGAGGCACAGCCGTCCCCGGCCGGCGGGACCGAGGGGCCGGGCGCGGAGGCCCCGGCCTCCGGTGACGGCCCGGTCCCGCCGCCGCCGGCGCCCAGCCCGCCGGACACCGAGGGCGGCAACCAGCCGCACACCTCGGCCGAGCCCGCGCGGCTGAACCCCAAGTACACCTTCGACACCTTCGTCATCGGCGCCAGCAACCGCTTCGCCCACGCAGCCGCGGTCGCCGTCGCCGAGGCGCCGGCCAAGGCCTACAACCCGCTGTTCATCTACGGCGGATCGGGGCTGGGCAAGACCCACCTGCTGCACGCGATCGGCCACTACACCCAGCGGCTCTACGACGGGGCCCGGGTGCGCTACGTGAGCTCGGAGGAGTTCACCAACGAGTTCATCAACTCCATCCGGGACGGCAAGGCCGACGGCTTCCGGCGCCGCTACCGGGACATCGACGTACTCCTGGTGGACGACATCCAGTTCCTGGAGAACAAGGAGCAGACGCAGGAGGAGTTCTTCCACACCTTCAACACCCTGCACAACTCCAACAAGCAGATCGTCATCTCCAGCGACCGGCCGCCCAAGCAGCTGGTCACCCTGGAGGACCGGCTGCGCAACCGGTTCGAGTGGGGTCTGATCACCGACGTCCAGCCGCCCGAGCTGGAGACCCGGATCGCCATCCTGCGCAAGAAGGCCGCCCAGGAGGGGTTGGCCGCCCCGCCCGAGGTGCTGGAGTTCATCGCCAGCAAGATCTCCACCAACATCCGGGAGCTGGAGGGCGCGCTGATCCGGGTCACCGCCTTCGCCAGCCTCAACCGGCAGTCGGTGGACCTGCACCTGACCGGCATCGTGCTCAAGGACCTCATCCCCGACGACGAGGGCCCCGAGATCACCGCCTCGGCGATCATGGCGCAGACCGCCTCCTACTTCGGGCTCACCACCGAGGACCTGTGCGGCACCTCGCGCTCGCGGGTGCTGGTGACCGCCCGGCAGATCGCGATGTACCTGTGCCGGGAGCTCACCGACCTGTCGCTGCCCAAGATCGGTCAGCAGTTCGGCGGCCGCGACCACACCACGGTGATGCACGCCGACCGCAAGATCCGCTCGCTGATGGCCGAGCGCCGCTCGATCTACAACCAGGTGACCGAGCTCACCAACCGCATCAAGCAGGAGTCGCGCAACGGGTGACGCGCCCGGCGACCGCAGCTTTTCCGGGCCGCCTCCGGGGGCCGGATCCCCTGCCGCACGGCCGGATCCGGACGTTGTTTCCCCAGGGGCGGCCCTTTTTCTGTGGACAACCCGTGGACAACCCTGGGGACGACCCCCGGATTCCTGTGGGCAGGCTGGGGACGGCCTGTTGACGGTGTGCGGACGCCGCTCCGCCCCGGTCCACCGCCCCTGTGGGTAAGCCGTGGACAACCGGTGGACGAGGGGTGGATAACCCGGGGAGAACCTGTGCACGCCCGAGCGGCCTCCACAGCCGCGCGCGTTCTCCACAACCGCCGCCCACAGCCCCGGTGGACAAAAATCTCCGGTCTGACCTGCGCAAAGGACCTCTATCCACACTGTCCACAGCCCCTACTATTACGGCTCCCCTTGTTAAACCCCATGAGGCTTCAAAATCAGGTTCGGGCCCGATCTGTGGATGAGCGCCTCCCGGCCTCCCGCACACCGCTCGGCCCCCTCCACCGGTCAGGTGTTGCGGGCAGCGCAGGGCGGTGAATGCGGGTACCGTGTGAATCCGTCCCCGAGGTGAGCCCGCGCCGTCTCCACGCCCCACCGCTCACTGGGGTCAGCAGACGCCTTCGAGGAGAGTGAGTCGGAAAGTGAAGTTCCGGGTCGAACGCGACGTACTCGCGGACGCCGTCGCCTGGACGGCGCGCAGCCTGCCGGTCCGCCCCTCGGTGCCGGTGCTCGCCGGGATGCTGCTGGACGCCTCCGAGGACGAGGGCCGCCAGCGGCTGCGGCTGTCCAGCTTCGACTACGAGGTCTCCGCGCAGGTGTCGGTGGACATCGAGATCGAGGAGCCCGGCACCTGCCTGGTCTCCGGCCGCCTCCTCGCCGAGATCACCCGCAACCTTCCTCCACAGACGGTGGAGATCGCGACCGACGGCGCGAAGGTGACGGTCTCCTGCGGCAGCGCGAAGTTCACACTGCTGACCCTGCCTGTGGAGGACTACCCGACCCTGCCGGACATGCCCGGGCAGACCGGGTCCGTCGGCAGCGACGTCTTCGCCGCCGCGGTGGCCCAGGTGGCCGTGGCCGCCGGCCGCGACGACACCCTGCCGATGCTCACCGGCGTGCGGGTGGAGATCGAGGGCGACACCCTGACGCTGGCCTCCACCGACCGCTACCGCCTGGCCGTGCGCGAGATCACCTGGACGCCGCAGGACCCCGGCGTCTCCGCGGTCGCCCTGGTCCCCGCCAAGACCCTGGCCGACACCGCCAAGTCGCTCACCTCCGGCGCCGAGGTGTCCATCGCGCTGTCCACCGGCGAGAACGCCGAGGGGATGATCGGTTTCGAGGGCGGCGGCCGCCGCACCACCACCCGGCTGCTGGACGGGGAGTTCCCCAAGTACCGCGCCCTGCTGCCGGACTCCTTCAACTCGGTCGCCGAGATCAACAAGTCCGAGTTCATCGAGGCGGTCAAGCGCGTGTCGCTGGTCGCCGAGCGCAACACCCCCCTGCGGCTCGCCTTCGGCGAGGACCGCCTGGTCCTGGAGGCCGGGACCGGTGACGAGGCACAGGCCGTCGAGGTGCTGGACGCGTCCCTGGAGGGCGAGGAGATCCAGATCGCCTTCAACTCGTCCTTCCTGCTGGACGGGCTGGGCGCGGTCGACTCCGACATCGCCCGGCTGCAGTTCACCACCTCGACCAAGCCCGCCATCATCTCCGGCAAGCCCGCCGACGAGTCCGCCGCCTCCGACTACCGGTACCTCATCATGCCGGTGCGGCTCTCCGGCTGAGCCGGGGGCCGGTACTTCCAGCCCCGGCGAAGGCCGGGGACGAACAGGGTCCTAGGGGGAGAGGTCACGATGAAGCTGGGCATGGTCGGCCTGGGCAAGATGGGCGGCAACATGGCCGCGCGGCTGCGGGACAAGGGCCACGAGGTGGTCGGGTTCGACTTCGACCCCGCCGTGAGCGACGTGGGCAGCCTCACCGAGCTGGTCGAGCGCCTGGAGGCCCCCCGCACGGTGTGGCTGATGGTCCCCGCGGGCGAGGCCACCGACGGCGCCGTCGAGGAGCTGGGCGGCCTGCTGGACGAGGGCGACCTGGTCATCGACGGCGGCAACTCGCACTATGTCAAGGACCGTGAGCACGCCGACGTCCTCAAGGCCAAGGGCGTGCACTACCTCGACACCGGGGTCAGCGGCGGCGTCTGGGGCCGGGAGAACGGCTACGGCATCATGGTCGGCGGGGCGCCCGAGGACGTCGCGCGGGTGCGGACGGTCTTCGAAGCGCTTACCCCGGACGAGGGCGGCGGCTTCGTGCACGCCGGCGGCGTCGGCGCCGGGCACTTCGTCAAGATGGTGCACAACGGCATCGAGTACGGCATGATGCAGGCCTTCGCCGAGGGCTTCGAGCTCATGCAGGCCTCCGACATCGTCGACGACGTCCCGGGCACCTTCGACAGCTGGCGCGAGGGGACCGTGGTCCGCTCCTGGCTGCTCGACCTGCTGGTGCGGGCGCTGGAGGAGGACCCGGAGCTGGAGGGGCTGCGCGGATACGCGCAGGACTCCGGCGAGGGGCGCTGGACCGTCCAGGCCGCCGTGGACCACGCGGTCCCGGCCCCGGCCATCACCGCGGCCCTCTACGCGCGCTTCGCCTCCCGGCAGGAGGACAGCCCCGCGATGAAGGTGATCGCCGCGCTGCGCAACCAGTTCGGCGGGCACGCCGTGGCCACCGCTACCGACGACCCGGCGCGCACCCCGCGCAGCTGAGCCGCGCCGTTTCACGTGAAACCCGGGAACGCCGGGGGCGCGGGCCCCGGTGCTCGTAGGAGGGAGAGGCCGGATGTACGTCTCGCACCTGCAACTGGCCGACTTCCGCTCCTATGAGTCCGCCCTGCTGGAGCTGGAGCCGGGCGTCAGCACCTTCGTCGGCCCCAACGGACAGGGCAAGACCAACCTGGTCGAGGCGATCGGGTACGTGGCCACGCTGGGCAGCCACCGCGTCTCGGCCGACGCCCCGCTGGTGCGCCGCGGCGCCGAGCGGGCCGTGGTCCGCTGCGCGGTGGTCGCGGGCGAGCGCCGGGCGGTGGTCGAGCTGGAGATCAACCCCGGCAAGGCCAACCGGGCCCGGCTCAACCGCTCCCCCGCCACCCGCCCCCGCGAGGTGCTGGGCGTGCTGCGCACCGTGCTCTTCGCCCCCGAGGACCTGGCCCTGGTCAAGGGCGACCCCGGGGACCGCCGGCGGTTCCTGGACGAGTTGCTGGTGTCCCGGGCCCCGCGCTTCGCCGCGGTCCGCTCCGACTACGAGCGGGTGCTCAAGCAGCGCAACGCCCTGCTGAAGTCGGCCTCGGCCCGCTACCTCAAGCGCCAGGAGGTCGACCTGTCGACCCTGGACGTGTGGGACGAGCACCTGGTCACCGCCGGCGCCGAACTGCTCGCCGGGCGCCTGGCGCTCACCGCCGAGCTGCAGCCGCTGGTGGCCAAGGCCTATGCCGAGCTGGCCGGGTCGGACGGAGCCCCGGCGCTGCGCTACCGCTCCTCGGCCGACCCGGACGCCCCCGACCTGGCCGCCGACCGCGACCACCTGGCCGCGGTGCTGCGCGCCGCCCTGGCCGACGCGCGCCACCAGGAGCTGCAGCGCGGGGTCAGCCTGGTCGGCCCGCACCGCGACGACCTGGTGCTGGCCCTGGACGACATGCCCGCCAAGGGCTACGCCTCCCAGGGCGAGTCGTGGTCCTTCGCGCTGGCGCTCCGGCTCAGCGCCTATGAGCTGCTGCGCGCCGACGGCGAGGACCCGGTGCTCATCCTCGACGACGTCTTCTCCGAGCTGGACGCCGCCCGGCGGCGCCGGCTGGCCGAGCACGTGGCCCACTGCGAGCAGGTCCTGGTCAGCGCCGCCGTCCCCGAGGACATCCCCGAGGAGCTGCGCGGGGCGCGGTTCCGCGTGCGCGAGGGGGAGGTCGAGCGTGACTGACGACGAGGGCGCGAGCGCCGCCCCCTCCCCCAGCGGCATCGACCTGGCCCGCCAGGCGCTGGCCCAGGCCCGCGCCGCCGCACGGGAGCGGGGCGCCTCCCCCGGCCCGCGGCCGCAGCAGCGGCGCCGGGGCCGCGTGCGGTCGCGCCGCGACCCCCAGCCCTTCGGCGAGGCCGTGCGGGCGTGGCTGGCCGAGCGCGGGTACGCCGAGCAGGTGGCGGTCGGCGGGGTGTTCGGCCGCTGGAGCGAGATCGTCGGCGAGTTCAACGCCCAGCACCTGCGCCCGGTCTCCTACGAGGGGGGCGAGCTGGTGGTGGCCGCCGAGTCGGCCACCATGGCCGCGCACGCGCGCGCCATGGCCCGGGACCTGATCCGCCGCCTCAACGAGGAGCTCGGCCAGGGCACGGTGCACACGATCAAGGTGAACGGCCCGGGCCGGGGGCGCAGCGCCGGGCGGCTGCGCGCACGGTGACCGGCCGGTAGTCGCCGGGTGACCGGCCGGGGGCCGGGCGGCGACCCCGCCAAGAGTCCTGAACCGCTCCCGGATTCGTCGGCACGGGGGGACGCGTGTAGGGAGTCGGGTCCCATTCCGTTCGCGCGTTGTGGGGCGCCACAGCGTCTCTGATGCCACTTTCCTGCGGTGCGCGCGGTATCATGGAGACGGTTCTTCGGACGCTTTCGCCGGTACGGCTCACCCCAGACGAGGGTGGCGGGATCAAGGGGTGGTGAGCGGGGTCCGGCGGTGGTGCGGCGTGCGTGCCCTCCTCCCGGAGCCGCCCGTCCCCGCTGATCCCCCTCGCGCGCGGGGGCGGACCGACCGCAATGGCGTCCCCCAGCAGGAGGGTGTTCCCACTTGGCCTACGATGCTCGATCGATCACGGTTCTGGAAGGGCTCGAGGCGGTACGCAAGCGCCCCGGCATGTACATCGGCTCCACCGGTGAGCGGGGTCTGCACCACCTGGTCTACGAGGTGGTGGACAACTCGGTCGACGAGGCGCTGGCCGGCCACGCCGACGCCATCGAGGTGACCCTGATGGCCGACGGCGGCGTCCGCGTCGCCGACAACGGGCGCGGCATCCCCGTCGACCTCCACCCGGTGGAGAAGCGGCCGGCGCTGGAGCTGGTGCTCTCCACGCTGCACGCGGGCGGCAAGTTCGACGGCAAGTCCTACGCGGTCTCCGGCGGCCTGCACGGCGTGGGCGTCTCCGTGGTCAACGCGCTGTCCAGCCGGCTGGAGGCGGAGGTCCGCCGGGACGGCCACGTGTGGCGCCAGCACTACGAGGTGACCCGGCCCACCGCGGACGTGGCCAAGGGCGAGGAGACCGCCGAGACCGGCACCCAGATCACCTTCTGGGCCGACCCGACGATCTTCGAGACCACCACCTACAGCTTCGAGACGCTGGCTCGCCGCATGCAGGAGATGGCCTTCCTCAACAAGGGGCTGTCCATCACCCTGCGGGATGAGCGGCCGGAGTTCCTCGCCGACGGCCCGGTCGTGCAGACCTTCCACTACGAGGACGGCCTGGTCGACTTCGTCCGGCACATCAACGCCAAGAAGGAGCCGTCGCACGCCTCCATCATCGACTTCGAGGAGGACGGCGAGGGGATCTCGGTCGAGATCGCCATGCAGTGGAACCAGTCCTACACCTCCTCGGTGCATACCTTCGCCAACACCATCAACACGGCGGAGGGCGGCACCCACGAGGAGGGCTTCCGCACCGCGCTCACCTCGGTGGTCAACCGCTACGCGCGCGACCAGAAGCTGCTGCGGGAGAAGGACGACAACCTCACCGGCGACGACATCCGCGAGGGCCTGACCGCGATCATCTCGGTCAAGCTGGCGGACCCCCAGTTCGAGGGCCAGACCAAGACCAAGCTGGGCAACACCGAGGCCAAGTCCTTCGTGCAGCGGGTCACCCACGAGCACGTGCGCGACTGGTTCGAGCGCAACCCGGGCGAGGCCAAGGACATCGTCTCCAAGGCCAGCCAGGCGGCGCGCGCCCGCATCGCGGCCCGACAGGCGCGGGACCTGACCCGGCGCAAGACGCTGCTGGAGTCCACCTCGCTGCCCGGCAAGCTGTCGGACTGCCAGTCCACCGAGCCGGAGAAGTCCGAGGTCTACATCGTCGAGGGCGACTCGGCCGGCGGTTCGGCCAAGGGCGGCCGCGACCCCCTCTACCAGGCGATCCTGCCGATCCGCGGCAAGATCCTGAACGTGGAGAAGGCGCGGATCGACCGGATCCTGAAGAACAACGAGGTCCAGGCGATCATTACCGCCCTGGGCACCGGGATCCACGACGACTTCGACATCGAGAAGCTCCGGTACCACAAGATCATCCTGATGGCCGACGCCGACGTCGACGGCCAGCACATCCGGACGCTGCTGCTCACCCTGCTCTTCCGGTTCATGAAGCCGCTGATCGAGGCCGGCCACGTCTACCTGGCCATGCCCCCGCTCTACAAGGTCAAGTGGGACACCCGCGGCAACGACGTGAACTACGTCTTCAGCGACCGCGAGCGGGACGAGGTCATCGCCCGCGGGGTCGCCCAGGGCAAGAAGGACCCGCGCCCGCGCGACCTGGTGCAGCGCTTCAAGGGTCTGGGCGAGATGAACGCCAACGAGCTGTGGGAGACCACCATGGACCCGGCCAGCCGCCTGCTGCTGCAGGTCACGCTGGACGACGCGGCCCAGGCCGACGAGATGTTCAGCGTGCTGATGGGCGAGGACGTGGAGTCGCGCCGCTCGTTCATCCAGCGCAACGCCCGCGACGTCCGGTTCCTGGACATCTGACCGGGGCGCTCCCCCACAGGCAGGCCCGACAAGTCTCAGCAGAAAGGTTCGACATCCCGTGACGGATGCGAATACCCCGCAGGAACCGGAGCCCGACGAGACCGGCGGCGTCGCCCAGCGGGTCGAGCCCGTGGACATCCAGGTCGAGATGCAGCGCAGCTACCTCGACTACGCGATGTCGGTGATCGTCGGCCGCGCCCTGCCCGACGTGCGCGACGGCCTGAAGCCGGTGCACCAGCGGGTCCTCTACGCCATGTACGACGGCGGCTACCGCCCCGACCGCGGCTACTTCAAGTGCGCCCGCGTCGTCGGCGACGTGATGGGCAACTACCACCCGCACGGCGACAGCGCCATCTACGACACCCTGGTCCGGCTGGCCCAGCCCTGGTCGATGCGGATGCCGCTGGTCGACGGCAACGGCAACTTCGGCTCGCCGGGCAACGACCCGGCGGCGGCCATGCGCTACACCGAGTGCAAGCTCGCCCCGCTGGCCATGGAGATGCTGCGGGACATCGAGAAGGACACCGTCGACTTCCGCCCCAACTACGACGGCCGCTCCTCCGAGCCCGAGGTCCTGCCCGCCCGCTTCCCCAACCTGCTGGTCAACGGCTCGGCCGGGATCGCGGTCGGGATGGCCACCAACATTCCGCCGCACAACCTGCGCGAGGTGGCCGACGGCGTCAACTGGTACCTCGACCACCCCGAGACCGACGACGAAGAGCTGCTCGAGGCCCTCATCGCGCGGATCAAGGGCCCGGACTTCCCCACCAGCGGGCAGATCGTGGGCCGCCGCGGCATCGAGGAGGCCTACCGCACCGGCCGCGGCTCGATCACCATGCGCGCGGTGGTGGAGATCGACGAGGACTCCCGCGGCCGCCAGGTGCTCGTCGTCACCGAGCTGCCCTACCAGGTCAACCCGGACAACCTGGCGCTGAAGATCGCCGAGCTGGTCAAGGACGGCCGGGTCAGCGGGATCGCCGACGTCAAGGACGAGACCTCCGGGCGCACCGGCCAGCGGCTGGTGATCGTGCTCAAGCGGGACGCGGTCGCCAAGGTGGTGCTGAACAACCTGTTCAAGCACACCCAGCTGCAGGAGACCTTCGGCGCCAACATGCTGGCGCTGGTCGACGGGGTGCCCCGCACCCTGCGCCTGGACCAGCTCATCCGGCACTGGGTGGCGCACCAGATCGAGGTCGTGGTCCGCCGCACCAAGTTCCTGCTGCGCAAGGCCGAGGAGCGGGCGCACATCCTGCGCGCGCTGCTGCGGGCGATCGACCGGATCGACGACGTGATCGCGCTCATCCGCTCCAGCGCCTCGGCCGACGAGGCCAAGTCGGGCCTGATGGAGCTGCTGGAGATCGACGACGTGCAGGCGCGCGCGATCCTCGACATGCAGCTGCGCAAGCTGGCGGCCCTGGAACGGCAGCAGCTCACCGCCGAGTACGACGAGCTGATGGCGCAGATCGAGGACTACAACGCGATCCTGGCCTCCCCGGAGCGCCAGCGCTCCATCATCCGCGACGAGCTCACCGAGGTCGTGGAGAAGTACGGCGACGACCGCAAGACGCACATCGTCCCCTTCGAGGGCGACATGCGCATGGAGGACTTCATCGCCGAGGAGGACGTCGCGGTCACCATCACCCGCGGCGGCTACGCCAAGCGCACCCGGCTGGACGGCTACCGGGCGCAGAAGCGCGGCGGCAAGGGCGTGCGGGGGGCGCAGCTCAAGCAGGACGACATCGTCCAGCACTTCTTCGTCACCTCCACCCACCACTGGATCCTGTTCTTCACCAACAAGGGCCGGGTGTACCGGGCGAAGGCCTACGAGCTGCCGGAGGCCGCGCGCGACGCCCGCGGCCAGCACGTGGCCAACATGATGGAGTTCCAGCCCGACGAGGAGATCGCCCAGGTCATGGCGTTGCGCGGGTACGACGTCGCGCCGTACCTGGTGCTGGCCACCCGCGACGGGCTGGTCAAGAAGTCCCGTCTGGAGGACTTCGACTCGGCGCGCTCGGCCGGCATCATCGCGATCAACCTGCGCGAGGGCGACGAGCTGATCGCCGCCCGGCTCGTCTTCCCCACCGACGACCTGCTGCTGATCAGCAGCGACGCCCAGGCGATCCGGTTCTCGGCCACCGACGAGTCCCTGCGCCCGATGGGGCGGGCGACCAGCGGCGTGATCGGGATGCGGTTCACCGAGGACGCGCACCTGCTGAGCATGGACGTCATCCGGCAGAGCGACGGCCCCATCGACGTCCTGGTGGCCACCGAGGGCGGGTACGCCAAGCGCACGCCGTCCGACCAGTACCCGGTGCAGAACCGGGGCGGCAAGGGCGTGCTCACCGCCAAGGTGGTCGAGCAGCGCGGCGGGCTGGTCGGCGCGGTGATGGTCCACCCGGAGGAGGACGAGGTCTTCGCGATCACCTCGGTCGGCGGGGTGATCCGCACCCGCAGCGCGGAGATCAAGCAGTCGGGGCGCGCCACCATGGGCGTGCGCCTGGTCAACCTCGACAAGGGCAGCCACGTGGTGGCGGTGGCCCGCAACGCCGAGGCCGATGCGGAGGCCCCGGACGACGCCGAGGGCGCCGGGGAGGCCGAGGACGGCGACACCGGGACGGGCGGGGAGAACCCCGACTCCTGAGGCTCGCGTAAGGTTCGAAGAGAGCCCCGGGTTCGCCCGGAGAGAAGCGAGAGGGACCGGCCGCGGCCTCAGCGGCCGGTCCTCCATCCCTCGGCCCGAATTCCACCTGTCTCATGGAAAGTCCAGCGGTAACGTGGCTATGTCGGACAAGACGTCGGACCAGACGAAGGACGGCTCGGACGACGTGACGTCGCCCGAGGCGAAGACGGAACCCGGCGCCGAGGCGCCCGGGGAGGAGTCGGCGGAATCGGCCGAGCCGACCGCGTCCGCGACGGCCCCGGAGAAGTCGGAGGACTCGGAGAAGCCGGAGAAGGAGGAGTCCTCCGCGGGCTCGGGCGCATCAGGCGGCTCGGGCAGGCCCAAGGGGGCGGCGAAGGGCACGGCGAAGAAGACCGCGAAGAAGCCCTACGCGCCCGCCGGCGGCTCGACCGGTGCCTCCACCGCCAAGGGGTCCGCCAAAGGGTCCGCCAAGGATTCCGGATCCGGCAAGGGCTCGGGAACGGGCTCGGGCGGAGAGCCGGGTAAGGAGTCCGGTAAGGGCGCCACCGGCGAGTCGGACGAGGGTTCCGGCAAGAGCTCGGCCAAGGGCTCTGGCAAGGACTCCGCCACGGGGGCGGCGCCCAGGTTCGAGGCGCGAGAGGGGACGGCCATGGCGGCACCGGCATCGGGGGGCGACGGCGGCAAATCGCCGGTCGCGGCGGCGAAGACGGCCCGCAAGGCCCACCTGAGCGTCAGCAGGGTCGAGCCGTGGTCGGTGATGAAGTTCAGCTTCGTCATCTCGCTGGTGTGCTTCATCATCCTGTTCGTCGCGGTGGCGGTGATCTACGCGATCCTGTCCGGCCTGGGGGTGTTCCAGGCCCTGGCGGACATGCTCACCGCCCTGACCGAGGGCGGCGAGGGCGAGGAGGTCCCGATCGACCCGGCCGGCTGGTTCTCCCCGGCCCGGGTGCTGGGCTACACCGGCCTGATCGGGGCGCTGAACATCATCCTGATCACCGCGCTGTCCACGGTCGGGGCGATGCTCTACAACCTGGCCGCGGACCTGGTCGGCGGCATCGACGTCACCCTGACCGAGTCCGAGTGACCCCGGCCCCGATCCCGGCCGTCGGTCGCCGGACCGCCCCCGAGACGGTCCGGCCCACCCCGCAGAGCCGGTAGACTACGGGGGAGCGGGACCCCGCCAGAGGCCCCGCTCCCCCGCACTGCCAGGCCCGACCGGTTCGCCGGAAGGTCCAGGATGCGGTAGAGTTCCACCCGGAACGCGGGCGTATAGCTCAGTCGGTTAGAGCGCATCCCTGATAAGGATGAGGCCCCAGGTTCAAGTCCTGGTACGCCCACCCGCGAAAAGGTCCCCACACGGGGGCCTTTTTTCATGCCCGTGCGCCGCGCAGTGAATCGACAGATGGTCGTGCGGCCATGTCGACTCGACCGGCGGTTCGACCGACCGCCTCCGACCCGCTACGCGAAGAGGTCGGGGCGCACCGCGTGGAGCGCTCGTGCGACCTTCGACCGCCGGAGGTTGCCCGGCGTGATGTCCACGCGGACCCACGGCGGTGATCCCCGGACCGACGCCCAGGTCGGCACCGTGATGTCGCGGCCCCCGGTGTCCACGTCCAGCGTGACCATCTTGACTTTCCTGCGGTCGTTGCGCCGGCCGGTGACGACCTCGCGTTCGCCGATCGAACCGACCGCCTTCCACGGGATCCGCACGGTCCGCCCCGTGAACCACAGGCCGGGGTCCTGGATCAGCGCGACGCCGATGCCGTCGGCCGCCACCCCTTGCCGGGTGAACACCCGCGGCGCCGCCCACACCGTCCAGACCGCGACCGCCACCGACCCCACGAGGAATACGACGCCGCCGGTGATCTCGCTCGCGCCGATATAGGGCTTGCCCAGCTCTGTGGCCATCCGGACGGTGATGGCCACGGCCAAGGCCACCGAGCCGACCATCGCCGCGATCCAGGCGGGGATCCAGCGTCGGCGCAGGTTCACCCACTGGGCCTCGACGGAGTCACCGGGCAGAGGACCGCCGGGATCGTACAGGCCACCGGGGGCCGGCTCGCGGAAGGACACGAGCGCAGTCAATCACGGACCTCAAGGACGAAGGTAGGGGGCGGAAGACGAACCCCGGTGTGCGGCCGACGGTCTCTATGAGCACCGGACGGCCGTGGCCTCCCACCAGCGGCGTTCGTCACCGAGTCCGCCGGGCTCGACGGTGACCACGCGGATCACCCTCGAGAGCCTGAACGAGCGCCGTGTGAAGTCGACATGGGCATTCGCCGATATCTCCCCATCTCTACAGCGCGGCTCCCCCGGCCGGGACGGGGAACCGGTGGATTCCCGGGTCGCCGGGGCGGGGCGCAGGGCCGATAGTGGTGGCACCCGGTCGGCCGACCTTCCCCCATCCCCTCCGGGAAGGAAACGACGCTATGCGGTTCGTCCGCACACGCCTGCCCGCAATCGTGCCGGCGGCCCTTCTCGTGGCCGCGCTGGGACCGCCCCTCCCGGCCGCGGCCGAGGCCCCTCTGCCGGTGCCCGTCCCCGAGGTCGACGGCCCCCTCCCCGGCTCCCCACCGGGCGATCCGGCCTCGGACGACATCGCCGAGACCTACCCCTTCTTCTCGACCACCGAGGATCTGGAGCGGTACGGCTACGTCGAGGAGGAGTACCTCCTCAGCGGCGAGGCGAGCCTGTTCGACGGCGGCCGGGCCGTCTCGGAGCACCCCTATCGGACGCGCGTGGTGGTACGGCGCCCCGCCGACGGCGCGGGGAGCGGAACCGCCCTGATGGAGTGGCAGAACGTCACCGCCGGGTACGACCTGGACGCCCTGTGGGGGCCGAGCGCCGAGCACATCATGCGCTCCGGCCACACCTGGGTCGGGGTGTCGGCGCAGCACGTGGGGGTCTCCCACCTCACCGGGTGGAGTCCGGCGCGGTACGGGGACCTCGACGTCACCGACGGCGGCGAGGTCGGCGACGACCAGCTCTCCTACGACGTCTTCTCCCAGGCCGCCCAAGGGCTCAAGGCGGGCCTGCTGACCGGTGGACAGGGCCCCGACCGGGTGCTGGCCATCGGGGCCTCCCAGTCGGCCGGGCGGATGACCGACTACTACGAGCGGGTGCTGCCCGCCATCGAACCGGTCATCGACGGCTACGGGTTCATGGTGGGCACCGCACCGGAGACCGAGCGCAGCGAGCCGGTGTTCCAGGTGCTCTCCGAGACCGATGTCCTCCTGGCCGGGGGTGACGGCGGTGACGGCGGCGACCGGGTGAACTTCCGGAGCTGGCAGGTCGCCGGCACCGCGCACTCGCCCTGGCACGGCCACCGCGCGCGTGAGGAGGTCGGTGACCGGGACCTGGGCGGGGTGCCGCAGTACGACTGCGCGTCGCCGCCCTACAGCAGGATCCCGCTGTACCAGGTCATGAACGCCGCCTACGAGCACCTGGACTCCTGGGCCGCCGGCGGTTCACCCCCTCCGGAGGCCGATCCGATCGAGCGCACCTCCTCGGGACGGGTGGCGCGCGACGAGGACGGTATGGCGCTCGGAGGGATCCGCACCTCCCAGGTGGACGTGCCCACCGCGGTGAGTACGGGGGTGAACGCGCCGGCCGACGGCGACCCCGGCGGCGACGACGCGTTCTGCGTGCTCTTCGGCTCCCACGAGCCGTTCTCCGAGGAGGCGCTGGACTCCCGCTACCGGACTCACGCCGGCTACGTCGCCCGGGTCGTCCGGGCCGAGAGAGGGCTGGTGCGCGACGGGTTCGTGCTCCCGGTGGACTCGTTCCAGAACCGGTGGGACGCGGTGAGGTCCGGCGTGGGCAGGTGAAGCCGCGGAAGCCCTGACGTGCGGGAGCGGGGCGCCCGGCCGCGGCCGGGCGCCCCGCTCCCGGGGGTTCGGACCGGCGATTAGTCGACATGTGGACTCGGAGACCAGGCGATCAAACGACGCGGCGCCCCTCGGATAGGCTGGCGGACGTTCGTACCGGACCGGGCAGCGCCCGCGTCTCCCTCGCGTCCCGCGCCGCGGCCTGAACCGCCGTGAACACGGCCCTGAAGGGGGTCACTTCCACCATGTCCCGGTCATGGAGCACACGCGCTGAGACCGCCGCCGACATCGGCGCCGTCCGCGCGATCAACCTGGCCGCGTTCGATACCGCCCAGGAGGCCGACCTCGTCGAGGCCCTGCGGCGCGACCCGTCCTGGATCGACGGGCTGTCCTGGCTCGCCGTCGACGAGCACGGCACCCCGGTGGGGCACGCCCTGCTGACCCGCTGCCACATCGGCGACTCCCCGGCCCTGTGCCTGGCCCCGTGCGCGGTGCTGCCCGAGTACCAGCGCACCGGCGCCGGGTCGGCGGCGGTCCGTGCCGCCCTGGCGGAGGCCCGGCGCCGGGGCGAGCGCTTCGTCACCGTCCTGGGCCACCCCGCCTACTACCCGAGGTTCGGGTTCACCCGCGCCTCCGGACACGGCATCGGCCTGGACATCGAGGTGCCCGACGAAGCGCTGATGGCGATGTCCCTGGACGAATCCTGCCCACTGCCCGGCGGCACCATCCGCTACGCGGCACCGTTCGGAATCTGATCGCCTGAGCCGGGGGACGGCATGTCCACAGGTCGACACGGTTCCATGGGGACAGATCGACCGGAGCGGGCCGTCCCCCGGCATCAAGGCGCACGCCGGGCACCGAGTCCTGCTCCGGTGTCATGCTCTCCGCGGGCGGGTCGCGGGGTGCTGCTGAACCGTTCCTCCAACGCGTCCAAGAGGCCGGGCAGGTCGGGGGCGACGGCGGCATCCCGCAGTGTGGCGTCGGCAAGGAAACCGGAGTCGACGAGCCCCTGCAGCGCGTCGAGCAGCGGTGTCCAGAAGCCGCCTGCGTCGAGGAACCCGACCGGCTTGGAGTGGAATCCCAGCTGGCGCCACGACCACACCTCGAAGATCTCCTCCAAGGTGCCGAGCCCTCCAGGAAGGGCGAGGAAGGCATCGGCGCGGTCGGCCATCAGCGCCTTGCGTTCATGCATCGAATCGCACGTGATCAGCTCGGTCACGTCCTCATGCGCCCACTCCCGCTCGACCATGGTCTTCGGGATGACCCCGATGACCTCGCCGCCCGCCTTCAGAGCACTGTCCGCGACCGTGCCCATCAGCCCTTTGCGGCCCCCGCCGTAGACGATGCCGATTCCGCGTCGGGCCAGCTCCTTGCCCGTGCCGGCGGCGAGGTCGGCGTGCGCGGGGTCATGTCCGTCGGTCGAGCCGAGAAAGACGGCGACACGTCGCATGAAGGCCTCCGGGGGTGTGTGGTGGAGGGTCCGACCTACAACATGTACACCACGGCCGTCGCTCAGGGCCGAGGTGGCTCCCGGAAAGGGAGCCCGGGCCGGAACGGCCGCGGGCTCCACAAGGGTCTCGCGTTCGAACGCTGGGGTCCCTCAGTCCCCCGAGACCGTCTCCTCGGACCGGGAGGCGTCCGAGCCGTCGACGGTGAACGTCCCGATGACGGTCGTGCCGTCGCTCTCATAGAGCGGGATCGGGACGTCCGGGATCGCGTCCCTTTCCTGGGCGTCGATGTGCTCCAGGACCTCTTCCCGCGTCTGGTCGGGGCCATTGAGGTCGTCTGCCCTGACATAGCCGAGCGTTCCGTCGTCGCCGCCGGCCTCGATCAGGTCCGGCTCCTCCTGGGGGGCCGTGCCTCCAGGGCCGAACCGTAGGTCTGCCCCTGGGCGTCGGTCGCGTACCAGGGGGCGGGCCCGCCGTCGGGGAGCATCAGCGACGAAGCCTGTGCTCCGACCGCACCGGCGGCGTTCCGAAGACCGCGGTGAGAAGCCTGCTGCGCTTGGTCCTCACGCGGAACCTGTCCACAGAGGGATCGCGTGGCAACGGCAGGTGATCAGTGGATAGCGGCACCACCGATGGGCATGGCGAAATGTCGGATCGGGTCACCGGTGTTTTGTTCGCTTTGCCCCGGAAGCCTCGAACGCCCCGGAAGCAATTCCCTCGGTACCGATGGTGGAGGAGGAGCCCCCGGGGCCGGTGTGCAGGACCTCGCGTGCCTGTTCGGCCGCGCGGAGGATGCTCTCGCTGACGAAGTCGCTGAAGCGTGCGACGTTCTCCAGGCGGGCCGCCGCCGGGGTGTCGCGGCCCAGGAGCCCGACCCCCTTCCGCGCGGTCGCGGAGATCCGCGCGAGGCCGTGGGCGCCGGCGACCGTCGACCGGTACCAGACGTCGTCGTTGACGGTGTAGCGCTCGCGCCGCCCCGTGTCGCGCTCGCGGCTGATCAGGCCGAGCTCGTCGAGGCTCGCGACGGCCTTGGAGACCGACGCGGGGCTGGTCCCGAGGTGCCGGACGAGTTCGGAGGCGGTGAGGCTGCCGGAGGGGGAGATGAACAGCGCGGCCAGCACCCCGGCCGCCATCTTGGGCAGGCCCTGCTGCATCAGGAGCGTGGTGAACTCCTCCTCGTACTCGCGCACGGCCTCGTCGTCGGGGCCCTCCCCCTGCGCCCGCGCCTCCTGTCCTTGGGGCCGGGCGGGCCTGCGGCGCCGGGCACGGCGCTCGCTGGCGCGCTGGGCGAGGTCGGAGCGGTAGCCGTTCGGCCCTCCGTTGCGCATCACCTCGCGGGTGACCGTGGACGTGGGCCGCTCCAGGCGCCTGGCGATCTCCGCGAAGGCCAGCCCGTCGGCCAGTCCTTGCGCGATCTGCTGCCGCTCCTGCTGAGTGAGCCTGCTTCCCGACACCCTGTCTCCCCCTCCGCATGGGCCCGATGTCGCCAGCGTAGCGTTACTTCACGCTTCAACGCAACGATCACTGGAGAGTGCATTGCGTTAGTTTCTCGTTCGACGCAATGATTATATGTCTCTGAACTGCGGTGATGTGTTTCTATCGCAACGAGGTGATTGAACGAACCGCAAAGGCAACGTAGCGTTTCGTCCATAGGAAACGATGCGCGAGCGCAGGAGAGAACGATGCACACCTTCACGACCCCCGCCCCCGTCACCGCCGTCCTCGACATCCCCGCCGGGCGCGTCCCGGTCGTCGCCGCCGACCGCGACGACACCACCGTCGAGGTCCGGCCCGCGGACGCCGCGAAGAGCCGCGATGTGAAGGCGGCCGAGCAGGTCGCGGTCGCGTTCGGCGACGGTGTCCTGCGGGTCACGGGGCCCGCGGCCAAGGACCGGTCCTTCGGCCCCGCCGGCGCCGTCGAGGTCACGATCCAGGTGCCCTCCGGCTCCGACGTCGACGCGACCTCGCCCTACACCGAGTTCCGCGGGGTCGGTCGGCTCGGCCGCGTCGCCGGACAGGGCCTGGGCGGCGCCGTCCGGATCGACGAGGCGGCGGGCGCGCACCTCACCGCTTTCGGGGACATCTCGCTCGGCCGCCTGGCCGGCCCTGCGGAGATCAGCACCCAGAAGGGCGATGTCACCGTCGACGAGGCCGCCTCCGGCACGGTCGTGCTGTCCACGCGTATGGGCGACGTGACCGTCGGCGCCGCCCCGGCCGTCTCCGCCTCGCTGGACGCCGGGGCCGCCCACGGCCGCGTCCACAACTCCCTCAAGAACGCCGACGGCACGCCCGGCCTGGCCATCCGCGCGACGACCGCCCACGGCGACATCACCGCCCGCTCCCTGTGAAGGGCCACCGGCGGACACCGGGAACGGACGACGACGGACACGACCACCAGGAGGAACCGATGAGGAAGCACACGGCGAACGACGGCGGCCGGTGGTCCGGCATGGTGCCGGTCGACGACACCGCCCTGGCGGTCACCGACACCGGCGGCGCCGGAACCCCGGTGCTCTACCTCAACGGCCAGTTCGCCACTCAGGGCTACTGGCGGCGCACCATCGCAGAACTGGGCACCGGCCGGCGCCATATCACCTTCGACGGGCGCGCCCGGGGCAGGAAGTCCGGGCTTTCGGCGGACTACTCCTTCGAGGCCGCCGTGCGGGACGCCGACGCCGTCCTGGAGGCCCGGGGCGTGGACAAGGTCCTGGTGGTGGGTTGGTCCTACGGGGCGGTCGTCGCCGCGCACTGGGCGATGCGGAACCCCGGCCGGGCCCTGGGGGCGGTCCTGGTCGACGGCGCCTTCCCCTACGACTGGATGGACGAGGCCATGGAGGAGCGCGTCCGGACGCTGTTCCGGCGGGTCGCCTGGCTGTCGCCCCTGCTGCGGCCGACGGGCCTGCTCCCGCGGATGAACGCCGAGGAGATGGCGGCCAGCAACATCGAGCTCGGCCGACTCTCCCGTGAGACCGAGCTGGGCCCGGTGCTGGAGGCCCTCACTGTCCCCACCCGCTACGTGGTGGCCTCGGGGACGTCCTTCGGAAGCCGCGACGACGAGCAGGAGCGGATCCGTACGAGCCTCGCCGGGGTGACCGCTCGTAACCCGAACATCGAGGTCAGCGCCAAGGTGGCGAGCAACCACGGCGCGATCCTCAAGAAGGACGCCGCGGCCGTCGCCCGTGCCGTCCGCCAGGTCTCCGCCGACTGACGGCCACATCGGTTCACTCCTCCAGGGGGCGGGTTCCCTCCCTGAGGGGAGGCCGCCGGGGTGCCCTCGGTGGAGCATTCGAGCGTCACCCCCCGACGCTGAGGAGCCCCGGATGCCCCTTCACTCCGCACCGGTCCGGCCGTCCCCCTTTCGCGCCCTTCCCGGTGTGCCCCCTTGGGCGCGGTGGTCCGCCCACATCGCCGCCCTCACGGCGCTCCCCTCCGGCCTGTGGCGGGGGGCGGTGGNGGTTCGACGACACCTTCATGGACGCCCTGCACGCACCCGGCTGGGGTTCGGTGTACGTGGTCGGGCTCAGTGTGGTGGCCGAGGCCCTCGCCCTGCTGACGCTGGGACTGATCCAGCCCTGGGGTGAGCGCCTCCCCCGGTGGGTCCCGTTCGTCGGCGGCCGCCGCATCCGCCCCGGGCCGGCTGTCGCCGCCTCCTTGACGGGGGCCGCGCTCGTCGCGCTCTACAACGTCGGCTACGTCCACACGGCCCTCAAGAACCCGGCGGGCAGCCCGACCGGCGCCGACCTGTGGCTCATGCACGCCTGCTACGCGCCGATGCTGCTGTGGCCCCCACTGCTGGTGGCCGTCGCCCTGCACTACAGGAGGCGGCGCGCGTGACCTCTCGGCGCGGCTCTGGTACCGGTACCACGGCCGGGAGACGGCATGTCCCCAGGTCGACACGTCCCCATGGGGACAGATCGCCCCGGGCTGACCGCCCCCGCCATGTCGTGGCCGTGAGGGGGCGGACGAGTGCGGGTGGTTCGATGGACTCCAAGGCCGGGGACTAGGGGAGCCGGCTTCGCCTTCTGTGCGTCATAGGGGCGCCATGTGCCGATCGCCGCGCCGGTCCCTGGTGACCGGTGGTCACGTTTCGAGGGTGCGTCCCGTGGGCCCGGTATGGACCGAGTCCGGTGGAGCTGGAGAGCCATGCTGTTCATCGACGTCTTGGAACCGGAGCAGTGGAGAGTCGCGGCGATCTCTGCCGCCTTGCTGTGCACGGCCTCGTTCTATTTCTGCGTCCGACGCCTCCTGCCGGTGCTGATCTGGGTGGTCTTCCCTGTCTTCCTGCTGACCTTCCCCCTTGCGGGGCTGCCGTCGCGGCATTTCACGGTGAACGAGACCTTCTACGCCTTCACCTTCCTGTTCACGTCGTTCGCGGTCGTGCTGGCCGGGCTCAGGCCGGACATGCGCAGGGCCCAGGAAAAGCACGCGGTCGGCGAAACGTACGCGATCCCTAAGTGGAAGGGCTACCTCGCCGGTGCGGTGGTGACCGTCGCGGGGATCATCGTCTGCTTTCCCGCGGACGCGGTCACCGGCGGCTGAGGCCGCTCGCGCCCTGCCCTCAGCGGTCGAGGTAGGCCAGGACCGCCAGCACTCTGCGGTGTCCCTCCGTCCGAGGGTCCAGGTCCAGCTTGGTGAAGATCGAACCCACGTGCTTGCGCACCGTCGCATCGGACACCACCAGCAGGCGTGCGATGGCCGTGTTGGACTCCCCCCGGGCCATGAGCGCCAGGACCTCGCGCTCTCTGGGGGCCAACCGGTTGAGGGGACTCGACCGTGCCGCCATCATCACCTGGACCACCTCCCGGTCCAGGACCGTTCCGCCCGACGCGACCCGGGCCACCGCCTCGGCGAACTCCTCCACGTCGCCGATGCGCTCCTTGAGCAGGTAGCCGGCGCCCCCGTGGGCGTCGATCGCCAGCAGCTCCGCGGCGTAGGTCGGCTGCACGTACTGGCTGAGCACGATGATCCCCAGGCCGGGGCGCTCGCGCCGGATCCCGACCGCCGCGAGCAGCCCCTCGTCCGCGTACCCCGGCGGCATGCGCACGTCCGTGACCACGAGGTCCGGATCGTGCTCGCGGACCGCCTCCTCTAGGGCGCCGGCATCGCCGACCGCCGCGACCACCCGGTGCCCGAACCGTGCCAGGACCCCCGACACCCCCTCCCGGAGCAGCACCGAGTCGTCCGCGACCACGACGGTCAGAGCCTTCGCCGTCCCCGTCATTCCTCCGGGATCTCCAATCGCACGGTGGTCGGCCCGCCCCCGGGGCTGTCCACGGCCAGTTCCCCGCCCAGGACCGCCAGCCGGTGGCGCAGGCCGTTCAGCCCGCTGCCGTCCGGCTTCACGCCCCCGGGCCCGTCGTCGGTGACGGTCGCCCACAGCGTCCCCTCCCGCACGCCTCCCCGCACGCGCACCGAAGCGCCGGGAGCGTGCTTGGCGGCGTTCGCCAGGGCCTCGCACACCACGAAGTAGGCGGTGGACTCCACCGCGGCGGGCAGGCGTACGGGCAGGTCGAGGGAGACGTCCACCGGTGCCCCCGTGCGGGCCGCCACGTCCAGGAGGGCGGCCCGCAGCCCGCGTTCGGTGAGGACCCGGGGGTGGATGCCGCGCACCAGGTCGCGCAGTTCGCTCAGGGACGCCGTCACCTGCTCCTGGGCCCGTCCGACGGCCTCGGCCGCCGGGGAGCCGGGCGCCAGGTCCAGACGGGCCAGGCCGAGGGAGGCCTTCGCCGCGACCAGGCGCTGCTGGGCGCCGTCGTGCAGGTCGCGTTCGATGCGGCGGCGCTCCTCGTCGAAGGCCTCGGCCAGCGCCGCCCGCGACGCGGTGACGGCGCTCAGCTCCGCGGCCAGGCGCTCCTCCCGGGGCGAGAGCACCGCGCGGGCGATCTCGGAGCGCGCCGCCGCCCATGCCGCCACCAGGTAGAGCCCGACCAGCCAGAGCGACGCCCAGGCCACCACCGTGGGAATCCATTCGAACACCCTCAACTGCTCGGCGTCCCAGTAGGAGATCACCCCCGCCAAAGGGGCGCCGAGCGCCAGGACGAGCACCACCATGTCCAGCACGTAGAAGGCGCTGAAGGTGAGCACGGCATAGCCGACGTCGCGCCACAGCCGCGGGGAGAACGGCAGGGCCCGGACGCGGGCCCAGAGGCCTTCAGCGTCGGCGGGCTCCCGCTGGGGCGCCTCCGGGCGCGGGCCCACCAGCCCCTCGCACCACCGCCCCCACCGGACGACCAGGGGGGTGCTCCCGAAGGCCGCCGCCAGGAACAGCATCCCCAGGAGCGGCCCGACGAGGCGCCAGTGCCGGCCGGAGTCGGGCCAGTACACCGCCAGCGCCTGGGCTGTTCCGAACAGGAGCGTGCCCGCCGCCGTCCCCGACAGCAGGTAGGCCAGGGCGCGCCACGGCCATGCGGACAGCAGGAAGCGGTGGGGTGCGTGCGTGATCGCCGCGCGCAGGGTTCGGATGGGCACGGAGACGACGATAGAGGGCCCCGGGGCGGTGGCGCGGTAGACCGGGGTCTACCTCTCGGTCTCCACCACGGGCGCCTGCGCGCGCCCCCTCCGGCCCGCTGTGCTGGGGGCATGAACGCACTACCGGACGCCACCCGCGACGCGATCCGCGTCGACGGGGTGGCCAAGTACCACACCGCCGGCGGCCACCGCGTCGTCGCCCTGGACGGTGCGTCGCTGACCGTGCGGGCGGGGACGTTCACGGCCGTCATGGGCCCGTCAGGCTCGGGGAAGTCGACCCTGCTGCACTGCGCCGCGGGCCTGGACCGGCCCGACGCCGGGCGCATCACCGTGGACGGGGTCGAGCTCGGGGCCCTCGGTGAACGGGAGCTCACCGAGTTCCGCAGGAGGCGGGTCGGCTTCGTCTTCCAGGACTACAACCTCGTCGACGCGCTGACCGCGGCCCAGAACACGCTGCTGCCCGCGCGCCTGGCGGGGGTGCGCGCGGGGCGCCGGCACGCCCTCGCGGCGTTGGAGGAGGTGGGGCTGCGCGACCGCGCCGACCACCGCCCCTCCCAGCTCTCCGGCGGTGAGCAGCAGCGGGTGGCGATCGCCCGGGCGGTGCTGGCCCGGCCCGCCGTCATCTGCGCGGACGAGCCCACCGGCGCCCTCGACCTCGCCCGGGGGCGCCGGGTGCTGGACCACCTGCGCGCGGTGGTGGACGCGCACGGCCGGACCGTTCTCGTGGTCACCCACGATCCCGCGGTGGCCGCGCGCGCCGACCGGGTCGTGTTCATGGCCGACGGCCGCATCGTCGGCGAGCTCGGCGCGGACGGCGACGGTGCGCCCACCGCGGAGGCCGTCGCGGTGCGCATGGCCGGGCTGGAGACGGCATGATCGCGTTCGCCATGGTCCGCCGCCGCCTGCGCGCCGTCCTGGGCGGCTTCGTCGCGCTGACCCTCGGGGTCGCCCTCCTGGCGGCCTCCGCGATCGTCATCGCCTCCTCCCTGCCGACGGTGCCCCAGCGCTACGGGGGCGCCGACGCCCTGGCCGTCCCCGAGGCCGCCGGGACCAGGTCCGACGGCGTCACCGCCGCCCGAGAGGTCTGGAGCGCCTCGGAGGCCGACGCCCTGGCCGCCGCGGCCGCCGCCTCGGACGGTGTGGCGGCGGCGGTGGCCGAGCGCCGGTTCGACGCCAGGGTGATGGACGGGGAGAGGATCCTCGGTGAGGCCGTGGACGGGGCCCCGGTCGGGGCCGGCTGGTCCTCCTTCGCGCTGGGGAGCGCGCGCCTGCTCGGAGGCGAGGCGCCGTCGGGGACGGACCAGGTGGTCCTCCCCGCGTCCTACGGGCGGTCGGTGGGCGAGAGGGTGACCGTGCTGACGGCCGGCGACGAGTGGCCGATGACCGTGTCCGGCGTCACCGACGGCGGGGACGTCCTCGTGGCCGACGACCTCGCCGCCGCGTCCGCCACGGGCGTGTCCCTCATCGGTGCGGTCGCCGAGCCCGGCACCGGTGCCGCGGCGGTCGGCGAGCGCCTCCGGGACACGCTGGACCCGGGGGCGGAGGTGTTCACCACGGCCGATCGGGACGCGATGGCCGCGGAGTTCGACGCCTCCGACAACTGGGTGGGACAGCAGCTCCTGGTCCTGGTCGGCGCCCTGGCGGTGTTCGTGTCGGTGTTCGTGGTCGGCACCACGTTCACCTTCCAGGTGGCGGTGCGGCGGCGGGAGATCGCCCTCCTGCGGGCGGTCGGCGCCACCCCGGGGCAGGTGCGCCGGATGCTGCTCGGAGAGGCGGCGCTCGTGGGGGCCGCGGCGTCGGCGGCGGGGGCGGTGCTCGGCGGTGCAGGTGCGTTCCTGTTCGGCGACTGGATGGTCGGCCGCGAGCTGCTCTCGGGCTCCTGGGAGGTGCGCTCGGTCGCCGTCCCCGTCGCGGTCGCCGTGGCCATCGGGGTGGCCACGGCCGTCGTCGGGGTCCTGGGCGCGTCGCGCCGGGCGGCGGGCGTCGCGCCGCTGGAGGCGCTGCGTCCGGGAGAGACGCGGTCGGGGAGCCTGCCGCGGTGGCGTCTGTGGGTCGCGGCGGGGTTCACGGCGGCGGGGGCCGCCATGGTGGCCGCGACCGCGCGGTCGGACGCGGAGGAGGCCATCGGCCTCGCACTGGGGTCGAGCCTTGCGCTGCTGGTGGCGTCGGCCGTTGCCTCCCCCGTGTACCTGCCGAGGATCCTCGGCCTGATTCCAGGCCGCACCCCACTGGTGGAACTGCTGCGCGCCGAAGCGCGCGCGGGCGCGCGCCGACTGGCCGCGGCCATGATGCCGAGCCTGCTGATCTCCGCCCTGGCGGTGACCGTGCTCGGCCTGACCGACACCCTCGGTTCAGCGATCGACGAGCATTCACGGGGTGAGATCCCGGGCGACGCCATGGTGGTGAGCGGGGACGCGGCGGGCCTGACCGACGGGGCCGTGGGCCTGGCCCGTGAACACGCCGCAGGAGAGGTCTTCAGCCAGCTCTCCACCGGCGTGTACGTGGACGGCCGCTGGGTGGAGTCTGTCGGGCTGCACCGGTACGCCCCTCAGGAGGGGACGGTGCAGGCCTCGCCCGAGACCGCCGACCGGTTCGGCTGGCAGGAAGGCGACACCGTGGAACTGACGTGGGCGGACGGCACCGTGGGCCGGGTCCCGGTCACCGTCGCCCCCTTCCCGCCGGAGCTGGAGCTCTGGGCCGAGCTCGCGCTCCCCTACGACCTGGCGCGGGAGCACGATCCGGCCCCTTTCGTGAGCGCCGCGAGCTTCGACCCGGGAGAGGCCGGCACGCTCACCGGTGCGCTGGCGGTCCAGGGGGCGCACCTGGAGAGCACCGCACGGGCGATCGACGAGGGGATCGCGGGGGAGCTGCGCCTGATGCGCATGTTCACCTGGACCATCCTGGCGCTGTCGCTGGGGTACGCGGCGGTCTCCCTGGGGAACACCCTGTCCTTGGCCGCTTCGGCGCGCCGCCGTGACATGGCCCTGCTGCGGGTGGCCGGGGCGCACCGGTGGCAGGCGGCGGCGGTGCTGACGGCGGAGTCCGGCCTGGCGGCCGTGGTCGGCCTGGTCGTGGGGGCGCTGCTCTCCCTGCCCGGCCTGTTCGCGCTCACCGTGGGGCTGCGCGACGAGTTCGACCCCCGCAAGGGGCCGGCGGAGGTGTCGGTGCACCTGCCCTGGGCGGAGTCGGGCGCGGTGGCCGCCGCCTGTCTGGCGATCGGCCTCCTCGCGGCGCTGGTGCCCGCCCTCCGCTCCCTGCGCCGCACGCCCTCGTCCATGGTCACCGACTGAGGGCGGTACGGATCGCCTCGGCGGCGGCGTGCAGGTCGGCTTCGGGGAGCAGGGGGAAGTCCTCGCTGCCCTGCACGACCGCGCCGTTGTCCAGGACCCTCTCCGTGGTCGCTCCCTTGAGCATGGTGTCGTCGAAGGGGCCGTCGGCGGTCTGCGGGGCAAGGTGGACGTGCAGGTGGTCGAAGGAGCCGCCGAAGACGTACACGTACACCAGCTCGGCGCCGGCGGCCTCCTTGACGGCGCGGGTGCTCCGGGCCAGGACGGCACCGAAGGTCGCCGCCTCCCGCCCGTCGAGTTCGTGGACGTAGCGGATGTGGCGCTTGGGCTCCAGGAAGGAGAACCCGGGGGCCTCGCCGACGACGGCCGTGGTCAGCCGCCATTCCGCGTCCTCCCAGACCTGGACCCGCATCAGCTCCGGGTCCGCGTCGGCGCCGCGGCACATCAGGCACTCCGTCACGATCACCGTCCGGTCGACGTCATATCGGCGCCGGAACCGGGCAGACCGCTTCCGGCGGTCCGGCGCGCAGGTCCTTCTTTACCTATCCGAACGGCGCCCGCCTGTCCACAGGCTGGGGACGGTGAACAGCCCCGTGTCCGGTGCGGCCATTTCGGATCGGCGATAAGTCGACATGCGGACTCACCGCCATGGCGCCCCGGGCCGGTTCGACTCCTGGCCGAGGAAGCCCGATGCGCGGAGGGCGTCGCCGGTGTCCAGGCCGAGGTGGCTGGCCCACGCCAGGGCGTCCTCGAAGGCGGCGTCCTCCGTGGCCGATCGGGCGGCGGCCAGCGCGGGCGGCACCGCTCCGTTCGCGAACACGGTGGACCACTGTTCCGCGTTCAGTGACAGGTAGCGCAGGCCCTTGAGCTCGCCCAGGACGGTCAGGTCCCGGACGACGGCCCGGGAAAGGTCCAGTCCGCGTAGATTCTCGGCTGTGCGCAGCGGGGTGATTCCGATCGGTGCGGAGGTGGACGCCTTGAGGGACGCGGGGCACCGGTGGCCCTCCAGAGGCGTCAGGCTGCCCCCGTCCAGGTCGACGCGTAGCGACTCCACGGGCAGCGCGCCCACGGGCGAGAGGTCTGCGCTCGTGCAGCGGTCGAGATGGAGGAGACGCAGGTGCGGCGTCTTCGCGAGCGGGGAGAGATCGACCGGACCGGAGGCGCCGTTGATGCGGATCGCCTGGAGCGTCGTCGGGGCATCGGCCGGGTCCTCGAGGTGACCGCTCAGCGGGGGCCGATCCGGGTCCTCCCGGCCGACGTGCAGACCCCGGTCGGTCTTCTCGTACTCCCCCTGCCTGAGGGCCGCCAGATAGCGGCGGATCAGCGACGTCACCGAATCCGCGACGAGGACGGGCCCGTCGGTGTAGTCGCGGCCGAAGCGGACGACCTGGCCAGGGCGGCCGTCGGGCGCCGGCGAGAGATCGACCGCCAGGTGGTTCCCGTCCTCGCCGTCGCCGAAGGGGAGCCAGGCAGGGTGGCCGGAGCACCGGCGCACGGCCCCGGGCGGGTCGGCGTCGAAGACGACGGAGTCCCATTCCAGTTGCCAGCCGAGCCAGTACGGCTCCCCCCCCGGGCCCCNGCTCCATCAGGGCGATCGCGTCCTCCAGGGGATACCACAGGTCGCCGAACAGGTGGCAGTGCTCGTCGTCGATGCCGTCCCCGTCGGCGATCGCGTACAGGGCCCGCAGGTCCGCCGGCAGTGCCTGCCCGATGCGGTGCTCGGCCTCGTCCAGTGCGGCCGCGGTGGCGGGGGACGGGAGCCGCTCCCGCCTCCCGAGGATCGCGGCACGTTCGTCCATGTAGGTGCGGAAGAGCTCGACCGCCGCCTCCGGGTCGCCGGCGGGTGGGGCGGTCCCCTCCTCTTGTCGGAGCCCCGGCTCAGGCAGCCGGTAGCCGTCGTCCAGGACCGCCAGATAGCCGCGATCCCCGAATCCTCGACCGCGGAGGTCGGTGATCGCGTCGGAATAGGCCGCCAAGCGGTACTCCCCGCACGGGGTGTACTCGATCCCTATCGTCGTCCCGGTCCATCCCCTCAGGTCACGGGTGGCCTTCGCGATCGCCTGATCCGCTCCTGCCCAATCTCCGCGCACACTCTCGGCCGTGCTGGAACCGGGCACGGTGTACCCCCCCTTGCTCACTGAGGCCGGGGGAATGCGTGATGCTCACGACAGCGCGGGTCCACCCCTCGGGAGCGTTCTCGACGACGGTTTCGGCCATCTTCCGGGCGGCCTCGTGGAACACTGCTCGCTCCCCTTTCGGCCTCCGGTTGCTCCGGTCATCATGCCGGTGGGGACCCACCTCAGCGTTTCGGCCCGGCGATAAGTCGACATGTGGACTTGGCGCTTCGGTGCGCCGGCGTCCCCGTGGAGCCCGCGGCGCCTCTGTCGGCCGGGTGTCACGTCTGCGGGCGCGGAGGAGTCGTCTCGGTGACGAATCCTCATCTGAAGCGGAGGGCCGACCGATGGCCATGACATCCAGTCCGGGTACGAGCGCGGACGCGAAGGGCGCCGACGGCGCGACCGGTCTCAACGCCAAGGCGGCACGCCTGCGCGGACTCCACCGGCCCGGTGATCCCCTGCTGCTCCCCAACGTATGGGACGCGGCCAGTGCCGGCGTGGTCGAGGGGGCCGGCCATCCTGCCCTGGCCACGGCCAGCGCGGCGATCGCCGCCATGCTCGGCTACGACGACCACGAGGGTGCGCCCGTCGAAGCGATGCTGGCCGCCGCCGAGCGCGTCGTCCGGGCCGTGCGCGTTCCCGTCACCGTCGACGCCGAGGCCGGCTACGGCCTGCCCGAGCAGGAGCTGGCGGAGCGGCTCGCCGGGATCGGTGCGGTGGGATGCAACATCGAGGACACCGACCATGCGACCGGCGGCCTGCGCGGTGCCGCCGAGCAGGCGGTGCGGATCGCCCGGCTGCGCGAGGCCGCCCGCCGCACCGGCCGCGACCTGGTCGTCAATGCCCGCGTGGACGTCTTCGTCAGCGGCGGGGGCCGGGGGGGGGGGGGGCGGGGGGGGGGGGGCGG
>NZ_ANAD01000135.1 GCF_000341245.1 Nocardiopsis halophila DSM 44494
GTCAATGCCCGCGTGGACGTCTTCGTCAGCGGCGGGGACCGGAGCGGGGAGGAGCGGGTGGCGGAGGCCGTCGAGCGCGGACGCCGGTACCTGGAGGCCGGAGCCGATTGTGTCTACCCCATCGCGGCCCCGTCGGAGTCGGCTCTGGCGGCGGTGATCGAGGGCGTCCCCGGGCCGGTGAACGCCAATTGCCTGCCCGGGGACGCGAGCCTGGCGCGGCTGGCCGAAGCGGGCGCGGCGCGGGTGTCCTTCGGGCCGCTCCCGTTCCTGCGGGCGCTGGACACGCTCAAGGAGGTGGCGGTGCGGATCGCCGAATACGGCGACCCCTATTCAGTGTGAGCGCCTCACCGACCGGCACCGGGGCGGCCGTGGCCGTCCCGGTGACCGGCCGGTTCTCACTCTGGGGCACCACTGAGCGGTCCTTTTCCGATGCCGTCGTTCACCGCCTCGCCCAACGTGCTGTTCGACACGCGGGTGTGCGCCGTCCGGCGGCCGTCGCCGGTGTTCGTCCGGCTCACGCTGACGGGCCCGGAGGCGGCCTGCCGAGCGGGGCCGAGCGGTGCCCGCCGCCCCGGATCCTCCGTCCCGGTTCAGCTGCGCACCACCGACTTACTGCGCATGAGGAACTCCGCGAGGTAGCCGTCGTGCGGCAGTCCATGCAGCTTCCGGTGGGTGGGCCGGTCCCCGCCGACGAAGACATTGGCGATGCCCGGATCCGCGACAAGGCGTCCAACCAGGTCCTCGTCGTCGGTCAGAGCGGCGAGGACGAGGCTGTCGCGCAGCGGTGCGGTGCCCGCCCCCCGGGTCCACGGCACCACCCAGACGCACGGGAAGGGCAGCTCTACCGAGGCCTGCGGCGCGTCCGTCCGGTCGGCCAGGTGGACGGCGGGACGGAGCGCGGCGCTGCCGTCGCCCAGGTCGTCGGCGATGTCGCCGACCAGGCATCGCGTCCCCTCGGCGGCGCGCCGCACGTGCTCCTCGAACGCCCGGGCGGTGGCCAGGGGCTGCACAGGGAGCACGGCCTTCTCATCGTCGGGCGGCAGTGAGGGCGCCGCCGCCAAGCGCTCGGCCAGGGCTTCGGCCAGGTCGGCCGGGTCGCCTTCGACGAACACGGCCGTGGTGTTGACGCAGCCTGTCCCGCCCTGGCCGCCGACCGAGTCCACCAGCATGTCCAGGTGGTCGCGCCAGTCGACGTCCGCGGTCACCAGGATCTTGGTCCGCCCTGGGCCCTGGAGGTGCACGGTCGGGTCGCCGCCGTACCGCTGGACGACGTCCGCGCCGCCGTAGACCAGGGACAGGTCCGCGCCGCGCTGGAGCGCGCCCGCGTGCTCGTGCGAGGTGGGCAGCACAGCGGCTCCGTCGTCGCCGAGGCCCGCGGCGCGCAGGGCGCTGACGAGCCGGTGCGGGGTGAAGGGGTCGCGGCTGGACGGGCGAACGGCGACCCGGTACCCGAGGGCGAGTGCCTCAGGCCAGATGCTGTGCGTTCCGGGGTGGTTGCCGGCGGCGTGCACGGCCAGGACCTCGCCGCGGCGGACCCAGACCCCCCGCCCGTTTCGGGTGAGCGGATCTCGCCAGTCGATGGCGGTGCCGGCGGGCCGGGCGTACAGGACGCTTTCGTAGGCCCGGCCGAGTCGCTCGGCGATCGCGGCGGTGGCGTCGCGGACGACCGGGAGCGGGATTCCGCCGACCCGGCTCACCGCGCCCTCGTATCGTTCGGGCGTCAGGCCGTCGAGCTCTGCGGTCGCGAAGAGCCTGGCGGCGCGGTGCAGCAGTCCGGCGCGCTCGTCGGGGGCGGGCGGCGCAGCCCGACGCAGGGCGGCGGCGTTCCGGTGGACCATGAGCGGCGGCGCCAGGCTCAGGTCGGCGATTTGCTCGCCGGTGANGCCGGCCGTCAGGGCGTCGAGGGCGATCATCGGGACACCTCCTCGAGGCGGCGTCCCCCGGCGGAGGGACGGGCGGCCGATCCTGCGTCGGGCACCTGGGGCAGGGAGTCACGGACGACGACGGTCGGCGCGTCTCCGCCGGGCAGCCGCTCCTGGAGCCAGCGCTGGAGCCGCTCGGCCAGGGAGCGGGCCCGGAGCGCGGTGGCCGGGACCTCGGCCAATGTGCCGTCGTGGTCGTCGGGGAACTCTGCGCGGTAGGTCCCGCCCAGCCAGGCGCCGTCCTGCGTACTGGGGGTGAAGACGGCCTCGAAGCGGAACGGATCCCCGGGCGAGGGGGTGAGCGCGGCGCGGCAGCCGATGCGCTCCGCGAGGCGGTCGAGCGCCTGCGGGTCCACCCCGGACGCCGGGGCGTCCAGCAACCGCCGGGCCTCCTCTAGGCCGGCGCCCGACTCCAGGGCGTGCCGGGCCTCCGCCTCGCCTGCGAGGCGGGCGTTGGGGATGCCCGTGACACGTACCGGCTGCGGGCTGTTCTGCAGCCGGGAGGTGAGGCTGTCGAATCCGTTCAGGTCCTTGCCCCACCGCAGGACCGGCAGGCCCGAGGTGTCCACGGGTTCGGGTCCGCCTGCTGCGTGGAGGACGGCGTCGTAGCGGTGGCGGGAGAGCTCGTTGTGGTATCCGCCCGCCTTGAGGCGCAGGTCGGCGCCGACGAGCCCGGCCCGGGTCCGGGCCAGGCGTAGGAAGAAGTCGGGGTGGATGAACAGTTCTTCTTCGCGGGCCAGGGTCCGCTCGGCGGAGCGCAGGGCGCGAGCGCCGTCGCGGGCGGTCGGGCGCCGCAAGGCGGCCGCGGTGTGCAGCAGGGGGGCGCTGCGCGGGTCGCGGATGTCGCCGATGAAGATGCGTCCTCCGGCGGCGAGGAGGGGAAGGGCGCGGTCGATGACGTCGCAGAGGTAGCCCTCGTCCGGGAAGAACTGGGAGACGGAGTTGATGACGACGGTGTCGAAGAATCCGGTCGGAAGGCCCTCGGCGCTGTCGGCAGGCTGGGCGCGAAGGGTGGTCCGCTCCGCGATCCGGGGGTGCCGGGCGATGTGCTCGGCCAGTTCCCCTATGGCGGCGGGAGAGACGTCCGTAGCCCAGTACTCCTCGGATTCCCCGGCGAGCTGGGAGAGCAGGAGCCCGCTCCCGGCCCCGATTTCGAGTACCCGCCGGGGCCCCAGTCCGCGGATGCGCGTGACGGTGGTGTCGCGCCACTCGCGCATCTCGTCCGGGGCGATGGGGTGGCGGTCGTACCCGCTGGTCCAGCCGACGAAGTTCTCTCCCCAGGCGGCCTGCGGAGCATCGGTGTAGACGCGGTTGAAGACCTGGCGCCACTCGTCGACCGTTTCGTCCGGTTCGGTGTCACCGGTGGCACCCGGTTCCGGGACGACGTAGGCGGTGCCGCCTCCTACGTCGGCGGACGCAGGATCGGCGGCCGGCAGGACGAGGACCCGGGCGACGTGTTCGTGTCCGGCCAGGAGTGTCTCCACCTCGGTGCGGTTCATGCTGTTCCTCCTCGGGGGGCGGTCAGTAGACGCCCTCGATGACGGTCTCGTCCTCGAACGTGGCGACGGGCGCGATGTCGGCGACGGAGTCGCCCGCACTGCCTTCGGGCGGCCGGACCCGTAGTGCAGTGTCACGTTCCAGGTTGTTCGGGAGTAGGAACGAGGAGCTGACGTGGTTGACCAGCACTCGGCCGCGCTCACCGTAGGGAACGGGGGCCCGGGTGTCCGGGTCGACGACGGAGAAGGTGACGTACGGGCTGAGCGGATCGAACGTGCAGGGGGCGCCGTCCGGCAGCCCCGGCCGCTCCCCCGCCGTTCCGAGGATCATGGTGCTGCCGTAGTTGCCGCACAGCGCGATGTCGGGGAAGACCTCGGTGCGGTAGAGGTGCCGGGTGTCGGGGTCGAGCTGGGTCCCGCCCCACCGGATGGCGCGGACCTTCTCGTTGACGAGGTCGACGAGGTCCTCCCGCTCGGCCAGCCGCTCCAGGAGCGAGGGCGTGATGGTGAGCACGCCGATGTCCTGCGTGCGCAGGACGAACTCGGCCTGCTCCAGGATGTGTTCGGCGTAGGCGCGGGCATCGTCGGCGCGTCCGCGGCTGATGAGCTTCTTCACCCAGCGCGGGTCCAGGTCCACGGTGAATCCCCGGCGGCCGTGGGTGGTGGCCGAGCGGCGGAAGAACTCGCCCACGATGTGCGGACCCGTGGGCACGAGCCCGAGCCAGTCGGCGCCGCGCGGAAAGCCGTGGGCGTCGATGTTGGCGTTCCCGGCGGCGACCATGCGCTCCATCCAGTCACCGAGCAGCACGACGCGCTTGGGCGCGCCGGTGGTGCCCCCGGATTCGAAGACGCCGACCACGTCCGGTCGCGGCCCGTAGCCGCGGGGGACGAGGTCCTGCACGGGCACGTCCCGCAGTTCCGCTGTGACGTTGGGGAAGAGCGCGAGGTCCTGGTGGGTGCGCACATCGGTGCGGGGGTCGAAGTCCAGGCTGCGGGCGCGCTCCAGCCAGAAGGGCGATCCGGTCTCGGGATCGAAGTGCCACTGCATTGCCGCCCGCACGTGGGCGTCGGGGTCGGTGCCCGCGTCGGCGGGCCGGGCGGGGAGGTCGATTTCGGAGATGGTCATGGCGGTCTCCGTGGGGTGGTGGAGGGGTCAGGCACGGATGAGGGTGGCGCTCCAGCGTTCGGTGGAGATGCCGCAGAGGGCGATGAGGTCGCCCGGGCGCACCTCGCCCTGGTCCGTCTTCTCGGCGAGCGCCGCCACCTGGTCGGCGGCGCCCATGTGCCCGTGCCGCGGGGCCGTGCCGGCGTTGGTGCGCTCCGGCGGCACCCCGAGGGGCTCGGCCACCGCAGCGATGCTGCTGGGACTGTCGTTGAGGTAGATGAGGTGGTCGATGTCGGAGCGCTTGACGCCGGCCCTGCCGCAGGCACCGTCGACCGCTTCGAGCATCCGGCTGTAGCGCAGGCTCAGGAACCGGCTGAGGACAGCGGGGTCGTCGCCGAAGCGGTTGCGCACGGCCTCGTGTCCCCCGGGCGCGGTCCGGCTGGACCACCCCTCGGGCGGCAGGGGGTTGACGGAGCCGCCGTAGTCGACGCGGAGCACGTCGCAGTTGTCGGGCTCGGTGAACTGCTCGGTGGCGAGCCATCGGTTGGCTCTGTGGCCGCGCCGCAGCACGGTGGCGGCCGCCGCGTCGCTGAGGACGGCGTTGACCGTGTTCATCCGGTTGCGGTGGAACTCGCTGACCCGATTGACCGCGACGAACAGGGCGGTCTCCACCTCGGGCTGCACGGCCATCGTCGAGGCCACGTAGCCGAGGCCGTGCACCCCGGCGCCGCAGCCCTCCTCCAGACGGAGTGTTTGGACGCGGCCGGTCTCCAGCTCCCGGGCGAGTGCGGCCGCGTCGTCGCGGTAGAAGTACTCGGGAACGTCAGAGTTGGCGAGGACCAGCAGGTCCACCGCGTCGGCGGGCAGGGCCGCCCGGTCCAGTGCGCGCCGCGCGGCGGCCGCTGCCAGCCCGGTGGCGTGCACGTCCGCGGGCGCGCGGTGATAGGTGGTGAAGCCCCAGTTGACGACCCGCTCGGGCGTGTCGGTGTACTCGGCGGCGGTCGCCGCCACGTCGCAGTCCTCGCCGTAGGCGACGCCGAACGCGGCGATGCCCAAATCCGGGGTCCCGGGGGGCGCGGTCGGGTCCACAGCGGTCGCTCCCTTCTGTGCTCGCGGTTCGCTTCAGTCGGCATCGACCCGCGCGGCCAGGTCGGCCGCCGCGGTGGCGAGGTCGGACTCGAAGAGGACCATCAGGTCGTACTCCTCACCGAAACGCTCCTTGGCGAAGCGGCACATGCGCAGTGCGAGGATCGAGTGTCCGCCCAGGTCGACGAAGTTGTCCTCGGGCTCGGCGTCCGGGGCGTCGAGCATTCGGGCCGCCCATTCGACGGTCAGGTCCCGGATCTCGGCGGCGCGGCCGCCGGCGGTGCCGGTGTGCACGGTCTGCTCGGCTGGTGAGGTCATCAGCGGCGGTTTCCTCTCTGCTCCCAGAGCCGGGACACCGCGTCCCGGTCCAGTTTTCCGTTGACGGTTCGGGGCATGTGCGGCAGCAGGCGGTAGCCGGCGGGCCACATGTAGGAGGGCAGCGAGCCCTTGAGGCGGGAGCGCAGTTCCTTGGCGGGGACCTCGTCGCCGTCGGAGGCGGTGTAGGCGCACACCAGCCGGTCGTCGCCGGGGCCGAAGCCGCGGACCCACACCACCGCGTCGGCGACCCGCGGGTGTGCGCGGACGGCGGCCTCGATGTCGCTCAGCTCGATCCGGTGGCCGCGCAGTTTGACCTGGTGGTCCTCGCGGCCGTGGTAGACGAGCGCCCCGTCCGCGCGGCGGCTGACGAGGTCGCCGGAGCGGTAGTAGCGGCGTTCGCGGCCGTCCTCCGGTGAGACGAGGAGGGCGAACCGTTCGGCGTTGAGCGCCTCGCGGTTCAGGTAGCCCTTGCTGACCTGGGGGCCTGCCAGCCACAGCACGCCCTGCTCGCCGGGTCGGGCCTCCTCGCCGTCGGCGGTGACCACCCGGTGGGAGAAGCCCGGCAGCGGGTGCCCGACCACCGAGGCACCGTCGGCGAGGTCGGCCTCGGTGACCTCGTGGTAGGTGGAGTGCACCGTGGTCTCGGTGATGCCGTACATGTTGACCAGGACCGGGGAGCGCAGTCCGTACCGGTCCGTCCAGGCGCGCAGGGTGTCCGGCACCAGCTTCTCGCCGGCGAAGACCACGTACCGCAGGTCCGGCAGGTCGGCGTCGGCGCGCAGCGCCGCGTCGGCGAAGGTGGCGAAGGCGGTGGGGGTCTGGCCCAGGACGGTGACCCGCTCCTCCCGCACGGTGCGCAGGCACTCATCGGGAGATCGGGTGGCCCAGTGGGGCAGCACGACCAGGCGGCCGCCGGTGGCCAGGGCACCCCACATCTCCCAGACGGCCACGTCGAACGCGAGGGAGTGGAACAGCACCCAGACGTCGTCGCCGGAGAGGGAGAACCGCCGGGTGGCGCCGGAGAGCAACGCCGTGGCCGCGCCGTGGTGGATCGGCACGCCCTTGGGGCGCCCGGTGGTCCCGGACGTGTAGATGATGTAGGCGGTGTCCTCGGGGTGCGGCACCGGTACGGGGGCGGCGGGGGGCGGCGGGGGCGTCTCGCGCAGGGCGGCGATCTGGTCGGACCCGACGTTCAGGACGTCGTCGTGCGGCTCCCCCGCGGGGTCGCCGAGGAACGCGGCGACCTGCGCGTCCTCCAGGATGAGGGCGTTCCGGGCCTCCGGGTTGCGAATGTCCAGCGGCACATAGGCCGCGCCGGACCGCAGCACGCCGAGTATGGCGGCGATCGCGGCGGCGCCGGGTGGCAGGCGCAGGGCGACCCGGTCGCCCCGTCCGATGCCGTGCCCGCGCAGCAGGTCGCGGACCGCCCCCGACCATGCGTCGAGCCGTCGGTAGCTGAGGGACTCCCCATCGGCGGTGAGTGCGGTTCGGTCGGGGGCTGCGGCGGCGCCGTCCGCGAACGCCTGGACGAGCGTGTGCGCGCTCACCCGGCAGGGCGGTGCGCCGCCCGCGGGGGCGGGGGGCCGTGTCTGGGGGAGGACGGGCGTGGTCATGGAAGCACACCTCCAGTGGATGCGGTCAGGCGCGGGAGACCGCGCGGGCGAAGCGCACGACGCGCTCGGCCTGGACCCGTGCGGCGTCGCGGGTGGTGTCGTCGACGGGCCGGGACCGTGCCTCGGTGCAGTGCGCCGTGCCGTAGGGGTTGCCGTCCGCGAACTTCTCGGGACTGGTGTAGCCGGGGGCGACGACGACGCCGCCGAAGTGGTGGAACGACGTGGTCAGGGCGAGCAGAGTGGATTCGGCCCCGCCGTGTCGGCTGCTGGTGGAGGTGAAGCCGCTGTAGACCTTTCCGGCAAGCTCTTGCCGGCGCCAGGCGCCGCCGAGGCCGTCAAGGAACGTCTTGAGCTGCCCGGAGACGTTCCCGAACCGTGTGGGCGACCCGAACAGCACCCCGTCGGCCCAGAGCACGTCGTCGGCGGCTGCGACCGGAACGTCGGCCTCCGCCTGCACGTGGGCCTCCCAGGCGGGGACGGCCTCCACGGCCTCGGCCGGCGCGGTCTCGGCGACCCGGCGCAACCGGACCAGTGCGCCCTCCTTCTCCGCGGTCTCGGCGATCTCCCGGGCCATTTCGGCGACCGTTCCGGTCGCCGAGTAGTAGACGACGGCGATTCTCACTTCTGTGTGCACGGGACGGGCTCCTCGGATGGTCACCAGTCGGTCAGGTGCAGCGCGCTCAGCAGCTGCTCCTCGGGGCGGGGCAGGGGCGCCGGGCGGGTGAAGGACCGGCGGTGGTAGACGAGCGGAGGGCGTCGGCCGTCCCGGATCTCCTCGACGCGGCCGACCAGAATGCCGTGGTCCCCGGCGCCGACCAGGGCGTGCCGGGTGCACGACACCCGCAGAGCCGCCTCGGGGAGGCCGGGGAGGCCGCCCTCGCAGGGGCGCATGTCCCCGGCCGCGAAGCGGTCGATCCCGGAGGTGGCGAACCGCAGCGCGACCGCCTCCTGCCCCTCGGCCAGAACGTTGACCAGGAATCGGTCCGCGTCGGCGAAGGCCTGGTAGGTACTCGCCCCCTGGTCGATGCAGAGCAGGACCAGCGGGGGGTCGAGCGAGACGGAAACGAACGAGCTCGCGGTGAAGCCGCTGCGCGCACCGGCACCGGTGACGGTGGTCGCCACCGTCACCGGCCCAGGGACGGCGGCCATCCCGCGGGTGAAGTCCGAGGGGTCCACGGCCGTTCCTCCTTTCAGGGCTGGAGACGGGAGGCCCGCCAGCCGCCGCCCGCGTCCTGTATGTAGAGCAGTCGCCTGTGCAACCGGTCGGGCCGTGCCTGCCAGAACTCCACCTCTGCGGGGCGGAGCAGGTACCCGGCGAAGCGCTCCGGGCGGGGCAGCGCCTCCCCCGAGGCGCCAAGGTCCAGGGCGTGCGCCCGCAGGGCGTCGGCGTCCTGCAGCTCCTCGCTCTGCCGGGAGGCGGTGGTCATGGCGTGCAGTGGCACGGGGCGCTCGTTCCACAGCCGCTCCGAAGCGGCGTCGTCCAGTCGCTGTACGGGACCGGAGAGGATGAGCTGCTGCGCGCTCTCCCGCCAGTAGAAGACCCCGGAGGCCCAGTCGTTGGCGGCCAGTTCACGGGCCTTTCGGCTCGTGGTGTGGGTGGTGAACAGCAGGCCCCGCGCGCTGAACGCTCCGGCGGCGACGATCCGGGTCGAGGGCCGCCCCCGCTCGTCGGCGGTGGCCAGGGCGAACGAGCGCGGCTCGCGCACCTTCGCCGCGATGGCGGCGTCGAGCCAGCGTCGGGCGAGGGTCAGCGGCTCCGCCGGCGGGTCGTCGTACTCCGGGAACGCGTCGGAGGGGTCTCCGGTCAGGGACTCGAAGCGGGCGGTGGGCGCGGGGGCTGCGGACGCGGAGGTGCTAGACATGGAGGACTCCTCGCGCGGCGGGAACTCCGTGCCCGCCGACCTCGACGGACGTGGGGCGGTCGCCGCTGCCTTGGGCGCGTGCCCGCATCAGCGAGGGACGGCCGAGCTCGACCCCTTGCAGGATCTCGATCCCGGCCCCCCAGGGCGCCAGGCTGTGGCGGGCCAGGTGCACGGCGAGCGGCCCGGCGGCCGAACCGGTGGCGGCGTCCTCGACGACGCCGTACGCGGGAGAGAACATCCGGCTCCGCCAACCGGTGCCCTCGCCGGCGAAGCAGTTGGCGGCCATGTCGGGGAAGGCGGACAGAGCGCGGTGGTCGGGCCGCAGGGCGGAGAGCGCCTCGACGCTCTCCAGTCCGACGAACACGTGTCTGGGCCCGTTGCGGTAGACCTCGACGGGGGCGGTCGAGCCGGCGACACCGAGGGCCTCCAGCAGTTCCTGTGCCTGGGGGTAGGGCTCCACATCGGGCAGGGGCTGGAGCATCCGGACGTCGGTGGAGCCGTCCCCGTCCTCGGGGATCAGGGTGACGGGGACGGTCCCCATGGCCGTCTCCAGGCGGAGGCGTTCCTGCTTGCGCGTCGCGCCGAGCGCCACGGCGGTGCCGAGCAGCGGGTGGCCGGCGAAGGGCAGCTCGTTGACGGGGGTGAAGATGCGGATCCGTGCGTCCGCATCGCCTTCGGGCGGGAGGACGAACGTCGTCTCGGAGAGGTTCATCTCCCGGGCGATCCCCTGCATGACCTCGGCATCGAGGTCGGCGCTGTCGAAGAAGACGGCCACAGGGTTGCCCTGGAGGGGGACGCGTGCGAAGGCGTCCACGACCATGTACTCATGCATCGGGTGCGCTCCCTGGCTGCCAGGGTCGGGAATGGGCGGACTCACGGGCCGCAGGGATCTGCGGCACCACGGCCTGTACGTCGAAGGTCGACCGGTGGTCGGGCGGGCCGCCGAGGAGGGCGGCTCCGAGGTTCGGCGGCATCTCCGCGGCGGGAGGGCGGTCACCGTGCCAGAGCATGACCGCCCCCCAGCGCGTGGTCGCGGGGTCGGCGATCCAGAACTTCAGGGCGAGGCCCGGAACCCGGGACCACGCCCCCGCCTCCTCCTGCAGGTGCTCCTGCAGGGAGGCAGGGGTCTGTCCGGTCCCGTTCAGGTCCCACCAGGCGATGTCGGCCCTCATCGGCGGCTCCTTTCGGCGGGAGGGGCGGGTCCGGCCGGGGAGCTCAGGTGGGAATGCCGGCGCGTTTGACGACGGGGACCTCGATGCCCAGCGCGCGGAACTGCTGGCAGACGTTCATGAACTCGCGCTGGAGCTTGATCTTTCCGTTCTCGAAGGTGAACGAGTGGAGGAAGTGGTTCCGGTAGTGGCCCTCGGGGTATCCGTCGAAGCGGATCGTCCCTTCGCCGTCGCACTCCACCCAGAAGCGGTTCGGGTCCTGGGTGTCGAAGACCTCGATGTTGATCCAGGCCCAGTCGGGGAAGCACTTGAGCGACCAGACGGCGTGCTCGGCGAGGCGGTCGCGGCCGTTGATGGTGATGGGTTCGCCCGTGTCCGTGGTCCACAGCCCGCCGACACCGTCCTCGGTGAACAGCAGGTGGCGGCGGAGCCGGTCCTGGCCGCGGGTGTGCATGTACTGCTCGACGATGGCCCGGTTGTGGGCGCGCAGGCCGTCGGGGTCGGTGGGGACGGTGGTGGTGTCGGTGGTGGTCATGGAGGTCCTCCGTTCTCGTTCGGGTTCGCGGAGCGGACGTACATCGGGCCGGTTCAGACCAGCAGGCTGATGTCCCTGGGATCCCCGCCGACCAGCGCGCGGCCGTAGACCTGCTGCGGGATCCCCATGCCGAAGCCGGCGTGCCGGCTGCCGACGTGGACGTCGCGCCAGATCCGCTGGAGCGGGCTGGTCTCGGCGAAGGCCGAGGAGCCGTAGGCAGTGATCAGGGTGTCCACGGCGCTGCGGCACAGCTGTGCCACGTGGGCGGAGTCCATCCGGGAGCGGGCGCGCACGAGGGTCTCGGCGCCGCTCCCCGTCAGCGCGTGCTCGTCGACGGTGTCGGCGATCCGGCGCGCGTGCAGCTGAGCCGTGTCGATCATCGTGGCGGCTTCGGCCAGGGCGAGCTGGGTGGTCGGCGACGCGGCCTGGTCGGGGTAGGTCGAGCCGGCCGCCGGCCGCTCCGGGGCCTTGGCACTGACGTAGTCGAATGCGGCCTTGGCGCCGCCGATCAGGGAGCCCAGCAGGCCGAGCGAGAAGACGCCGGTCAGGCTGTTGCGGTGCGGGGCCGCGGTGTCGTCGGCGGTCAGCTCCCCGTTGAGCACGGGCAGGTAGGGGAGCAGCCGGTGTTCGGGGACGAACACCCGGTCCGCGGCCATGGTGTTGCTGCCGGTCCCCCGCATCCCGACGACCTGCCAGGTGTCGTGCAGGGCCAGCTCGTCGCGCGGGATCAGGGCGAAGTGCACACCGGGCGCCCCGTCCTCCGGGCCGCGGGCCAGCAGCACCCCGACCCAGTCGGCGTGCAGGGAGCCGGACATGTAGGCCCACCGGCCGGTGACCCGGACGCCGCCGGCGGCCGGCTCCACGTCCTTGGCCGGAACGCCGAGCACCTGAGCGGTGCGGGCGTCGGGGTTGCCGCCCCACACCTCCTCCTGCGCGGCCTCGGGGAAGAGCGAGGCCACGAAGTTGCCCACGTTTAGGACCCCGGTGACCCAGGCGGTCGAGGCGCAGCCACGGCCGAGCTCGGTGGCCGTGTCGAGCAGCGTCCGTACGCCGGTTCCGGCCCCGCCCAGTCCGGGCGGGGTCATCAGGCGCATCAGGCCGGCGTCGGTGACGGCGTCGACGACCCGGTCGGTCAGCCGGCGCGCCCGGTCGGCCTCGGCGGCGTCCTCTGCCAGCAGCGGTCGCAGCCCGGTCGCGCGGGCCACCGGATCGGTGGGACCGGGCGTGCCCTGGGGGGCGGGCTCCACGGTCGCGGTCGCGGCGTGTGTCTGCACGGTGTACTCCTCTCGGCTGGGGCCGGCCGCGGGGCCGGCCGTGCGGTGGTCTCAGCCGCCCTGGGCGGCCTTGGCGACGTGGTCCCACTGCTCCCAGGTGTGCAGCCGGTCGGCGTACACGCGCCGGGCGGTCTCCAGCGCCGAGGCCCCGAAGAAGGCCCGCAGCGGCGGGTTCTCGGCGTCCACGATGTCCATCAGCGGTTGTGCGGTGGCGGCCGGGTCGCCGGGCTCCGAGCCGGCCGAAGGGGCCTGCGCCCCTTCGGCGTACGCGGGCCCCGGCTCCGCCCAGACCGACGAGCCGTGGCGCCAGTCGGTCCGGTAGGGGCCGGGCTCCAGCAGCGTGACGCGGACGCCGAAGCGCTCCACCTCCTGGGCGAGCGCGTCGCTCATGCCTTCGATCGCCCACTTGGAGGCGTGGTAGAGGCCGAGCATCGGCCAGGACGCCACCCCGGCGATGCTGGAGAGCTGGACGAGGTGGCCCGCCCCCTGGGCGCGCAGAATCGGCAGTGCCGCCTGGGTGACCCAGAGAGTGCCGAAGAAGTTGGTGTCGAACTGAGCGCGCGCCTGGTGCTCGGTGACGTCCTCCACGGCTCCGAACAGGCCGTACCCGGCGTTGTTGACCACGACGTCGAGGCGGCCGAAGCGGTCGTGCGCGGCGGCCACGGCCGCGCCAGCGGCGTCACGGTCGGTGACGTCCAGCCTCAGCGGCAGCACGGCGTCCCCGTGCCGGTCGGCGAGGGCATCGAGAGCCGTGGTGTCCCGAGCGGTCGCGGCGACCCTGTCGCCGCGCTCCAACGCGGCCTCCGCCCAGACCCTGCCGAACCCGCGGGACGCGCCCGTGATGAACCAGACCTTCCCCGCCACAGCAACTCCCCTTTCTCCGCCCGGTGGACGACTCGGTTTCCCGGATTGCCGATTCCCTTTCGGCGGTGCTGCACCCAATTCAGCACGAGAGGGGGCGGGCGTGTCCATGCCCTGCCGTTAGTGAATTCGCTTCCAAAGGGGGCGGCGGTGTCCGACCGCGGAAATTCCGCAGTCGGACGGAGCGGGTACCCCCTTGACAGCGGAGTTCCCATGGAAAAGGGGCGGTGAGGTACTGACGCGCGGGACGGGGGCGGTCCATACTCCCAGTGGAATCACGAGTGAGACAGGAAGCCGCGCCCGTTCCCGGCCGGACCGCTCCGGACGGGGGCGCCGCCAGAGAGGAGTGCCGAGTGGGTACCACCGAGCAGGATTACGATTACGCCACCGCCGACTTCAACGCCGTGTACACGGGGGGCGACCTATTGCCGGGCGCGTCCATCAAGGGCGTCCCCTGGGACATCGGTGAGGCGCAGCCGGACGTGGTCGCCATGGAGGCCGAGGGCCGCTTCTCCGGCGAGGTCCTCGACGCCGGCTGCGGACCGGGCGACAACGCCGCCTTCCTGGCCCGCCGCGGATACCGTGTCACGGCCGTGGACGCGGCGTCGGCGGCCGTCGCCGAGGCCGAGCAGCGCGCCCGCGGTCTGGGAATCGAGTTCGCAGTGGCGGACGCCACCCGCCTCGACGGCTATACGGGGCGCTTCGACTCCGTCTTGGACAGCGCGCTCTTCCACACCCTGGGCGCGCAGGACCGCCGCCGCTACGCCGCTGCCCTGCACCGCGCCGCCCGACCGGGCGCGCGGCTGAGCATGCTCTGCTTCGCAGATGTCCCGGGGGGAATGCCGGCCCCGCTCGCGGTGGCCGAGGACGAGGTGTCCGCCGTGCTGGCCGAGGCCGGATGGCGGGTGACGCGGCTTCAGCGGTCGGTGTACGCGGGGGTTCCGGGACCGGTCCGTGAGTTCTTCGAGAAGACCGGTCGCTCCCCCGAGCTGGACGAGCGCGGACGCACGCGGCTGCCGGTGTGGAAGGTGTACGCCGACCGTGCGGAGGCGGCATGAGCGCCCCGAGGGCCTTCCCCGTGCTGCGCACCCCCCGCGTAGAGGCCGTCGCCGCGTTCTACGAGGAGCTGGGGTTCACCCGCGGGACGGTGCACCCGCCCGAGGGTGAGCCGGAGTTCGTCGCCCTGCGCAGAGGCGGGGCCGAGGTGGCGATCGCCCGGTCGGCGGACGGGGCGGCCGGGGACGGGCCGTGGGAGATGTTCGTGTTCGTCGACGACCTGGACGCCGTCGTGAGGCGGGTGCGCTCCGGGGCGGCCCGGGTGCTCCAGGAGCCGGTCCGGATGCCGTGGGGCGAGCGGGTCGCCCGGGTCGCGGACCCGGACGGCAACGGTGTCGCCCTGGCGTCCGAGGGGTGAGCGGCGCCCGGAGACGGCGGTGCGGGGCGCCCCTCGAGGGGCGCCCCGCACCGCCGCAGAGGAGGGGCCTATTCCGCGGGCGAGATGTTCTGGTTGCGGCGGAACAGGTTGTTCGGGTCGTACACCCGCTTGAGGTCGGCCAGGCGGCGGAGCGTCTCCTCCGGATAGACCTCGCCGACGACTTCGCTGCTGGTCCGCCGCCCGTAGACGAAGTTCAGCGAACGGCCGACCACCCACGGCGCGACCGCCTCATAGACCGCCTTGTGGGCTGCGCGAACGGATTCCTCGGAGACGTCGTCGAGGCCGGACAGGACCCGGAGGATGTACTGCGCCTCACGGAAGGGGACCGAGTTCGGCGCCTCGGGCGGACGGGACATCGCGCCCCCAAGGTGGCGCAGGTCCATGATGCAGGACACGGGTGCGCCCGGGCCCGACAGCCGCAGCACGGATTCCAGCGCCTCCGGCGGCAGCTCGCGGAGCAGCACGTTGTTGCCGTGGAACGCGTGGGCGAAGTCCGGCTCGCGGTAGATCGAACCGCCCTCGTCGTAGTCCAGCTCTCCGAGGTGCTCGAAGATCGGCGTGGCGATCTCCCGCCAGGGGGCGACGAGCCCGGGTCCGGCGGCCAGGTCCGTGGTGGCGATACGGACGTGCACGACGTGCCGGCCCCGCAGCGGCTCCGGGAATACGGGGATCGGCGGGTACTCGATCATGCCCACGGACGAGGTCACCGACTCCGGAGCCGAGGCCGTCCACGTCCGGAAGTGGTCGAGCACGGCCGCGGCGTCGGCGGCGTCGTAGTACAGCCCTCCGCCATAGATCCTGGCTGCGGGAAGCAGGCCGATCTCGACGGAGGTCACCACACCGAAGTTGTCCCTGCCGCCCAGCAGCGCCCAGTAGAGGTCGGGCTCGTCCTGCGGGGTGACGTGCCGCAGTTCGCCGTCGGCGGTGACCACGTCGAGCGCGCGCACGTGGTCCGCCGCGTATCCGAACTCGCGGCCCAGCAGGCCGATGCCGCCGCCCAGCAGGTAGCCGGCCACGCCGACGTGCGGTGCCGAGCCGCTCAGCGGGGCGAGGCCGTGCGGGACGGTCGCGGCCGACACGTGCTTCCATTGGGCGCCGGCGCCGATCCTCGCGGTCCGGGCCTGGGGGTCGACCTGCACCTGTGCGAGCCGGCCGGTGGTGATCACCAGGCCGCCCTCGTCGAGCACCGTGAGGCCGTGCCCGGTGCCTTGGACGGCGACCGGGAGGCGGTGCTCGGCCGCGAACCGGACGGCGTGCCGGACATCGTCGGCGTCCGCGGCCCCCACGACGACGGCGGGGTTGTGCCGGTAGGCCTTCTGGAATGCGGACAGTTCCTCCTCGTACCCCTCGTCTCCGGGACAGAGCACCGGGCCGGACACATTTTCCATGAGGGTGTTGACATTCTTTTCTGTGGCCATTGTTTCGCGCCCCTTCCAATATTGTTCGGTGTATGTGGGACCTCGCCTCCGGGCGCGGTTCCCAATGCTCCCCCGTAACTCCGGAAAACGGGTGCCACCATGGGCGTGCCACCGTGGCGCCCGGTCCGGAAACTGTCGGCCGTACTTTGCGGCTCCCTCGCAGCCGGTCCCGATGACGGGACTAGCGCGGCGTGGTGCCCTCCTTCGGGGGCACCGTCTCCGTCGGGGCGGCGCCGGGCCCCTCCGCCGTTCCGGGCCCCGAGGCCGGAGCGACCCGCATCGCCAGGCACGCCGCCACCCCCAGCAGGAGCACCCCGGCGGGCAGCAGCAGTGTCGTCCCGGCCGCGTCGGCGATCCCGCCCCGGAGCGCTTCGGGCATCTGCTCGGGAGCGAACTCGCCCGTGGCCCCGGCAGGCCCGCCGTTCGCGGCGATCCGGGCCTGGAGAAGCACGCCCACCGCGGCGCTTCCGACCACGCACCCCACTTGGCGGAGGGTGTTGTAAACCCCGGAGGCCGCTCCCATCAGCTCGTGCGGCATCCCTCCCGTGGCCACGTGCGCCAGGGGGGCGAAGGACGCCCCCGTGCCCAGCCCGCAGACGAAGAGCGCCACTCCCACGGGCCACGGGCTCGCATCCGGCGCCATCACGGCCACCAGCAGGCAGATACCGGACGCGAACAGCAGGAAACCGGCGAGTGTCACCCACTTGCCGCCGAAGCGGTCGGAGAGCATCCCCGCGAACGGGCCGACGGCCCCGCTGGAGAGGGCGGTCGGCACCATGAGGACACCTGCTTGCTGCGGTGAGAGTTCGAGCACCGACTGCAGGTAGAGCATCAGCGGAAGGTACAGCCCGGTGACGGCGAACCCTACTGCGGCGGCCGCCACCACGGCGGCGCCGAAGTTGCGCCCCCGGTAGAGTGCGAGCGGCATCAGTGGCTCACCGTCCGTGCGGCGCTGCCAGAGCACGAACGCGGCGAGCAGCAGCACACCGGTCCCCAGCACGACGGGGACGGTGACCGGGCCGACGATGCGGCCCCAGCCGAAGTGCTCGCCGTTCTGCAGCCCGAAGACCAGCGCGAGCAGTCCCAGAGCGGACAGCAGCGTGCCGGGGAGGTCGAAACGTCGGCTGTTGCGGGGCAGGCCGCCCGGCAGCAGCCGAACCGCCAGCACGACACCGGCCAGCCCGATGGGGACATTGACGAGGAAGATCCATTCCCAGCCCGCGGTACCCACGAGCAGGCCGCCCAGGAGGGGCCCCACAGTAGAGGCCAGGCCGGCGACCCCGCCCCACACGCCGAGCGCGGCGCCGACCCGGTGGGCGGGAAAGACGGTGGTGACCAGCGCCATGGTCTGCGGGGCCATCAGAGCCGCGCCCAGGCCCTGAAGCGCGCGCGCGGCGATCAGCATCCCCGGGCTTCCGGAGAGGCCGCACCACAGCGAGGCCCCGGTGAACACCACCAGGCCGGCGAGGAACACCTCCTTTCGGCCGAGCCGGTCCCCCAGCCGTCCGGAGACCAGCAGCGGCACGGCGTAGGCGAGCAGGTAGACGCTGTTCACCCACGCCATCTGGTTCAGGTCGGCCGGAAGGTCGGAGAGCATCGCGGGGATGGCGACGTTCACGATGGTGATGTCCATCATGATCAAGAAGAAGCCCACACAGATGGGAACCAGGGCGGCCCAGGGGTTCACCTGTGCGGCGGGCGGCGCACCGTCCGTCTCGTTTTCGGGGGAGGTCACGCTGCTCCTTACGTCGTTGAGGGGTGGTCGCTCGGGCCCGGTGCCGTCAGACGCCGCGGGTCTCCAACTCGGTGGCGATCGCGTTCCAGGACACGGCGCAGGCCCGTGCCACGGCGGCGATCTGCGTCGCGCGGTGGGCGGGGGCCTGCTGCGCGATCCGGACCTCCTCTTCACGGAGGACCCGCGTCTCCAGCCAGCGGATCACCGTGCGTCCCTCGCGGCTGTAGCGGAGGGCGGGGTCCTTGCGCAGGGAATCGAGGAGGGCGAACAGGTCGACCGGCCTTTTCCCCCGGGGAGGGGCCGGCTGGCGGGGACCCCGCCCTCGTGGGCGAGACGGCCCCGACGGGCGGGTCCGCTGGGTGGGCGTCCCCGCGAGCCGCGGAGGGAGGGGCCCCTCGCCGCGTCGCAGTTTGTCTCGGACGTCCCGGGCCGTCTCCACCGAGACCCCGGCCGCTTCGGCCACTTGGCGGAGCGAGGCGCCCTCCCCCAATTCGGCCAGGACCTCTCGGCACTTCAGCCGCCTCTCCACGGCGTCCAGGGCGCGGACTCTCCCGTCGCGGCCGACCCGCGACGCGGGCGCGTCCCCCGCCTCCTCCGGCCCGTCGGCCTCCGCACGGCGGCGGAGGGCCCCGACGGTCTTGTCGGACAGGCCCGTCCGCGCGGCGATGGAGCGGTCCGACCACTCCGGGCGTGTACGAAGGATCCGCCGCGCGGCCTCCTTGCGATCGGCCAGCGTCAGCGGCAGGCCGTGGCGCACGTTCGATTCGACGGCGAGGATGGAGGCCTCCGCCTCGGAACCGTCGAACCAGGTCACCTCGATGGTCGAGCACCCGGCGATGCGGGCGGCGCGGAGCCGGTGGGCCCCGTCGACGACGCGCATCGTGGGGCGGTGCACGACGATCGGGGGAAGCTCTCCGGGAGCTTCGGCGAGCAGGCGGGCGTGGTCCTCATCGATCCCGGAGAGGCGGGGCGACCAGCCCTCGCGCACCGTTTCGATCAGGACGGTCTCGGACACGGGGGCGGACGTCCGGCCGGGGGCTTCAATGGTCTGGCTGGACATTTCTCCTCTTTCCGTCACGGCACACGGTCGACGCGGAGCGATGGCAGTCGGTTGTTGCGACGAGGAAGTCGTCCAGGGCCCCCGTGCTCCGGGCACGGGGGCCGCCGGGGGCGGGGTCGCGGCCCTGTGCGACGGCGACGGTGCCGAAGCATGCGCACGGGGCGTGCTGCAGCGCGGGCCGGGGGCGGCGGGGCCGAAGCCGATCGCGATCTCCGCATGCTCGGCGGCCTTCACGTGCTCACCCGGCACTCGCCTTCCCCCGGTCCGTTCGCCTGTGCTCCACGACAATCTAGAGCCGGTCGTCACGTTCCGCAGCCGGACGGGGCGTTGATTGTCAGGTCCGGCGGGACGGGGGCAGTGACCGGACGCCGCTCTTCCTGCGGCATCATTGGGCGGTCCCCTGCCGCTCCTGCTGACCACGCTGCCCTTTCCGCCCCGGACGGGTTTGGAGTGCCTCGCCGATGCCGTCGTTCACCGCCTCGCCCAACGTGCTGTTCGACACGCGGGTGTGCGCCGTCCGGCGGCCGTCGCCGGGCTTCGTCCGGCTCACGCTGACGGGCCCGGCCCTGGACCGTTTCGGCCCCTACGGCCTCGACCAGCGCATCAAGATCCTCGTGCCCCCGGACGGCCGGATCCCCGAGGGGCTCGGAGGCGGCCTGCCGAGCGAGGCCGAGTGGCGTGCGCGCTGGCGCGCGCTCCCCGCCCCCGAGCGGCCGCTCATGCGCAGTTACACCGTCGCCGGAGTCCGCCCCGGGGACCGCGAGGTGGACGTGGACTTCTACCTCCACGACCACCCCGGCCCCGCCAGCGCCCTCGCCGTCGCCGCGCGCGGGGGCGAGCGCGTCCTGCTGTCCGGCCCGGACGTCCGGCGGGGCCGCCCCGGGCACGGGATCCAGTGGGACCCCGGCCCCGCCGGGCACGTGCTGATCGCCGGGGACGAGGCCGCCTACCCGGCGATCCGCGGCATCCTCGCCTCCCTGGCCCCGTCCGTGCGCGCCGAGGTCGTCGTGGAGGCGGGCGACCCCGCCGACGCGGCCTGGGTCGCCCGGGCCCGGCCCGGCTGCGCGCCGACCGTGGTCCCGCGCGCCGGGGAGGAGCCGGGCGCCCCCCTCCAGCAGGCGATCGAGGCGTGGGCGCACGGGCACGGCGCCGCCGCGGCCGCCCTCGGCGCGGACTTCTACGCCTGGACGGCCGCCGAGAGCACCCGCGTCGCCCGGATGCGGGACCGGCTGCGCGCCGCGGGGATCGCCCCCGGGCGCATCCACGCCCAGGGCTACTGGAACGCGAAGGGCCGGCGCGGGGAGCTGCCTCCCACCAGGCAGGGGGTGGCCAAGATGAGGTGAGGCTTTGCTAAGTTAGGGTCCGCTTATGTGGCCGCACCCGGCCATCCCGTCCCGGCGGATTGGATCCCCCATGCTTCCGACCACCCCCGGCCGCCGCGCGCGGCTGCTCCCCCTCGCCCTTCCGGCGGCCGCCGTCCTCGCCGTCTCCGCGTGCGGCGGCGGCTCCGAGGACTCCGGCGGCTCCGCCGGTGCGGGCGCCTCCGGCGAGACCCGCACCGTCGAGCACGCGCGGGGCGAGACCGAGGTCCCCGCCGACCCGCAGAAGGTCGTGGTCCTCGAACCGGTCCAGCTCGACACCGCCGTGGCCCTGGGCACCGTCCCCGTCGGCGCGGCGATGTTCGACGAGGCCGCCGGCGCCCCGGCCTACCTCGGCGAGGAGGCCGCCGACGTGCAGGGGGTGGGCACCGTCCCCGAGCCGAGCGTGGAGAAGATCGCCGCCCTGGAGCCCGACCTCATCCTCGGGACCGAGAGCCGCCACTCCGCCCTGTACGACCGGCTCTCCGACGTCGCCCCCACGGTCTTCATGGAGACCCAGGCCGACCCGTGGCAGGACAACGTCGGGCTGGTCGCCCGCGCCCTCGGCGACGAGGAGGGCGCCGAGTCGCTGATGGACGACTACCGGGCGCGCTGCGGCGAGATCGCCGAGAAGTACGGCACGGAGGGCATGACCGCCCAGCTCGTCCGCCCCCGCGACGACGTGCTCACCCTCTACGGGCCGACCTCCTTCGCCGGGAGCACCCTGGAGTGCGCGGGCTTCACCACCCCCGAGCACGACTGGGAGGACATCTCCCTGGACATCTCTCCCGAGCGCGCCCTGGAGGCCGAGGCCGACCTGGTGCTCGTCACCGCCGACGACGTCGACGACCCCGAGGCGGTGCCCCCGTCCGTGCGCGAGAACGAGGACGCCTTCCCCGAGCTGCACACGGTCGACCGGTCGTTCTGGATCGCCGGGGTGGGCCCCAAGGGCGGCATGACGGTGCTCGACGACCTCGACCGCATCCTCGAGGAGTCCGACTCCTTCTCGGCCGGGTAGCGCCCCGCACGGAACGGAAGGGCCCCAGGTGACAGGTGAGACGGCGGAGGCCGGGACGGCGGCGGCGCCCTCCCGGACCCCGCGCGGACGTGCGCGGACCCCCGTGTGGGTGGCGGGCGGGCTCGCGGCGCTGTCCGCGGCCGTCGTCCTGTCCCTGCTGGTCGGCGCGAACCCGCTGCCGGTGCCCGCGCTGCTGGACGCCCTGGCGGGCGGCGGGGGCGACGAGGCGCGCTTCGTGGTCGGGGAGCAGCGCGTGCCGCGCACCGCGGCCGGCCTCGCCGTCGGCGCCGCGCTGGGCACGGCCGGGGCGCTGATCCAGGCCTTCACCCGCAACCCGCTCGCCGACCCCGGCATCCTCGGGGTGAACTCGGGGGCCGCGTTCGCGGTGGCGGTGGGCATGGCCTTCTTCGGGGTGAGCGACCCCTCCGCCTACGTGTGGCTGGCCTGCGCGGGCGCGCTGGTCCTCACCGTCGTCGTCTACGGCGTCGGCGCCGCCGGGGGGCCGGCGGCCGGGCCGATCCGGCTCACGGTGACCGGGGTCGCGCTGGGCGCGGTGTTCGCGGGCCTGACCACCGGGCTCACCCTGACCCGCCCGGACACCTTCGAGCGGATGCGCGGCTGGAGCGCGGGGAGCCTGCTGGAGCGCGGCTTCGACGTGCTCCTCCCGGTCCTCCCGCTGCTGGCCGCCGGGCTGGTCCTGGCGGCAGCCACGGCGCCGGCGCTCAACGCGGTCGCGCTGGGCCCCGACGTCGCCCGCGCCCAGGGCGTGCACCTGGGCCGGGTGCGGGTCGCGGTGCTCGCCGCCGTGACGCTGCTGGCCGGGGGCGCCACCGCCGTCGCCGGGCCGATCGCATTCGTCGGGCTGATGGTCCCGCACGTGGTCCGCTGGACGGTCGGCCCCGACCAGCGCAGGATCCTGCTCGGGACGCTGATCGCCTCCCCGGTGCTGGTGCTGCTGTCCGACGTCCTCGGGAGGGTCGCGGTGCTGCCCAGCGAGATGCCGGCGGGCGTGGTGACCGCGTTCGTGGGCGCCCCCGTGCTGATCGCGCTGGTGCGCCGGCCGAAGGCGAGCGGCCTGTGAGCGCGCAGGTCCTGCGCCGACGCCGCGTGGTGCGCCCGCGCACGGCCGCGGTGGTGCTGTCCGGCGCGGTGGTGACGGCCGTCCTCGGAGTGCTCGCCCTCGGCCTGGGCGACTACCCGCTCAGCCCGTCCCAGGTGGTCTCGGTGCTCGCCGGGCTCAGCGACGGGTTCGAGCGCATCGTCGTCATCGAATGGCGCCTCCCGCGCGCGCTGGCGGCCGTGGTGTTCGGCGCAGCCCTCGCCGTGGCGGGCGGCGTGTTCCAGACGCTGACCCGCAACCCGCTGGCCAGCCCGGACATCGTCGGCCTGGCGAACGGGTCGTTCACGGGAATGCTGGTGGCGCTGCTGGTGCTGGGCGGGGGCTGGCCCCTGCTGATGTCGGGGTCGCTGGTGGGAGGCCTGGCCGCCGCGGTCGTCATCTACGTGCTGGCCTACCGGGGCGGCATCAAGGGCTTCCGCTTCATCGTGGTGGGCATCGGGGTCTCGGCCATGCTGTCCTCGTTCAACACCTGGATGCTGCTGCGGGCGGACGTGGAGACCGCGCTGTTCGCCTCGGCGTGGGGCGCGGGCACGCTGAACACCGTCACGGCGGAGACCGCCTACCCGGCCGCGGGCGCGGCCCTGGCCCTGCTGGCGGTGCTGCCGTTCGCGGCCCCCGCGCTGCGGCAGATGGACCTGGGCGACGACATGGCGCGGGCCACCGGGGTGCGCGTCGACCGTGCCCGGGCGGCGGCGATCGCGGTGGCGGTCGCCCTGGTGAGCACGGTGACGGCGGTGGCGGGGCCGATCGCGTTCGTGGCCCTGGCCGCACCGCAGATCGCCCGCCGCCTCGCCAGGGCGCCGGGGATCCCCCTGGCGGCGTCGGGGACGGTCGGCGCCGGGCTGCTGCTGGCGTCCGACCTCATCGCCCAGCACGTGATCCCCCTGACGGTGCCGGTCGGCGCGGTGACCGTCGTCTTCGGCGGCGCCTACCTGGTGTGGCTGCTGGTCCACGAAGCGCGCAGGCGCCCCTAGCCGACCGTCCCCCCGCCGTTGATCCCGGACCGGCCCACCGACATGGCCGATGGAGCAAGAGCCCGCTCCGGGTAGGACAGGGCCACGGACGTGACACCGACGGGGAAGGGCGGTGCCATGGGCGCCTGGCCCCTGTGGGCGAGCGCGGCGGTCCTGATCGGTGCGGCGGTGCTGCTCACCGTGGGAGGCGGGCCCTTCACACGGCTGGTCGACCGGCTGGCCGACCGCACGGGCATCGGCGAGACGATCGCCGGGATCGTGATGGTCGGCGCCGTCACGTCGCTGCCCGGACTGCTGACCAGCATCGTCGCGGCGAGTGCGGGCGACACGGAGCTGGCGATGGGCAACGCCCTGGGCGGCATCGCCGTGCAGACCGCGTTCCTGGCCCTGGCCGACCTGTACTACCGGCGCTCCAATCTCGAACACGCCGCGGCGTCGCTGCAGAACCTCCTCGCGCCCGTCGTCCTGGCCGTCATGCTCGGCGTGGTGCTGATGGCCGGGGCCGGACCGCAGGTCACCGTGGTGGGCGTGCACATCGCCTCGCCGGTGCTGGTGGGCTGCTACCTCTACTGGCTGCACCTGTCGCGCGAGGTCCGCGACCGCCCCCTGTGGAGGGTGGTGCACACCAGGAGCACCCGGCCCGACCTGCCGGAGGAGGGGCCGTCCGACACCTCCGAGCGCCTGTCCGTGATGTGGGTGAAGTTCGTCCTGCTGGCCGCCGTCGTCGCGGGGACGGGGTACGCGGTGGGCGAGGCGGGGCTCTCGGTGGCGGCGCAGACCGGCCTGTCCAGCGGTGTGGTGGGCGCCGTCATCACCGGTGTGGTCACCTCCCTGCCCGAGCTGGTCACGGTGCTGTTCGCGGTGCGCATCCGCGCGCTGCACCTGGCGATCGGCGACATCGTGGGCGGCAACGGCTTCGACGTGCTGTTCCTGTCGGCGGCCGACGCCGCCTACCGGGACGGGTCGCTGTACGCCGCCATGGGGCCGCGGGTGGTGCTGCTCATCGGGCTCGCCATCGTCCTCAACCTGCTGGTGGCCGCGGGGCTCATCCGCCGCGACGAGTCGGGCATCGGGTTCGAGGGGGTGGCGATCCTCCTCGTGTACGCGGTCGGGGTCGTGTCCCTGGCCGCACTGGGGTGAGCGCGGGGGCCGGCCCGGGCCGGCCCCCGCGGGGAGGACGGAAGGGTCAGGCCCCTCCGGCGGGCACCGGCAGGGCCGTGCCGAGCACTGCGCCCGCCATGCCCTCGTGCCCTGCGGCGTTCGGGTGGACGGGCGCGGCGTCGACCGCGTTCAGCGGCTCCATCCACCGCACGTCCTGCGGCTTGCACAGGTCGTGGCCGATGGACCCGGTGTAGGTGTCGACGTACTCCGCGCCGTGGGCCTGGGCCCGTTCGGCGAGCATGTCGTTCAGGCTCTTCTGGGTGTCGCGCAGCCAGGGGGCGTCCCCGGCGGCGATGGGAACGGTGGAATGGCAGTTGGACCCGTCGTCGGGCATGATCACCGGGTAGCCGAGGAGGAGGACGCGCGCGTCCGGCGACCGCTCGGCGATGCCCTCCAGCACCCCGTCGATCTTCGGCGCGGTCTCCTCGATCCGCTCCTGCAGCCGGTCGGTTCCGCCGTAGGTGTAGCTGTTCTTGCACGGCTCGCCGTAGGGGTTGAACGTCCCCAGGAACGCGCACCGGGTGACGATGTCGGCGAACCCCATGTCGTTGCCGCCGACCTGCAGCGTCACCAGGTCGGTCCCGGCGCCGAGGGCGTCGAACTGCGGCGGGTTGGAGCCCTGGGGCTCGGTCATGTGCTCGGTGGTGGCGCCGCCGCAGCTGATGTCGGTGAAGGAGCCGGGCGACAGGTCGGCGGAGACCAGGGTGGGGTAGTTGCGGTCGGAGCGGCCGCATTCGGCGTCGACCTCGTCGGGGATGCCGACGCCGGAGGTGAAGGAGTCGCCCAGGGCCGCGTACTCCTGTACGGCGCCGTCGGTGGGGACGGAGACGGCCGAGGCCGGGGCGGCGCCCAGCATCGGGAGGGCGAGCGCCGCCGCGGCGACGGGGGCGGCGGCCAGACCGAGTCGGCGGGTGCGGGGGGGTGGGGGCATGGCGCGACCTCGCGTGGTGTCCGAGGGCGGCCGGGCGCACAGAGGCCCGGGCCGCGGGGTGCGGGGGACTCGGAGGGACACGGGGGAGGCTGCGCGCAGCGGACGGTGCGGACGTCCGCGAAAAACCCTTACCGGTGAGTAATCCTCACCGCGGCGCCACCGGCCCGTCAATCCCCCTGACGGGCCCAAGCCGGTCAGGAATCGAGAAGCGCAGGCCACGGCGCCGCTTCTAGGGTGAGCGGCATGGACATCACGATTCACACCACACCGCTCCCGCACGTCGACCCGGAGGAGTCGGTCGCCTTCTACCGCGACGTCCTCGGCTTCGAGGTCCGCTCCGATGTGGGCCAGGGCACCATGCGCTGGGTGACGGTCGGACCCGCCGGGCAGCCCGGGACCTCCATCCTCCTGGCGCCGCCGGCGGTCGACCCGGGGCTCACCGAGGACGAGCGCCGCATGATCTCCGAGATGATGGCCAAGGGCACCTACGGTTGGATCCTGCTGGCCGCCCCGGACCTCGACGGCGTCTTCGAGAAGGTGGTGGCGCGGGGCGCCGAGGTCGTCCAGGAGCCCACCGACCAGCCCTACGGGATCCGCGACTGCGCGTTCCGTGACCCTGCGGGGAACCTCGTCCGCATCCGCCAGGCGGACTGAGTGCGAAGGGGCCCACAATGTGCGACCCCTCGTGGGGGCGGGCGCTCGCGGAGCATGTGCGGCACCGACGGAACGGCAGCGACGGCTGGACGGAGGAACCGATGAAGGACGCGCCGCCGCGCGGGCGGGCAGAGCGGATCCGGGACACACGGGCCAAGCTGGAGGAGGAGATCGACCTCTGGGTCTCCACGTCGAGCCCGTCGGCCGGCCCGTACCTCGTACCGCTCTCCTTCATGTGGGACGGCGAGACGCTGCTCCTCGCGACGTCGCGGGCGTCGGTGACCGGGCGCAACCTGCTCACGGACGGGCGGGCGCGGATGAGCCTCGGGGGGACCCGCGACGTCGTGGTCATCGACGGCACCGCCGATCCGGTGGAGAACACGGAGATGCCCTCCGAGATCGGCGATGCCTTCGCCGACAAGTGCGGGTTCGAGCCGCGGGACAACGGCGCGTCCTACCTGTACTTCCGGGTCCGGCCGCAGCGCATCCAGGCCTGGCGCGAGGTGAACGAGGTCGAGGGGCGCGACCTGATGCTCGACGGGCGCTGGCTGGACGGCCGGTCGACCTGACTTCTCGTCCACACCCTGTGGACGGACACGGAGAAGGGGCCGCGCATCGCGCGACCCCTTCTGTCGTCTCCCCCGTCCCCCTCAGGCCGTCAGGCGCGGCCCGGGGTGCGGAACAGGTGCTCGGAGCGCAGGGCGGCGTACCCCGGCTTGATCACGTCGTCGATGATCACGATCCGCTCGTCGAACGGAAGGAACGCCGACTTCATCGCGTTCAGCGTGAACCACTGCATGTCGTCCAGCGTGTAGCCGAACGCCTCCGAGAGCTTCTCGAACTCCTCCGACATCGACGTGCCGCTCATCAGCCGGTTGTCCGTGTTCACCGTGACCCGGAACCGCAGCCGCCGCAGCAGGCTGATCGGGTGCGCCTCGATGGACTCGGCCGCCCCCGTCTGCACGTTGGAGCTCGGGCACATCTCCAGCGGCATCCGGGTGTCGCGCACGTACTGCGCCAGGCGGCCCAGCTCGGCCGACCCGTCGTCGCCGACCTTGATGTCGTCCACGATCCGCACGCCGTGCCCCAGCCGCTCGGCGCCGCAGTGCTGGATCGCCTCCCAGATCGAGGGCAGCCCGAAGGCCTCCCCTGCGTGGATGGTGAAGTGCGCGTTCTGGCGGCGCAGGTACTCGAAGGCGTCCAGGTTGCGGGTGGGCGGGAAGCCCGCCTCCGGGCCCGCGATGTCGAACCCGGCCACCCCGGCGTCGCGGTGCCGGACCGCCAGCTCGGCGATCTCGGTGGCGCGGGCGTTCTGGCGCATCGCGCACAGCAGCGTGCGCACCATGATCCGGTGGCCGGCCGCGGCGGCGCGCCGCTCGCCCTCGGCGAAGCCCTCCTGCACGGCCTCGACGATCTCGTCCAGTCCCAGCCCCCTCTCCTGGAACAGCTCGGGGGCGTAGCGCACCTCGGCGTAGACGACGCCGTCGGCGGCCAGGTCCTCGGCGGCCTCGGCGGCCACCCGCACCAGCGCCGGACGGGTCTGCATCACGCCGACCGTGTGCGAGAACGTCTCCAGGTAGCGCTCCAGCGAACCGGAGTCGGCCGCGTCGCGGAACCAGCGGCCCAGCTCGGCGGGGTCGGTGGCGGGCAGCCTGTCGTAGCCGGACTCGGCGGCCAGCTCGGCGACCGTGGCCGGGCGCAGCCCGCCGTCGAGGTGGTCGTGCAGCAGCACCTTGGGCGCCCGGCGGATCTGGTCGGGGGTGGGCCGTTCGGACTGACCGAGCATCGAGACTCCTCTGGGGTCGGGTTCGTTGCGGTGGATCGGGTCTGTCGTATACGTGTGCGGCCCGCCCCTGTGAGGGGACGGGCCGCACGGCGGGGGCGGCTAACCGATGAGGATGCCCGCGATCGCGGCGCTCATCAGGTTGGCCAGGGTGCCCGCGATGATCGCGCGCACGCCCAGCTTGGCGATGCGCTTGCGCTGGTTGGGGGCCAGGTTGCCCAGGCCGCCCAGGAGCACGGCCAGCGAGCCGACGTTGGCGAAGCCGGTGATCGTGAAGGTCACGATGGCCACCGTCTTGTCGGACAGCTCGGCCATCTGCGGCGTGAAGTCCAGGAAGGCCACGAACTCGTTGAGGATGAGCTTCTGGCCGAGGAAGCCGCCGGCGGCGACCGCCTCGCTCCACGGGACGCCGATGACGAACATCAGCGGGGAGAAGATCCAGCCCAGGATCTTCTGGAAGCTCAGGTCCTCCATGCCGAACAGGCCGCCCAGAGCGCCCAGGCCCATGTTGAGCAGGGCCACCAGGGAGATGAACGCGAGCAGCATGGCGCCGATGTTCAGGGCCAGCTTCAGGCCCTCGGTGGCGCCGCGGGCCGCGGCGTCGATGACGTTGTGCGGCTTGGTCTCCTCCTCGTCGGCGAGGGCCCCCGTGGCGCCCTCCTCGGTGTCGCCCGCGCCGGAGGAGGTGCCGGTGCCGTGCGCATGGCCCTCGGCGACCGCGGTGTCGGCGGTGTCGGGGGTGTCGGCGGCGGCCCCGCCGCCGGCCGGGACCGCGGGCACCTTCTCCTGGCCCTCGACGGCGGCCTCGGAGGACTCCTTCTCGGTCTCCGGCATGATGATCTTGGCCATCATCAGGCCCGCGGGGGCGGCCATGAAGGCGGCGGCGATCAGGTACTCCATGCTCGCGCCGAGCAGGTAGTAGCCGATGAGCACGCTGCCGGCGACCGTGGACAGGCCGCCGACCATGACCGCGAACAGCTCCGAGCGGGTGAGCCGGCTCAGGTAGGGGCGGATGACCAGGGGCGCCTCGGTCAGGCCGAGGAAGATGTTGGCGGTGGCGTTCATCGACTCCGCCTTGCCGGTGCCCAGGACCTTCTGCAGCCCGCCGCCGATGATGCGGACGACCCACTGCAGGATGTTCAGGTAGTAGAGCACCGCGGTCAGGGAGGACACGAAGATGACGACCGGCAGCACCTGGAAGGCGAAGACCGATCCCTCTTCGGGCAGGACCGGGCCGAACAGGAAGTCGATGCCCTCGTTCGAGGCGTCGATGAGGGACTGGAAGCCGAGCGCGATGGTCTGCAGCGCGGCCTTGCCCGGAGGCAGGTAGAGGACGACCAGGCCGAAGACGACCTGGACGGCGAGTGCTCCGAAGACCGTGCGCGGGCGGATCGCGCGCCGGTCGGTCGAGAAGGCGAACGCGATGGCCAGGATCACCAGCATCCCGCCGATGCCCCACAGCACGTTGAGCACGTCCATGCCCCCTCCCTTCTTAGGTGTGTGATGCGCGCCTGCCGGGCCGCGGGGGTCCGCTCGGCCGCCGTGGCGGAGGTCCCGCCGGGGATGTAAACGATTACCGTGATGCAGCACACTGCAAGCGTGTGAGATCTTTTGTCAACCCGTCAGAGTTGTCACAGAACATCGTAAATGAGCTGGTGAGTCCTTGACCGCAAGCCGGATCGCGTGTCCTGCCAGGCTCTCCCGTGCATGAGAAAACGATTTCTCGACACCCCGTCCCCGTCCGGTTCCGAGGAGTGAAGTGATGTCGGTCACCATCAAGGACGTCGCCGAGCGGGCCGGAGTGTCCGTGGCCACCGCCTCGCGAGCGCTGTCCGGCGGGCGCGGGGTCCGGCCGGCCAACAGGGAGCGCGTGCTGCGCGCCGCCCGCGAACTGGACTACGAGCCCAACGCGGTGGCCGCGGCGCTGCGCAGCCGCACTACCAACAGCATCGGCATCGTGGTGCCGCGCATCTCCAACCCCTTCTTCGCCACCCTGGTCGAGGCGGTGGAGCGGGAGGCCGCGCGCGGCGGCCGGGGGCTGCTGCTGGCCGCCTCCCAGTACGACCCCGGGGTCGAGGAGGCCCAGCTGCGCTCGCTGCTGGACCGGCGGGTCGACGCGCTGATCGCGGTCCCCTGCCACCGCGAGCACAGCCGCGCGGCCATCGAGGCGGCGGGGCGCCGGGTGCCCACCGTCCAGCTCGACCTGTGCTTGGACGGCGGGGGCGGGAGCTGGGTGGGGGTGGACAGCGAGGCCGGGATCCTGGCCTCGGTCGAGCACCTGGTCGCGGCGGGGGCGCGCACCCTTGCCTATGTGGGGTCCGAGCCCACCGACTCCTCGGCCCAGGCCCGCCTGGACGGCTTCCGCGGTGCGGCGCCGCTGTGCCCGGGCGGCGCCGAGCGGGTGCTGCTGGGCGACTTCAGCCTGGACTGGGGGCACACGGCGGCGCGCCGACTTCTGGAGCGCCCCGGCGCGCTGCCCGAGGGCATCGTCTGCGGCAACGACACCATCGCCTTGGGGGTTCTGCGCGAACTGGCCCGCGGCGGGGTGGACGTGCCGGGCCGGGTGATGGTCACCGGGTTCGACGACATACCCTTCGCCGAACTGGCCGAACCGCCCCTGACCACGGTGCGCCAGCCGCAGGAGCAACTGGCGGCCGAAGCGGTCCGCACCCTGACCGACCGCCTCGGCGGAGGGGCCGAACCCCACCGGAGGGTCGCCATCGCCCCGGAACTCGTCATCCGGGGAACCACCCGCCCGACCGGGTGACCGTGCCCAGGGCGGCGGACAGGACAAGGGGGCGCCGAGAAGGGCGCCCCCCTTGCCGACCGTTCCGGGTGCCCTACAGGCTCGCGCCGGGCTTGAGGGCGCGGGCGATGCGGACCACGCGCTCGGCCTGGACCTGGGCGGCCTTGCGGGAGGTGTCGTCGACCGGGTTCTGGCCCTGGGCGTCCACGTGGGAGGTGCCGTAGGGGTTGCCGTCGACGAACTTGGAGCCGTCGGTGTAGCCGGGGGGAACGATGATCCCGCCGAAGTGGTAGAAGGTGTTCGCCAGCGCCAGCAGGGTGCTCTCCTGGCCGCCGTGCTGCGTGGCCGAGGACGCGAAGCCGCTGTAGACCTTGTCGGCCAGCTTCCCCTCCGCCCACTGCGGGCCGAGCGTGTCGATGAACTGCTTGAGCTGCGAGGCGATGTTGCCGTAGCGGGTCGGCGAACCGAAGATCACCGCGTCGGCCCAGACCACGTCGTCGGCGCTCGCCTCGGCGACGTCCTTGGTGGCCTCGATGTTGGCGGCCCACGCCGGGTTGCTCTCGATCGCCGCCTCCGGGGCGAGCTCGGCGGCCTTGCGCAGCCGCACCTCGGCCCCCGCCTTCTCCGCCGCGTCGGCGAGCTCCTTGGCCAGCGCGGAGACGGTGCCGGTCGAGGAGTAGTAGATGACGCTCAGCTTGACGTCGCTCATGGTGGTGCCTCACACAGATCGCTTGCGGGATGACTGCTTGCTAGAAAAATAATGCAAACACATTTATTCCCTCGCAAGGGGGTGGAGTGCGGTGTGAGGGGAGGCACACGGGTCGCGCGGGCTCCGCGCCGCCGCGGACCCCGGTGCGCGAGTGGCGCAGGGGGAGGGACAGGCAGGGACGGCCGGGGTACCCTTTGCGCCGTGAAGACGGTGCAGGCGGCGCGGAAGCGCGGATGGAGGGCGCGCCCCGGGTGGGTGCTCGCCCTCGCCGTCGTCCTCGCCCTGCACTACGTGTGCCTCGTCTGCATGGCCGCGGCCGCGTCCGCCGGCGAAGTGCCCGCGCAGGTGCACACCGAGGCGGTCGCCGGCAAGGCGGTCGTCGCCGATGCGCCCGCCGAGCCGACCGGGGCGCAGGCCCTGGCCCCCGACGCCGCGCACGACGACTGCGACGCCCCGATCATCAACACGGCCGCCTACTTCGGCACCGACAGCGACGACTCCGGTGTGAAGTCGCCCGCCGACCACCGGACCGCCTCGACGGCGCTGCTGCTCATGCTGCTGCTGAGCGCGGCCCTGGCGGTCGTCCTGCGGCTGGCGCCGGGGGGGCGGGGGGGGNCCGCCGTGGCCCGGGCCGCCTGGCGTCCCAGCGGCATCCGGCTGCTCACCACCCTGTGCATCCAGCGGGTGTAGATGCCCGCGCACCGCCGCCACCCCCTGGCGGTGCGCCCTTCACCGGACCCCCCGACCTTCTTTCCCGGCGCCCGGCCCCCGACCCGGGGCGGCGCCCCGAAGCGATCCTGGTGAGGACATGACCAGAAATCTCAGCATCACCCTCGGCCTCCTGCTCGTGCTCGCGCTCGCCTTCGGCGTCTTCGCCGTGGTGCGCTCGGTGACCGGAGGGGGCCCGGCCGAAGCCGAGCGGGTCTCCGCCGAGACCCTCGTCCGCGAGGACAGCCACTACCTCGACGAGGTGGAGGGGGCCGACGTCACCATCGTGGAGTTCCTCGACTTCGAGTGCCCGGCCTGCGGCCAGATGTACCCCGTCATGGAGGACGTCCGCGAGGAGTACGACGGCCAGGTCAACTTCGTCGTCCGCTACTTCCCGCTGCCCGGGCACGTCAACGCCGAGGCCTCGGCCGCGGCCGCCGAGGCCGCCTCCCGGCAGGACGCCTTCGAGGAGATGTACCAGAAGCTCTTCGAGACCCAGGAGGAGTGGAGCGGCGCCTCCGAGCCCACCCCGGAGGTGTTCGTCGACTACGCCGAGGAGATCGGCCTGGACCGCGAGCAGTTCCTGGAGGACATGAACGACCCCGCGATCCTGGAGCGGGTCAACGCCGACATCCCCGACGGCACCGAGGCCGGCGTCGAGGGCACCCCGACGATCTTCGTCAACGGCCGCCTGATGTCGTCCATGCCCACCGAGAAGCAGCTCAGCGACGTCATCGACGAGGAGCTGGAGGCGGCGCAGGAGGAAGGGGGCGAGGAGTGACCGCCCAGAAGGCCGCCGGCGGCACCCCCGCGCCGGCGCCGTCGGGTACGGGAGCCGATGCGCCGATCGTCGGCCGGGCGCTGCCCTGGGTGCTGGCGGTCGGCGGCGCGGTCGGCCTGCTGGCGGCGTTCGCGCTGGCCATCGAGAAGATCAACTCGCTGGCCGACTCCGACTACGTGCCCACGTGCAGCGTCAACCCGGTGATCAGCTGCGGCACGGTCATGGACACCCCGACGGCGGAGGTCTTCGGGTTCCCGAACCCGCTGTTGGGCATCGCCTGCTTCGCCGTCGTGACCGCCGTCGGCATGGCGCTGCTCTCCGGGGCCTCGTTCCGGCCGTGGTTCTGGTGGGGCCTCCAGGGCGGCGTGCTCTTCGGCATCGGGTTCGTGCACTACCTGATCTTCCAGAGCCTGTACCGGATCAGCGCGCTGTGCCCGTACTGCATGGTGGTGTGGGCGGTGATGATCCCGATCTTCGTCTACACGACCCTGGACAACGTGCGGACGGGCCGCATCCCGCTCCCGGCGGGGGTCCGGTCGGCGGCCAGGGTGCTGATCCGCAACCACACGGTCGTGGTGACGGTCTGGTTCCTGCTGGTCATCGCGGCCATCGCCCAGGCCTTCTGGTCCTTCTGGACGGGGCGGATCTAAAGGCCTCAGGAAGAGGCGGGGACCGCCCGCCGCGTCATGCGGCGGGCGGTCCCCTTTTGCCAGAGGGGGCACCGGCCGTCACCCGTCGCGCCGGGCGGCGTCCTCCTCCGCGGCCGCGCGGACGGCGTCGCGGACCGCGCGCGCCGCCCGGCCTCCCCAGCGCGACCGGGGCCCGCCGAAGGGATCGGGGGCGTTGCCGGCGACGCCGGTCCGGCACGCCACGACAACCGCGTCCGAGGCGGTCCCCGTGCACGCGAAACCGGCCTCCATCACCGCCTGCACCTTCGCCTCGACCACCGTGGCCAGCAGGTTCGCCAGCCCCGAATCGGACAGCGGCTCGGGCACCGCCGCCACGATGTTGATCGTTCCGGGGCCGGGTCCGGCCAAGGGGGCGCCCAGCCGGATCTCGTCCAGATCAGGGGAGTCCGCCGCCCAGGTGGGGCGACCGATGCCGACGGTGGCCAGCGCCTCGGCCCCGCCGTCCGCGGCGAAGCGCGCGCGGGACACCTCGGCAGCCGTCATCAGTCCCACGCCCCGCCCGCGCACCCCTGCCCGGGACGCGATCTGTCTCAGGTGCACGGCGGGGTCGAGCCGCCGGTAGTCGCCGGAGACCTGGGCGTTCACCACGAACGACCGGTCGCCGAGCCCGCCACCGAGCACCGCCGAGGAGAGCATCCGCCATCCCGGTCCGGCGTCCCACACCAGCGCCCGCAGCTCGCGCCCGTCCTCACGGCGCGTGTGCAGGCGCGGTGCGATGAGCGCGCCCCCGGGTACCGCTGTTGTCCGTTCCCGCCTGTCCACGGCGCGACTTTAGCGCTCCCCCGCCTCCGCCGGGCGGTGGACCGCCGCCGTGGCGAGGGCGCACACCCATCCCAGCGCCGCGCCCCACAGCAGACCGGCCACCGCGCCGCCCGCCGCGTAGACCGCCCAGCCCAGCGGGCCGAGCCCCATCGCGGCCGCCGGGACGGCCCCGCGCAGCACACCCGCGAGCGCCGTACCGGCGGCGAAGGCGCCCCACGCCGACAGCGCGGTGCGTCCCCGGCCGGCGGCGGGGCGGCGGCGGGCGGCGCGGGCGGTGGCCAGCCCGGTGGCGGCGGCCAGCACCGCCACCGCCGCCAGCTCGGTCACCAGGGCCGACCACGGCTGCTCGCCGAGCGGCACCGCGCGCAGCGGCGGCGGGCCGAACGGGGCGCCCAGGGCGGAGGGGACCACGAGCGGACCGGCGGTCGCGGTCAGCCAGGTGAGGAAGGCCGCCGAGCCGAACAGCAGGCAGGGGGCCAGTGCGGCGGCCGCGGCGGAGGCGCCCGTGCGTGCGGCGGGCGTCGCCGGGCTATTGCGAAAATCATTCACGTTCTGCAGGATAGTGATCCAGGTCTCACAAGGACAGGGGTTCGGCGGAGACTCCCCTCCCCCGCCGAACCCCTGGTGCGACGCGCCCCCGCCTCCGACGAGGCACGCGCCCCGAACACGTCCCCCGAAGAGGAGTGCGGTGAGCAGAACGACGCGGACCCGGCGCCCCGTCCTCCGGGCGGTCGCCGTGGCCGCCGTCCTCGTGACCGCCGCGGCCGGCGTCGCGGCCGTCACCCGGACCGAGCCCGGTCCCCCGCGCTACATCACCGACGACCAGGGGCGCGCCCTCTTCCTGCACGGTTTCAACACCTCCGGCTCCACCAAGGCCGACCCGGACTCCCTGCCGTGGATCACCGAGGAGGACGTGCAGCACGAGTACGACACCATGGGCACCAACTTCGTGCGGCTCCTCATCCAGTGGAGCGCCGTCGAACCGGAGCCGGGGGAGTACGACAAGGCGTACCTGGACGCCGTCGCCGAACGTGTGGACTGGTACGGGGAGCGCGGGTACCACGTGCTGCTCGACATGCACCAGGACCTGTACGGGGCGGACGTCTCCCCCGACCGCCACTCCGGGAACGGGGCGCCGGCCTGGGCCACCCGCACCGACGGACTGCCCGTCGCCGAACAGGACATGTGGGAGCTGGTGTACCTGGAGCCGGGGACGATGCGCGCCTTCGACCACTTCTGGAACACCACCGGCGACCACCCCGAGCTGATGGAGCACTACGCCGACGCCTGGGGCCGGGTCGCCGAGCGCTTCGCGGACGACCCCGCGGTGATCGGCTACGACCTGATGAACGAGCCCTTCGGGGGAAGCCTGCAGGGTCCGGCCTTCGAACGCGGGCCCCTCGCCGAGCTCTACCGGCGCTGCACCGAGCGGATCCGCGGCGCCGACACCGACACGTGGATCTTCGTGGAGGGCCAGGCCGTAGGCGGGAACTGGGGGACGCCCTCGGCGCTCCCCCGGCTGGACGACCCCCGCCCGGGTGAGCCGCGCATCGTCTACGCGCCGCACGCCTACCCGCTCCCGATGGACCTCGGCCGGTCCTACACAGGAGAGGGGCGCGGACAGGTGGACACCGCCATCGCGCTCTGGGAGGAGAACGTCAGGGTGACCGCGGAGCGCTTGGGCGCGCCCGTCGTCCTCGGCGAGTTCGGCCTCGACATGTCGGGCGACGGGGCGGAGGCCTATGTGGCGAAGATGCTCGACGTCACCGACTCCATGGCGACCGGGCGCGCCTACTGGTCGAACGACCACGACGGGTGGGGCCCCTGGGCCGATGAGGACCTGACCCCCGGTCCCCTGGCCGAGGTGATGGACCGCGCCTACCCGCGGGTGGTCGCGGGCGAACCGCTGGACGTCGGCTACGACCCCGGCGGCACGGGTGGGGGCGCTGGTGGCTCCGGGGGCTCGGACTCTCCGGGGTCCCCGCAGCTCACAGTTCGATTCGAGGCGGTGGAGGGCGTCACCGGCCCCACCGAGGTGTACCTGCCCGAAGGGGAGTTCCCCGATGGCGGAGAGGCCCGGGTCGCCGCATCGACCGGAGGCGAGGCCGAGGCCTCCGTGGAATGGGACGCCGAACGTAGAGTCCTGGCCGTCGAACTCGCGTCCTCTGACCCCGGAACAGAGTACGAACTGAGAGTTCGTCCCGATCGGCCGTAGTCGCGCTCGGGTTCATCAAGAGAAGAGTTCATCAAGAGAAGAACCGTCAAGAGAAGTCCCCGGTCACCGGGGTCGGCTATGGGGAGCACCGTGGGCCTGCGGGCCGTGTTTTCGGGGGCGGGGCTCGGGCGTGCGGACGGCCGGGGCGGTGGGGCGGCGACGGAGCGGCCGGGTAGCCGCTTATGCCTGCTTGCCGTCCGCCGGGGCCCTGTCGGCCCAGGGGGGAGGAGCGGCGATGGAGGAGCAGGTGCCCCGCTCACTGCTTCTCGCCGGCTGCCGGGTTCCCGCTGGTCGGACGGGTAGGGCGGCGACGGATGAGCGGGGCGCCCCGGTCGTGTCCGCTGGCGTGGTTGGACTCTGCGGGCCCCGGCCGCCCCCGGGGGCACTGTCTGCCGCCCGCACCGACACCCTTGTTGATCTCGGGGAAGTCGGGGTAATACCGGCGAGTATTACCCCGACTTCCCCGAGATCAACGGCAAGGAGAGAAGGGGGCGCGCGCCCGGGGCGGGGGCGCCGATCGCGGCGCAGCGGTCGCACCGCTCACAAGGACGCGGCC
>NZ_ANAD01000136.1 GCF_000341245.1 Nocardiopsis halophila DSM 44494
GCTGCCGGGTTCCCGCTGGTCAAGCGGGTAGGGCGGCGGTGAAGGCCGGGCGGTTCCCCCGGGCTTGGCTGTCGGGCGCCGGACAGCCCCTGCCCCCCGCGCGTGCGGGGTGCGCGCCGCCTCCGCCGGACAGCGGGGTGCCCGGGTCGTCCGAATGGCTTGGGAACGCATCGGTCCTTATCGTCGTCTCGCCCTGGAACGGGCACCCCTCCGCCATTCCAGGACGCTCCGGCGCAGGCAACTCTTCCCGATTCCAGGGCCCCTGGAAAAGGAAAGCGATCCGCTCCGCAGGGTGCGTGCAATAGACAATGCTCCCCCATTTCAGGGTGCCTTTGCGGGGGAAGTGTCCCGGGGGTGCGACTCGCGATCAACACGTGCAGTGACCTGTGCAGATGCTGGCTTTCCCGGTTTCTCTGAATTTCTTCGGGGAATCTTCTGCCGGGCCCCTAAAAATGGTGGCGGGTGGTTCATAATGGGTGTATGGCAGATCAGCGGCACCCCGGAATCCCGGCGGGTTCGCGCGCGGCGCGGATCCGGGCCGGGATCGGCGGTGTGCTCGCCGAGGCCGACAACGCGGTGGCTGAGGACCCGGTGCCGGGTGCGGGGCGGGTGCTGTGCGAGCTGGCCGGGGTGCTGGCCGCCGGGCAGGACGCCCTGGACCTGGACCTGGCCCTGGCGCGGCTGGCCGCCCGGATCGGTGAGACCGGGGCCCTTGCGGGCTCGGGGCACTCCA
>NZ_ANAD01000137.1:0-147 GCF_000341245.1 Nocardiopsis halophila DSM 44494
CCCGGCGGCCGACCAGCAGGACCGGGGAACCGCGCGGCTTCGTCGTCGCCGCTCTTTGCCTGTAGCCCAGAGGGCCTTTCACCCGGCCAGGGGCATGAGCGGGGTACCTGCTGTTCCGTCGCAGCCCTCTGCCCGGACCATGAGGGG
>NZ_ANAD01000137.1:153-58111 GCF_000341245.1 Nocardiopsis halophila DSM 44494
CTGTCGTCGCTGCCGGTCGGCCCCGGCCGCTCACACGCCCGGCGGTCGGCAGTGCTGTCGCGTGGGTCGCTCCCGCCACTTCGTCGCCGCCTGTTGCCTGATCCGCAGGGGCGCAGCCGTCCGGGAGCGGGGCGCCGGGGTCGGTGGTGGTCGGCGGGCGGTGACGTCGTCGCAGCCGTTGAACGAGGGCTCCAGTAGGGTCCCGGTCATGACCGCCCCCCTTTCCCCCTTCGTCGAGGAGATTCCGACCGGGCGGACGCACCTCGCGCATGCCGCCATGGCGGAGCTGCGCCCCTTTCTCACCTCCGCGGACGCGTTCACCAAGACGGTCGACGACGTCCTCCGGCCCGAGGGGTACCGGCTGGCCGGGGTCTTCGAGGGCCCGGACCGTCCCGCCCGGGCCGTCGCGGGGTTCCGCATCGGCACCTCGCTGATGTGGGGGCGCTACCTGTACGTGGACGACCTGGTCACCGTCGCCGACGCCCGGGGCTCCGGGTTCGGGCGCATGGTGATGGACTGGGTGCGCGCCGAGGCCCGTGCCCAAGGGTGCGGCCAGGTGCACCTGGACTCGGGAACCGACCGCCACCCCGCACACCGGTTCTACCTCTCCTCCGGTATGCGCATCCCCGCCTTCCACTTCGCCGAAGTTCTGGACGACTGACCTGCCCCTATGGCCGCCGTCGGCCGGGCCCGGCCGGGAACGGGACGAACCCGGCCGGGCGGCGGGCAGGGGGTTCCCGTGGCCCCCTTTTCCGCACCATCTCCGCAGGTCCTTGCACTGACGTGGTGTCGATTCCCTCTGTCCGGACCTGAGCGGTCGCCGGGCGGTCGCCGTCCGGAGGTCGGTGGCCACGGCCCCGGACACGCGCGGGCCGATCCGCCATTGCGCACCATGCCCCGCAGTGTCTTTCGACGGTGATCGAAAACCGTTGCCCTCCGCGTTCTCCCACTGCAAGCATGCTCTGCGGCGCCGCCCCCAGCGGGCCCACATGCCGACTGCGGCCCTGCCGACGGACCTCGCGGCAGGGCCGCACGCGGTCGGCGCCCTGCCTCTTCCGCCCGCCCTTCCCGCCTGCCGCGGGCCGCGCGGTGCGGCCCATGCCACCCCCGGTGAAGGAGCCCATGCACCCCCGCGACGCCTCCCCGACGCCCCTGCCCGCCGCGGCGCCGCAGAGCGTGCCCTTGGGGCGGGCCCACCGCGCCGGCCACGTCGTGCTGTGCCTCTTCGCCGAGGTCGCCTTGGCCACCCCCCTGGCGGTCCTGGCCGCCGAGTTCCCCGCCACCGCGGCCGCGCTGGCCTCCCCCGAGCGGCTTCCGGTCCCGGCCTGGCTCGCCCTGGCCTGCCTGGGCATCGCCGCGGTCGGGCTGGTCACGGTCGCCGTCGGCCTTCTGCCCGCCGCGCTCGCCCGCTGCTCGGTCACCGTCGGGGGCACGGCTCTGGAGGTCACCGAGCACCCCTCCTTGTGGCGGTCCGGGCGCACCACCCGGGTCCCCTGGGAAGCGGTCCGGCTCGCCGTGTTCCGTACGGCCGAATTCCGGAGGAAGAAGGCCGCCGTCTCCCGCCCGGTGCTCGACCTGTTCACCGACCGCCCCTTCACCGCCCTGCCCGCCTTCGCCACGTCGCGCCCGACCGGCCCGGACGGCGCCCACGACGCCCACGGCCGCCCGGTCGGCTCCCACCTCCTGCGCATCGGGGCCTCCTCGGCGTCCCTGGAGGACGCCGTCCGGCAGGTCGCCGGACTCGCGGGGGCCCACCGCCCGGACCTGTTCCACCCGGCCCCGGGTACGGTCATCGGCCCCTCGGCCCCCTGGGCGACCCGGATCGCGGCCCCGGCATCCCTCTGCTACCTCGGCGCCTCCTTCATCGGACTGGCGGCGGCCGCCGTCGTCCAATTCTCGGTCCAGTGATGTGCGGCCGCCGAGAGGCCCCGCCACGGCGGCCCCGGCCGCGAACGGTCAGGATCCCGGGGGCCCACACCCTGTACCGGAACGCCTTCGCGGTCTGCCTCGCCGGCGCCGCCGTCCCCCCGGTCACGGTGGCGGCCGTCCTCCCCCTCCACCGGGAGACCGACGGCGTCGGCTGGGCCCTGCTTCTGGCATCGGCCGCACAAGCCCCGCTCGGACGGGCCGCAGGCCTGGTCGTGGCGCTGGCGGCGGTCGGCTTCCTGACCGGCGCCCTCCTGGCCCTGCCGGGGATACTCGCGCGGCGCGAGGTGGCCGTGGACGCGGACGGCCTGGTGCTCACCGAGCACGGCCTGCTCTGGCGGGAGGAGCGCGCGGCCGCCGTCCCCTGGGAAGACGTCGCGCTGGTCCTGCACCGGGAGGCCGTGGCGCACGCCGGCCCCCGGCCGCGCCGGTGCGGGGTCCTCGACCTGTTCCTGCGCCGACGGCCCATCGGCCTGCCCGGTTTCGCCCTCTGTGTCGGCGCCGGCCCCGAGGACGCGCGCGGCGGCGACGGGCGCCCCCTGGCCCCCTTCCTGCTGCGCCTGGGCGGAGGCGGTCCGTCGGCGGAGGACGCCGTCCGGACGACCGCCGCGCTGGCCGGCGTGCACCATCCGGAGCTGTTCCGTCCCGGCCCGGACGTCGCGATCGGCCCCGTCCGGGCCTCGGCCGCAGCGCCGGACGGGCGCCGCCTGGCCGCGGTGGCGGGCCTCGCCGCGGCCGCCGAGGCGACCGCGCTGGCCCTCCTCATCACCGAGGCCGCACGGATGTAGTCGCGGGGCGCGCAGGGAACCGCCCTGCGCCCGGCCCCGCCCGAACCACCGCACAAGGAGCACATCAATGATCACCGTCGCCCGCGTCGTCCTGCACCTGGTGCAGGCCGTCTGCCTCGGATTCGCCGTCATCGGCACCATCGCGACCATCGCCGCCAGTGACGACCCGGGCCCCAACGACCACCTGATGATCGGGTCGTTCACCATGTTCGGGCTCCTGGCGATCGCGTTCTCGCCCACCCTGTGGTCGATCCCACCCGTCGAGCGCAAGGGCGGAGCCCCCGCCCGGCAGGCACCCCCTCAGCAGGCGCGTTACACCGCCCCCGCCCCGCCGAACGGCCCCTACGGCGGGCAGGGGTGACCGGCCGCACACCCCGCCCGGACGGGACTGCGCCTAGATTCCACTCCATGAACGACGACACCTCCGGCGGGACGGCGCCCTCCGCCCCGCTCGCGACGACCGTGGCCGGGCAGGGCCCCGCCCTGCTGCTCGCGCACGGCGCGACCGGGAACACCGCCGACAACTTCGGCCCGATCATGGGGGCGCTGACCGCCCGGCGCACCGTCATCGCGCCGGACTACCCGGGCAGCGGCTCCACCCCGCGCGACCCGCACCCGCTCGACCTGGACGACCTCGCCGACCGGCTGGTGGCGGCCGCCGACCGGGCGGGCGCCCGGACCTTCCCCGTGCTCGCCTTCTCGATGGGCACCCAGGTGGCGATCCGCGCGGCGGCCCGCCACCCCGAACGGGTGGAAGCGCTGGTGCTCTCGGCAGGCCTGGCCGTCGCCGAGGGGGAGAACCGGCGGACCTTCGAGGCGTGGCGGGCCGAGATCGCCGCCGCCGGGCCGCCCTTCGACCCGCCGGGCGCCCTCGACCACGTCGACCTGCTGCTCTCCAACGACGTCCGCGGAGACCTGGCCTCGATCGACGTCCCCGTGCTGGTGATCAAGACCCTCAAGGACGAGCTGGTGCTCCCGGGCAACTCCGATGAGCTCGCGGCCGGGATCCGCGGGGCCCGCATCGCCGAGCTGTCCACCGGCCACCTCATCTGGGAGGAGGACGCCGAAGGCTGGGAGCGGCTGGTGACGGGCTTCCTGGACGAGCTCTGAGCCCCGGGCCCGGCCGAAGGGCGGAAGGCCCTGCCCTTGGGCCGGGTCGCGGTCGCTGAAGCGATGGAACGCTCGGCGGCCCGTGGCCTCGCTCGTGCCGACCGGGACGTCCGTCGACCGGTCCCCGGCGGTCGGGCCCCGGCGGTCGGCCGACGCAAGAGCCGTGGGGCGGCCGCTCGTGCCTCCCGGCCCAGGGAACAGCACCTCGCCCACGGCCGTGCTGGCACGAGGCCGGCCCCGCGACCGGCCACCGTTGCCCGAACGGCCGCGCGCATGCCTCTCCCCCCGCCGGCCAGGGTGTTTCCACGGCCGTCGAAACACCTTGCCGCCCCCTGCTCCCCTGCGGGCATCATGGGGACCGCACCGAGGGCGTCTCCGTCGTCCATCCCTCCTCTCCGTACGGCGGGGGCGTTCCCTCGGTCCCGTGATGCCTCCGTACCGGCGCGCGGATCGATCCCCCCCCGGTTCCGGCACCGCCCGGCGACCGGCGACGGAACCCCCCGGCACACGGCCGCGTCCGAAGTGACCGGGAACGGGAGCCCCGGCCGTTCCACGAGCCCCGGAGAGAACGCATCCCCCATGGACGAAGACGAACTCAAGAGGCGCGCCCGCGAGGCCCGCCGCAGGGCCCGCGGTACGGACCCCGGCGCGGGCCGCGACGAGGACGGCGGGGCGGACGTCCCCCGCGACGAATGGGGCGTGCCGATCGACCGCAGGCACGTGCGCTCCGGCCTGTACGCCCACGACTCCCGCTGGCTCCGGATGCTCTCCGGCCCCGGCCGCAAGGACTTCAAGGGCCTCTTCACGCTCAAGCGCCTCCCCTTCCTCCTCGTCGGGCTCGCACTGATGCCGGGCCTCGTCTACTACTGGGGCAGCAGGAACCTGAGCGTCTTCCTGGACCCGCCGATCTCGGTCGAGGGCGCCTCCGAGGCCGCACAGCCCGCCTGGCAGGCCCCGCTGGAGGACGCCCACGCCCCGTCCACCGGCGGCTCCCCCTTCGGGGAGGCCTTCGCCCTGTGGCCGGGCGGCGGGGGCGCGGTGCGCGCCGACCGCGCGGGGGTGACCGCCTACGGCGCCGAGGACGGTGAGCGGGCCTGGCGCTTCGATGAGGGCGAGGGCCTGTGCGCGGCGGCCGCCGGCACCGCCGGGGCCGACGGGGACCTGGGGCTGGTGCTCGTCGAGCGCGAGGGCGGGACCGGGGACGACGGCGCCGCCTGCGGCACACTGGTCGCCCTGGACCTGGACACCGGCGAGGAGCGGTGGCGCTGGTCGCCTCCGGACCTGGACGGGGTCGAAGGGCTGCCGCCGCGGGACGTCCGGGTCCGGGCCGCCGGTCCGCATGCGCTGGCCTCCTGGGGGCCGATGCTGGTCGGGCTGGACGCGGCCGACGGCGAGGTGCTCTGGGCCGAGACCGAGGTCCCCGGCCCCGGCGGCGACTGCGCCTCCCACCGCACGCGGGTCCTGCCGGACGGAGGCGGAACCGCCGCGCTCCTGGGGACGTGCGCGTCCGGCCCCGACGAGGGCGCCCCGTTCACCGCCGTCCTCGACATGGAGACGGGCGAGGTCTCCAGCGCCCAGGCCCTCCCCGACGACCTGCCCATGGACCTCCTGGCCTCGACCGCGCTCGTCAGCGCCGACCCGGTGGCGGTGGTGTACTCCTCGGCCGCGTCGCTCCTGCTGGACGACGAGGACGAGGGCGACGCGCCCGAGGACGCGCTCCTGGTCGCCGATGGCGAGGGCGGCTGGAGGCGCATCGCGGCGACCGGGGAGACGGGCGTGGGCGCCGTCGGCGGGGAGTGGAGCCTGAGCGATGCGGAGACCGCGACGACGGTGCACGACGGCGTGCTGTACGCCTCGCCCGGCGACTGGGAGACCGACGAGCGCGTGCTGGCGATCGACCTGGAGGCCGGAAGGGTGCTGTGGGACCGGCGGGTCGAGGACCACGACGTGCAGGTCGTCGGCGCGGACGGGGACCGGATCCTGGCGGTCGCCGAGTACGGCGACGGGGACGACGAGGTCGTCCGGGTCATGAGCCTGCCCGCTGACGGCGAGGGCAGCGCCCGGGTGCTCGCCGACGGACTGCCCGTGCAGCCCTACCGGTCGTGGGGCGCCGTCCGGACGGTGGAGATCGACGGCGGCTACGCCGTCGGCTCGCCCCCGATACCCGGCGGCTCCGACGACGCCGTCCCCCTCACCGCCGCACGCTGATCCACGGAGGGATCGGCGACCGCGGACCCCGCGGCGCCCCGGCCCCTGCGGTCCGCGGGAGGCGAGCGGCCGCCCCCGACCACGATGAACGAGGAACCCCTGCCCCGATGACGAACGACAGGCCCCCGGACGGGCGCCGCCCCGCCGTCGTGCGGCTCCGCCGCGCCCGTCCGCTCCGCGCCCGCTCCGCCGCCGGGGCCCTGCTCGTGGCCGCCGGCGCCGGGGCGGCCTTCGCGTTCACCGACGCCAGGGCGGCCGTGCACATCCTCTTCGGCGGGGAGGCCGGGCCCGCCCTGACCGCGGTGCTCCTGCTCTGGTTCGCGGGCCTGGCCTCCTTCGCGCTGTATCCGCTGATCGCCCTGCCGGGCCTGTCGGCCCGGCGCGAGGCGGCCGTCGGAGCGACCGGCATCGAGATCACCGAGCGGGGGCTGCTGTGGCACCGCGGCCGACGGATCACGGTGCCCTGGGACGCGGTCACCGCCGTCGTGCCGTGCACGGGCCCCTGCTCCTCGGCGCGGCGCGACCGCCTGTGGCGCATGCTCGACCTGCACCTGCGCCGTCCTGTCCAGGGGGTGCCTCCGTACGCCCGGACGTCTCCGGCCGGGCCCGGGGAGAGCGGCGCGCACCGGCTGCGCCTGGGCGCAGGCGCGGCACCCATGGAGGACGCGGTCCGGCAGGTCGCCGAGCTGGCGGCGGTCCACCGCCCGGACCTGTTCGCCTCCCCCGACCGCGCCGCGAAGGGCTCCGGGCGGCCGTGGTTCACGCCGTCCCGTCCCGCTTCCCCGGCCGCCGGCCCCCTTCGGCCGCCGTTCCCGCGCGCTCCCGAGGGGCCGGTCACGGTCTCCTACGACAAGGGCGTGCTCCTCCCGGTCGGTTCCGTCCTCGGGCAGGCCGCCGTCCCCGCCGCCCTCGCCCTGGCGGCCGCCGACCCGTTCGGCTGGCCGGGCGGTGTGCGCGTCGCCGTGGGGGTCGTCCTCGGGCTCCCGTTCCTCGTGTGCCTGGTCACCCTGCCCGTCTCGCTCTTCCGGCTGCCCCGCTCGCTGGGCCGCCGGAGCATCGCCGTGGGGTCCGAGGGCCTCGTGCTCACCGGGCGGCGCCGCCTGCGGCCGTGGACCGCGCAGCGCACCTCCCTCCCCTGGCACCGGGTGCAGGCGCTGACCGCGCGCCGCGTGGGCGGTCCGGACGGGCATGTCCAGGTCGCCGTCCTGGTGGGCCCCGACGGCGCAGACGCCCCACCGGTCGATCCCGGTACCGGGCTCCCCTTGGCCGTCTCCCTGCACCACCACCCCGGGGGCCTGCGCGAGGCCCCTCCCGGAGCGGAATTCCCGGTGACGGTGCTGCGCACCCGGCCCTACCGGGGCGAGGAGAGGGGGCGCGCCCTGTGGGAGGGGTTCGCCCGGGGCGGACCCGCGCCCCGCACCGTGCCCCCGCACCAGCTGCGTGCGGCCCTGGCGGCCTTCCGTCCCGACCTGTGCCGGGGCTTCGAGGACCTGTGGGGGGCCACGGCCCCCTCCCACCGCTGACCACCGAGGAGAGAAGCCCGTGAACATCGCACTGCGCATCGTTCTGCACGCCCTGCAGGTCATCTGCCTGATCATCGCCGTGTTCGGGGGCGTCTCCATGCTCGTGTTCGCCACCAGCGGCGAGCAGATGGTGGCCGAGGACGTGCTGATCTCGAACACCTTCATCATCTTCGCCGTGCTGGCGCTGGTGTTCTCCCCCTCGAAGTGGACGCTCAAGCGGCAGAACGTCGGGACCGGCGCGGACAAGGCTCCGCAGCCGCACCCCGGCCAGGTCCGCCCCGGCGCGCCGAACGGCGCCCCAGCCCCGCAGGCGCAGCAGGCCCCCTATCCGCCGCAGGGCGGCGTCGGCCGCTACTGAGACGCTGCTGAGGCGCTACCGGGGTTCGCGGCCGGGCGGGAACGGAGGATTCACCGCTCCCGATCGCCGCGCCCGTTCCATGAGTCCTGAACGAGCCCTGAAACGGCGAGCGGCCGGGCGGGAGCGGTGTCCGCTCCCGCCCGGCCGCCGTGGAGGACCGGTTCCCGCGCGCCCGGGGGATCAGGCGTCCGCGGGGATCCACTCCTTCCACATGTCCGGGTGCTCCTCGGCCCAGGCGGCCGCCGCCTCATCGTGGGACATGCCCTCGTCGGCGATCATCTTGGCCACCTCGTCCTGGTCCTCGTTGGTCCAGGTCCAGTTGTCGAGCAGCCGGTAGGCGGGCGAGTCCGCGTCGGCGAAGGGCTTGGCGAAGACCTTGTTGAGCTCGTACTCGGGGTAGTCGCAGGCGATGTCCTCCGAGTCGATCTCGCACAGGTCGACGTACTCGGGGAACTCCACCTTCACCAGGTCCATCTCCTCCTGCAGCCACTGCGGCTCGTAGAAGTAGAACAGGACCGGCTCCTCCTCGGCGTAGGCCGCCTCGACCTCCGCGATCTGCTCCTCCTCGGACCCGGCGTACTCGATCTCCAGGTCCAGGCCGAAGTGGTTGATCATTCCCTGGTCCTGGGTGACGAAGGTGGGGTCGGCGCCCAGGAACCGGCCGGGGCCCTCGCCCGCGCCGGTGCGGAACAGGTCGGTGTGCTCGGCCAGGCCCTCGTACGTGGCGACCTCGGGGTACTCGTCCACCACGTACTGGGGCACGTACCAGCCGATGCGCCCCTCGTTGCCGTTCGGGCCGCCGTCCACCACCAGGGGGCTCTCCTCAGCGCCGTACAGCTCCATCAGGTCCTCGTGGCCCCAGTTCTCCAGGATCACGTCGACCGACCCCTCGGCCATCGCGTGCCAGGAGGACACCTCGTCGTCCTCCACGTACTCGACCTTCCGGTCCAGCTCCTTCTCGATGAGGTAGGACAGGACGGCGGCCGAGGCCTCGTAGCCCACCCACCCGTTGACCGCCATGCGGACGGGGGCCGAGCCGTCGGAGCCGCCGGCGTCGCCGCCGCCTTCCTCCGCGCCGCACGAGGCGGCGAGCGCGGCCGCGAGGGTCAGGGCGAGGGCCTGCACCGCCCTCGAGGGCGTGGTCGGTCGGGTGGGGACTGCGGACATGGGGAAACCGCCTCGGTGATCGTCTCGGGTTCGGGGCCGGGCACGGGGACGTCCGGCCGACAACCGGACAGACATGTGCGGCGACGGGAACACCGCCCGTCGCCGCACATACCAGACAATTCTAGGGATCCGCGCGGGTCACGCGTCCGCGGGGATCCACTCCTTCCAGACGTCACCGTTGTCGGTGACCCACTTCTCAGCCGCCTCCTCGGGGTCCATGCCCTCGTCGGCGATCATCTTGGCGACCGCGTTCTGGTCCTCGTTGGTCCACTTCCAGTTGTCCAGCAGCTGGTAGGCGACCGAGCCCTCCTCCGCGAAGTCCTTGCGGAAGATCTTGTTCAGCTCGTACTCGGGGTAGCCGCAGGAGACGTCGTCCTCGTCCTCGGCGCAGCCGTCCTCGTACTCGGGGAACTCCACGTGCACCAGGTCGAGCTCGTTGTGCAGCCACTGCGGGTCGTAGAAGTAGGCCAGGAACGGCTCCTCCTCCTCGTACCGCTCCTGCATCTCGGTGATCTGGGCGGCCTCGGAGCCGGCGTGCACGATCTCCAGGTCCATCTCGAAGTGGTTGATCATGCCCTGGTCCTGGGTGACGAACGCCGGGTCCGCCGCCAGGAACTCGCCCTTGTCGCCGCTCTCGGGGGTCTGGAACAGGTCGGTGTTGTCCTTGATCCCCTCCCAGGTGGCCAGCTCGGGCTTGTCGTCCACCAGGTACTCGGGCACGTACCAGCCCAGGGTGCCGATGTTGCCGTTCGGGCCGCCGTCCACGACGGTGTCGTTGCCGTCGGGCCCGTACTGCTCCATCAGGTCCTCGTGGCCCCAGTTCTCCACGATGACGTCCAGGTCGCCGTCGTTGAGCCCCTGCCAGGAGGGCTGCTCGTCGAGCTTCTTCTGCTCGACCTTGACGCCCGCCTCCTCTTCGAGGAGGTGCGCCAGGACGGCGGCGGAGGCCTCATAGCCGACCCAGCCGTTGACGGCGATGTTCACCGTCTCGTCGCTGCCGGAGACGTCGCCGCTGGTGGCCCCGCCGCAGGCGCTCAGCATGGCGACGGCCGAGGCGGCCGCGACGCCCTTGAGCGCGAAGGAGGCGGTACGGGGGGAGATGGGGGAGGTGGTTCTACGCATTGTTCTTCCTACCTTGGGTCATGCGGTCGAGGAGGAGGCCGAGGCACACGATGGCCAGGCCGGCGGTCAGTCCCTGTCCGAACTCGTTCTGCTTGAGGCCGAAGACGACGTCGTATCCGAGCGCGCCGCCGCCGACCAGGGCGCCGATGACGACCATGGAGAGGATGAGCATGATCGCCTGGTTGACCGCCATCAGCAGTGCGGACCGGGCGAGCGGGAGCTGCACCTTGGAGAGCAGCTGGCCCCGTGAGGAGCCCAGGGATCGGGCCGCCTCAACGGTGTTGGCCGGGACCCCGCGGATCCCGTCGTTCACCAGCCGGATCACCGGCGGGAGAGCGAAGACCACGGCGGCGACCAGCGCGGGGACGCGCCCCACGCTGAACAGCGCCACGGCCGGGATGAGGTAGACGAAGGGCGGCAGCGTCTGCATGGCGTCCAGCACCGGGCGCAGCACGGCGGCGAGCCGGTCGTTGCGCGCCATGGCGATGCCCAGCACCAGGCCCAGCGCCACCACCAGCACGGCGGCCAGCAGCACCTGGGACAGCGTGTCCATGCCGTTGCCCCACTGCCCCATCAGGCCCACGGCCAGCAGCGACAGCGCGCCGACGGCCGCCGCGCGGCCCCCGGCGAACAGGTACCCGAGCACCGCGGCGGCGGCGATCACCAGCCACCACGGAGGCCCGGCCAGCAGCATGTGCAGCGGTTCGAGCACCCAGACCACGGTCCAGTCGCCCACCAGGGAGGTGAAGCCGCCGATGGCGTCCTTGAGCGCCTCGTAGAAGGCGTTCACCGGGCCGGCGAGGTCCAGCTGCCAGGCGCGCGGCCACCCGTCGGGGGCGCGCAGCGGCGTGGGCAGCAGGAACACGGCCAGCGAGGCCACCAGGGCGCCGGCGAAGGCGATCCGCTGCCACGGGGCGGGCAGGGGGCGCCCGGCGCCCATGGCGCCGGTGACCCGGTCCATGGCGATCGCCAGCATGACGATGGCCAGGCCGGCCTCCAGCGCGCGGCCGATGTCGCCCTTCTGCAGGGCCTGGTAGATGGCGTCGCCCAGGCCGCCCGCGCCGATGACCGAGGCGATGACGACCATGGACACGCCCAGCATGATGGTCTGGTTGACGCCGAGCATGATGGTGCGCTTGGCCAGCGGAAGCCGGACCTTGGCCAGCATCTGCCACCGGGTGGAGCCCAGCGACTCGGCGGCCTCGACCGCGCCCTTGTCGACGCCGCGCAGCGCCATGGAGGTGATGCGCACCGCCGGGGGCAGCGCGTAGATCGCGGTCGCCACGGCCGCCGAGGGGTTGCCGATGCCGAAGAGCAGCAGCATCGGCATCAGGTAGGCGAAGGCCGGCATGGTCTGCATGAAGTCCAGCACCGGCCGCAGCGCCCGCTCCACGCGGTCGCTGCGCCCGGCCCACACGCCCAGCGGCAGGCCCACCACCAGCGCCAGCGCCACCGCGGCGGTGATCAGCGCCAGGGTGAGCATGGCCTCGTCCCACAGGCCGGTCAGCCCGAAGACCGCGAACGCGGCCGCCACGACGAGCATCACCCGCCACCCGGCCAGCCGCCAGGCGCCCAGGGCGCCGATCACGGCGACCCCGGTCCAGGTCAGCGTGGCCAGCAGGTCGGAGATGAGGACGACGGCCGAGCCCAGGTAGACCGACAGGTAGTTGAAGCCGTAGACGAACAGCGGGCTGGTGTCCCGGTTGGAGACCACCCAGGAGTAGAGCTCCTTGAGCCAGCCGTCCAGCGCCTCCCCGGGCCCGCCGGGGAAGGCGGTGGCGCTGCCGGGCAGCGGCAGGGCCGCGGCCACGGCCAGCACGGCCACCACCGCGGCGGCCTGCACCCAGGTGCGGGACAGGGCCGCGCGCAGCGCCGGGGCCGGTTCGGGGGCGGGGGCGGCGGCCGTCTCCGCGCGGTCCGCACCGCCCGGCCCCTCGGTCCCGGGGGTCTCAGGGCTCTCAGGGGTCTCGGAGGTCACGGTGGGAGCGGACATGCTCACACCCCCGCGGTGGCGGCGGGCGCCTGCGCGCGGTCCTCGGCGATGACGCGCAGCAGGTCCTCGCGGCCGACGACGCCCAGCAGGCGGCCGTCCTCGGTGACGCGCACCGGCGCCGTGGCGCCGGCGGCCGCCGCGACGGCCTCCCCGGCCAGCGTGGAGGGGGCGGCCTCGGGGCCGTCCAGCGGCTCGTCGTCGCGGGCGGGGCGCATCAGCGAGCGCAGCGTCAGCACCTCGATGCGCGCGACGTCGGAGACGAAGTCGCGGACGTAGTCGTCGGCGGGGGCGCCGACGACCTCCTCGGCGGTTCCCACCTGCACCAGGTCGCCGTCGCGCATGATCGCGATGCGGTCGCCGAGCTTGAGCGCCTCGTCCAGGTCGTGGGTGATGAACACCGAGGTCTTGCGCAGCTCGTTCTGCAGGCGCAGCACCTCGTTCTGCATGTCCCGGCGGATCAGCGGGTCCAGGGCGCTGAAGGGCTCGTCGAAGAGCAGCACCTCGGGGTCGACCGCCAGGGCGCGGGCCAGGCCGACGCGCTGCTGCATGCCGCCGGAGAGCTGGCCGGGGCGGGAGGACTCGTATCCGGACAGGCCCACCATCTCGATCATCTCGGAGGCCCGGGCGTGGCGCTCGGCCTTGGACGCGCCGCGCACCTCCAGCCCGTAGGCGACGTTGTCGATGATGGTGCGGTTGGGGAGCAGGCCGAAGTGCTGGAAGACCATGGCCGCCTTGCGGCGGCGCAGCTCGCGCAGCGCGGCCGGGGACATCTGCCGGATGTCCTCGCCGTCGAGCAGCAGCGAACCGGAGGTCGGCTCGATGAGCCGGGTCAGGCAGCGGATGAGGGTGGACTTGCCCGACCCGGACAGGCCCATCACCACGAACGTCTCGCCCGGGCGGACGTCGAAGGAGACGTCGCGCACCGCGATGGTGCAGCCGGTCGCCTCGCGGACCTCCTCACGCGGGCGGCGCTCGTGCTCGCCTCCGATGATGCGCTCGGCGCGCTTGCCGAAGATCTTCCACAGGTTCTGGACGGAGAGCTTGGCCTCCCCGTCGGCGGGGGTATTCGGTTGTTCGCTGTTGAGTTGTGGATCGTTCACTACGGAACTCATGACAGAAAGCCACCTCTGAGGGCCGCCCTGCGCACCACCGCACAGGGCGGTGCGCAGGGCGGCGCGTCGTCGGGTTCAGGGGCGCCGGGAGGGCCGGCGCCCGGTCGGGGGGACGGTCGGGGACGGGCCGGCCGCGCTAGGCGCGGTCGGCGCGGATCAGGTCGGCCGCACGCTCGCCGACGGCCAGCACCGTGACCATCGGGTTCGGCGAGGGCATGCTCGGGAAGACCGAGGCGTCGGCGATCCGCAGGCCGCGCAGGCCGCGGACCTTCAGCCGCGGGTCCACGACCGCGGCACCGTCGTCGGCGGCGCCCATCTTGCAGGTGCCGGCCGGGTGGTAGACGGTGTGCGCCGCCCGCCGACCGTACTCCGACAGCTGCTCGTCGGTCACCACGTCCGGCCCCGGAGCGACCTCGCGGGCGATCCAGGACTTGAACGGCTCGGTCTCGGCGATCTTCCGCGCGATCTTCAGCCCGTCCACGATGGTCTGCTCATCGTAGCCCTCGGGGTCGGTGAAGTAGCGGAAGTCCAGGGCCGGCTTCTCCCGGGGGTCGGAGCTCTTCAGCCAGAGCTTCCCCCGGGAGCGCGAGCGCGGGATGTTCGGCGTCATGCACATGGCGCGCTTCCACCCCGGCGACTCGTAGCCCAGCCGCTTGGTGTTGTCGTCGAAGGGGATCTGGTACGTGTGGAACATCAGGTCCGGGCGCGGATCGGACTCGTCGCGCCGGATGAACAGCGCGCCGTCGGAGTGCATGACGGTCTCGTCCGGAACGTCCCGTTCGGTCTCCCACATGATGATGGACTCCGGGTGGTCCATCAGGTTCTCCCCGACGCCGGGCAGGTCGTGCCGCACGTCGATGCCGACCTGCTCCAGGTCGTCCTTGGGGCCGACGCCCGAGAGCATCATCAGCCGCGGCGTGTCGATCGCCCCGGCGCTGAGGATGACCTCGCTGTCCGCCGAGACGGTCACCCGCTCGCCGTCGGAGGTGACGACCTCGACGCCGGTGGCGCGGTCGCCGTCGAAGACGATCCGCTCGGCCCAGGTCTCCAGCATCAGCGTCAGGTTCTCCCGCACGTCCATGACGGGGTGCAGGTAGGCGACCGACGCCGAGGAGCGCCGCCCGGTGTAGGGGTCGTAGGCGATCGACAGGAAGCCGACGCCGTCACGGAACCCGCCGCCGTGCGAGGTCTCGGCGTTGAAGTCCTCCACCACCGGCACGCCGGTGGCCTCCGAGGCCGCCTCGACCCAGTCCTTGACCAGGTCGTTGCGGTCCTTCTCGGCGATGGGGACGATGTTGTTCTTGATCCGGTCGGCGTAGGCCTGGACGGTGGCGTTGTCCCAGCCCTCGGCGCCGGCCGCCACCCACTCGTCCAGGTCCTGGGCGAAGGGGCGGAAGCTGATCAGGGTGTTGTGCGAGGAGCAGCCGCCGAGCACGCGGGCGCGGGAGTGCACGATGTGCGAGTTGCCGCGCGGCTGCTCGGTGGTGGTGTACCCGTAGTCCAGGTCGCTCTCCAGCAGGCCCAGCCACTCGCGCAGGTTCAGCACCCGGTCCAGGTCGCGGTCGGAGGGGCCGCCCTCGATCACGCAGACGCTGACCGAGGGGTCCTCGGTCAGGCGGTTGGCGATCACCGAGCCGGCCGTGCCGCCGCCGACGATCACGTAGTCGTAGGTCTTCGCGTTCTGAGTCATGGACGCTCCATGTCTTCCGGTCAAGGCGTTCCGCGGGGCGCGGCCGGTCAGACCTCGCCGAACCAGCGCTGCGGCTCGGGGGCGAGGTTGCGGTAGATGTGCTTGGCCTCGCGGTACTCGTCGAGCCCGGCGTGGCCCAGCTCGCGCCCGATGCCGGACCGCTTGAAGCCGCCCCACTCGGCGCCCGGGAAGTAGGGGCCGTAGTCGTTGATCCACACGGTGCCGTGCCGCAGCGCGGCGGCGACGCGGTCGCCGCGGCCCGGGTCGTCGGTCCACACCCCGCCGGAGAGGCCGTAGTCGGTGTCGTTGCCGAGCTCGATCGCCTCGGCCTCGGTACGGAACGTCTCGACGGTGACGACCGGGCCGAAGACCTCGGTCTGGACGATGTCCATCTCGCGCGAGCAGCCGGTGAAGACCGTCGGGCGGTAGAAGTAGCCGTCGGCGAGCTCGGGGTCGTCGGGGCGCTTGCCGCCCGCGATGATCCGGGCGCCCTCCTCGACGCCGCGGGCGACCGCGGCCTCGACCTTGGCCCGGTGCTCGGCCGAGACCAGGGGGCCGCACTGCACGCCCTCCTTCTGGCCGCAGCCGATCACGATGGCCTCGGCGCGGCGGGCCAGCTCGGCGGTGAAGGCGTCGTGGACGTCCTCGTGCACGATGAGCCGCGCCCCGGCCGAGCAGACCTGGCCGGAGTGGAAGAAGGCCGCGTTGAGCGCGTAGTCGACCGCGGTGTCCAGGTCGACGTCGGGGAAGACGATGTTCGGGTTCTTCCCGCCCAGCTCCAGGGCGACCTTCTTGACGGTCTCGGCGGCACCGGCCATGATCCGCTTGCCGGTGGTCAGGCCGCCGGTGAAGGAGACCAGGTCGACGTCGGGGTGCTCGACCATGGCCGAGCCGACCTCGGCGCCGGTTCCCAGCACCAGGTTGACCACGCCGTCGGCGGGCACGCCCGCCTCCAGGCACAGCTCGACCAGCTTGCAGGTGGTCACCGGGGTGATCTCGCTGGGCTTGATCACCATGGTGTTGCCGGCGGCGACGGCCGGGGCCACCTTCCAGGCCAGCTGGAGCAGCGGGTAGTTCCAGGGCGTGATCATCGCGCAGACGCCCACGGGCTCGTAGACGACGCGGCTGAAGATCCCCTCGGGCGTGGAGACGATCCGCCCGGCGTCCTTGTCGGCCAGCCCGGCGTAGTAGCGGAAGACGCCGGTGACGTCGTCGACGTCGATCCGGCCCTCCTCGATCGTCTTGCCGGTGTCCAGGGACTCCATGACCGCGATCTCCTCGCGGTCGCGCTGGAGCAGGTCGGCGATCCGGCCGAGGATCGCGCCCCGCTCGGCGTCCGGGAGCAGGCGCCAGTCGCTCTCGTCGAAGGCGCGGCGGGCGGCGGCCACCGCGGCGTCGGCGTCGGCCCGGGTCCCCTCGCTGACCACGGTGAGCACCGAGGCGTCGTAGGGGTTGAGGACGTCACGGGTGCCGCCCTGGGCCGCCGCGCGCCAGGTACCGCCGACGAACATGCTCGTGGCGGCGGGCGATCCCGCATCCGACAGGTACTGCTTACTCGGAAGGGTTACGTAGGGTTGCATCACGGACCCCTCTTGCCCAGCAGAAACGCCTCAAAACACTTTAAACTAGGCGTTATTCGATCGTGACTTTCTAAAATCACGATGCTGACCTGCGAAAACATCCGCAAGGCCGACACGCAACCGTGGTTCACATCACGCAACAGATCAAGATTTGGTCACTGTAAGTGATGACCCTCGGTGACGGCCCGCGTCACCGTCCGCCCCCGGCCCCCTCCCCCACCCTGGACAACACCGCCCCAAGGAGGGGTAACGTAGATAAGGCATGCCTAATACGGCGGACCGCCGCCGGGCACGCCCAGTCCCCCACGCACCCCGCAACCGCCGGCCGCACCGCACCGGCCCGACCACGCGAGCGACCATGCTTCTAGAGCAAGAGCGCAGGGACGTCTCCCGCACCGCCCGCCGACTGGCCGCCGAGGGCCTCGCCACCGGCGGGGCCGGCACCGTCAGCGTCCGCTCCGGCGACCTGATCGCCGTCACCCCCGCCGGCGTCCCGCTGGACCGCGTCGAGCCCGCCGACTGCCCGGTGCTCTCCTTGGAGGGCGGCGTGCTGGAGGGCCGACGCGCCCCCGCCGCCGACACCACGCTGCACATCGCCGTGCACCGCTGCGCCCGGCCCGGCGCGCTGGTGCAGGCGGCCGGAGAGCACGCCTCGGCGCTCTCGGCGGTACTGGCCGAGCTCCCGCCCGTGCACCAGGCCGCCGCCCGGCTGGGCGGAGCGGTCCCCGTCGCCGGCTACGCCGCCTACGGCTCGGCCGACCTCGCCGACCAGGCGGTCAAGGCGTTCAAGGGCCGCAGCGCCGCGCTGCTGGCCTGCCTGGGCGGGGCCGCCACCGGGGCCGACGCCGACCGGGCCTACGAGAACATGCGCCTGCTGGAGTGGCTGTGCGGGGTCTACGCCCGCGCCCGCACGCTCGGCGCGCCGCGGGTGCTCTCCGAGGAGGAGCTGGCCGAGGTGCGCCGCCGCGACGCGGAGGGCTGGGCCGGACCGGATCCGTTCCTGCCCTGCTGACCGGCGCGGCCGCGCCCGGACACCACCGGACCCCACGTGAGGCCTCTGAATTCCGGAGGATTTCCCGTGGGGTTTTCTCATATCCGGATCAGGGACGAATTCCGGAATCCCTCCGGCCGCATCCGGCCCACTGGCATAACCCGACCGAAGATCACTAGACTTCTCGCGCATCTCAACGATGAATCAGACAAATAACTCACGAAGGGGCAGCAGACGGGCCCGACCGGGAGAGTGACACGGCCCGGCGGGGGCGTCGGCCCCCGGAGCGCCCGCGCGCCCGCCCCGCCTTCGAGAGGACCCCCCACACGATGCGCACCCCCCTGGCCCTGGCCACCCTCCCCGCCTGTGCCGTCCTGCTGGCCGCCTGCGGCGCCCAGCCCGCCGAACAGGGCGGCGGGGACGACGACTACGGCAGCGTCACCATCGGGACGGGAAGCACCTCCGGCGTGTACTACCCGCTCGGCGGGGCGCTGGCCGAGGTGATCTCCGCCGAGGTCGACGGCGTCACCGCCTCGGCCACCTCCACCGAGGCCTCGGTGGCCAATATGAAACTGATCGACAGCGGCGAGGCGCAGATGGCCATCGCCCAGTCCGACGCCGTCTCCCAGGCGGTGGCCGGGCAGATGGAGTTCGAGGGCACGCCGGTCGACGGCAAGGTGCTGACCGCGCTCTACCCGAACGTCTACCACGCGGTGACCCTGGAATCCATCAACGAGGACCAGGGCTATGAGTGCTTCTCCGACGTGGACGGCGACCGGTTCTCGGCCGGCCCGGCCGGCAGCGGCAACGCCCTGGCCTCGGAGCTGATCTTCAACGCCCTGGAGCTCGGCTTCACCAGCACCGACGTCCAGCACCTGGACTACGCCGACACCTCCACCGCGCTGCGCGACGGCACCATCGACGCCGGCTCGTGGGTGGTGGGCGAGGGCCACAACACCCTGCTGGAGCTGGAGGCGACCGACCCCATCCACCTCGTCCCCTTCTGCGACGACGAGCGGGAGCAGATCACCGACAGCTACCCCTACTACAGCGACCACGTCATCGAGGGCGGGACCTACTCCACCGTCGAGGACGACGTGGACACCATCGCGCTGTGGAACCTGCTGGTGGTCCCCTCCGACTTCCCCGAGGACGCCGCCTACGACGTGCTGGAGGCGATCTACGGCAACGTCGGCGACCTGACCGCGGTCTACGCCAACGGCGAGGACTACTTCGTCCCCGAGACCATGGCCGAGTCCTCGGTGGCCATGCACCCGGGCGCGGTCCGCTGGGCGGAGGACAACGGCGTGGAGCTGCCCGCCGAGGTCCTGCCCGAGTCCGGCTCCTGAGCCGACGGCCGGGGCCCTCCGCCGCGCACCCGCGGGGCGCCCCGGCCCGCCCGCCGGCTCCCGCCCCGCTCCCGGGGCCCGATCCCTCCCCGCCCCATGGGCGGGCCCTCCTCGGAGAGGACCCATGAACGACAGTCGCGCCGGACAGCCCGGCGAGCAGGCCCCCGGCGAGCGGCCCGCCGAGGACGCGGCCCCGTCCGGGGCGGCCTCCGCCACCGCCGGCGGCCGCCTCCCGGTCGCCGACGACGAGCAGGAGGGCACCGGCCCGCTGTGGCAGCGCATGGCCGCCCAGCGGTGGGGCGGGGGCGGGGCGGCGCGCGCCGTCGGCGCGGCCACCCTGGCCGTCGCGGTGGCCTTCGGGCTCTTCCAGGGCTACACCGCGCTCTTCGTCGGCATCGACATCTACGTCCAGCGCGTGGTCCACCTGATGTTCGTGCTGGTGCTGGTCTTCCTGCTCAAGCCGGCCGCGCGGTTCGGCTGGGCGCGCAGCGCCCCGATGGCCGCGGTGGACCTGCTGCTGGTGGCCGTGGCGGTGGGGGTCTCGCTCTACCCGGTCCTCAACCGCACCGAGCTGCTGGAGCGCGTGGCCGCCCCCACCCCGGCCGACATCGCGGTGGGCGCCATCGCCCTGCTCCTGCTCCTGGAGGCCTGCCGGCGCACCATCGGCCCGTTCATGGCCTTCCTCGGCGCGGTCTTCCTCTTCTACGCCTGGATCGGCCCGCTGCTGCCCGGCGCCCTGGCCCACGGCGGCTACCTGTACCAGCGGATCGTCGCCTACACCTACTTCTCCGCCGACGGCGTCTTCGGAGTCCCCCTGGGCGTCGCGGCGACCTTCGTCTTCGCCTTCATCTTCTTCGGGGCGCTGCTGCAGAAGTCCGGCGGCGGCGACTTCTTCATCGGCCTGGCCTACGCGCTCACCGGCCGCTACACCGGCGGGCCCGCCCANNCAAGGGGGCGGTGGTCGGCAGCGCCCTGATGGGCTCGATCACCGGCAGCGCGATCGCCAACACGGTCACCACCGGCGCCTTCACCATCCCGATGATGAAGCGGGTCGGCTACTCCCGGCACGAGTCGGCCGGGGTGGAGGCGGCCGCCTCCACCGGCGGGCAGCTGCTGCCCCCGGTGATGGGCGCCGGGGCGTTCGTCATGGCCGAGATGATGGGCGTGCCCTACGCCGACATCGTGAAGGTCGCCATCATCCCGGCGCTGATGTACTTCGCGGTGGTCTTCCTCTTCGTGGACATCCTGGCGCGCAAGAACGGCATCGGCGGGCTGCCCGCCGACCAGATCCCGCGGCTGCGCACCACCCTGGCCGCCGGGTGGCACTTCATCGCGCCGCTGGTCCTGCTGATCACCCTGCTGCTGGCCTACGTCCCGCCGCTCCAGGCGGGCATGTACGCCATCGGCGCGCTGTTCGCCGTGGCGATGCTGCGCAGCGCCAGCCGCCTCACCCTGGCCGACATGGGCGAGGTGTTCGCGCTGACCGCCCGCAACGTGCTGGCGGTGTCGGTGGCCACCGGAGTGGCCGGGATCATCGTCGGCGTGGTGGGCCTGACCGGGCTGGGGCTGAAGCTGTCCGGGATGATCGTCGGCGCGGCCGCCGGCAGCCTGCTGCTCACCCTGGTCCTGGTGGCGCTGGCCTCCCTGGTGCTGGGGCTGGGCCTGCCGGTGACCGCCGCCTACATCGTGCTGATCGTGCTGGCCGGCCCCGCACTGACCGAGCTGGGGCTGCCGCTGATCGTGGCGCACATGATCGTCTACTGGTACAGCCAGGACTCCAACGTCACCCCGCCGGTGGCGCTGGCCGCGTTCTCGGCCTCGGGCATCGCCGGCGCCTCGCCCACCCGCACCGGGTTCGCCGCCTGGAAGTTCGCCAAGGGGCTGTACCTGATCCCGGTGCTGATGGCCTACTCGGCGATCATGCTGGACGGGAGCCTGGGCGAGATCGTGTTCTCCGTCGTCGGCGGCATGGTGGGGCTGGTGGCGTTCGCGGTGGCGCTGGAGGGCTTCCTGCTGCGGCCCGCCCGGCTGTGGGAGCGGGCGCTGCTCCTGGTGTCGGGCGTGCTGGTCTTCATGCCCGGCACCACCACCGACCTGGTCGGCATCGCGGTGACGGCGGCCCTGGTCGCCCTGCAGTTCCGCGGCCGCCGCCCGGCCCCGCGCCCCCGGTGCGCGCCCCCTCTTCGCCGTTGATCTCGGGCAAGTCGGGGTAATACCGGCCGGTATTACCCCGACTTGCCCGAGATCAACGGGGGTGTCGGCGCGGGCGGGGACGGGCCTCACCCGGTGATCGCGCGGGCGAGGGCGGCGCCGATGAGGGCCGCCCCGAGCCCGGAGGCGACCGAGGCCGCGGCGTTGGCGAAGGCCAGGAAGCGGGCGCCGGTGCGGGCCAGCCGGAAGGTCTCGTAGCCGAACGTCGAGTAGGTGGACAGCGCCCCCAGCAGGCCCGTCCCGGCGAAGGCCTGCAGCGCCGGCGGCAGCGCCAGCGCGGCGGCCGCGCCCAGCAGCAGGCAGGCGGTGGCGTTGGCGGCGTGGGTGCCCCACGGGAACACCGAGTCGTGGCGGGCCTGCACGAAGCGGTCGGTCAGGTAGCGCAGCGGGGCGCCCACGGCGGCGCCCAGGGCGACCATCAGCCAGGTCATCGGTTCCCCCTCCGGTTCCGGACGGCCGTGGCGGGCGCCTCCGCCNGAGCGCCACCGCGGCCAGCGCGCCCAGCAGGGTGCCGCCCAGGTAGGCCAGCGCCCAGCCGGCCCGGCCGGCCTCCAGCAGCTGCTGGGCGTCGACCGCATGAGTGCTGAAGGTGGTGTAGCCGCCCAGCACCCCGGTGCCCAGGAAGGGGCGCATCAGCCGGGAGCCGGGCCGGGCTTCGACCACCACCATGAGCACCCCGATCAGCAGCGCCCCGGTGACGTTGACCAGCAGCGTGGACAGCGGGAGGCCGCCGGGTCCGTGCGGCACCAGGACGTCGGCGCCGTGCCGGGCCAGGGCGCCGATCGCGCCCCCGGCGGCGACCGCCCCGAGCACGGCCCCGGGGGCGCGGGCGAGTTCGCGGACCTGGCGCGGCGAGCGCAGGTCGACGTCGGGGTCGATGGGCCCCCGGTCCGGGGCCGCGGTCGCCCCGGTACGCGCGGGTTCGGTGGTCATGGACGTCTCCCATCAGCAGTCGCGGGCCGCCCCGGGTACGGGGCCGTCGCTGACAGGGACCGTTGGCGGCCGATCGCCGCGGTTCCCCCGCGCACCGCGCGGGGCGGCGGGCCCCACCGCCACCAGGCGATGATAACCGCCCGCGCCCCGCATCCCCGGGACAGGGCCGGGCGGGAGCGGCGCGTCGGGGTTGCTCCGGTCGACCGCGTGTGCGCCCGCGCAGGGGAACGCGCACCGTAGTTCCGGCATTCGACCATATTCCGGCGGATCAACGACAGAAATCGCATTTCCCCTGCCGAACTCGAAATGCCGTCGAAACGACCGCCATCCCCGCTCCAGTGCGCGGCACCGCCGCACCCTCCCTCGTTGATCTCGGGGAAGTCGGGCTTAAGAGGGCCGTCATAAGGCCGGGTTCCCCGAGATCAACGCGGATCCGGGCCCGGGTCAGTCCGCCAGGTGGTCGAGGAGGAGGTCGTTCACCCGGTCGGGGCGTTCCACGCCGACCATGTGGGCGGCGCCGCGCACCAGCTCGAACCGGGCACCCGGGATGCCGGCGGCAAGCCTGCGGCCGTACCCCGGGGGCAGCTGCGCGTCGTGCGCCCCGGCCACCACCAGGGCGGGCACGCGGATCCGCGCGATCCACGGGAACTGGTCGGCCGGGGCGACCGCCTCCCAGCAGTCGGCGAACCCGGCCGGGTCCACCCCGGCGAACTCCTCGCCCACCCGCTGCACCACGTCCGGGCGCTCCTCGGCGAAGCCGGGGGTGAACCAGGACAGCGTCGCCTCCCCCCGGACCGCGGCCATGCCCTCCGTGCGCGCCCGGGCCGCCGTGCGCAGCCACTCCCCGGCGCGCGGCACCCGCGCCGCCCCGGACAGGTAGGCCAGCCGCCGCAGCCGTTCCGGAGCTCTCACCGCCAGCCAGGTGGCCACCGACGCGCCGCCCATGCCGGCCCCGACCACCCGGATCGGGCCCAGGTCCAGGGCGTCGAGCAGTCGGATCACGTCCCGCCCGAGGTCGTCGAGGCCGACGCCGCCCGGCGGCGCGGGCGTGGCACCGTGGCCCCGGTGGTTGATGCGCAGCACGCGCATGCAGCGGGTGAGCTCGGGCATCTGCGGCTCCCACACCGTCCACTTCACGCCGAAGGGGGGAAGGAGCAGGACGACCGGGCCGTCAGGCGGCCCGTCGAATCGGTGCTGCAGGGGAACTGCGGTCATGCGACCCCTCCGGGGGCCGATCCTCACGACATGATCGCCCAACCTAGCACATGAGTGACACACGCCACATGAGCACTGAGAATGCGCTCCGGACGCGGCCCTCTGCTGCATGACTCCGCGGTTCCCTGCGCGCTGGGGACGGCCGGGAAGCCCGTCGCGGGTCTGCGCGCCGTGCCGCCCCCGGTGCCCCGGGCTCCGTGGCCGGCGGACGCGCGTTCAGGCCGGGCGCGAGCGGAAGATGTTGACCACCGCCCCCTCGGGCAGGGGCGTCCCGGCCGAGGGGTTGGTCGAGGCGACCATGCCCTCCCCGTGCTCGGAGGGGACGCGGACGCCGCCCTCGCGGACGCGGAACCCCACCTTCTCCAGGACGGCCTCGGCCTCCTCGAAGCTCCGGCCCCGCACGTCGGGCACGGGCGGTCCCGGCTGGCGCCGGGGCGCCGACCCCACGGAGAACCCCGGCCGCAGCGCGGAGGGGCGGGGCTCGGGGAAGGCGGTGGCGTCGGTCCCCCGCAGGGCGCCGCGTATGCCGTCCCGCCAGATGGGCCCGGGGATCGTGGAGCCGTAGACCACCGAGTGGTACCGGCCGCCGATGGACACCCCGCGCAGCGGGTGGCGGGCGCCGCCGCGCGGGTCCCCCACCGCGACGGCCGAGGCCAGGTCGGGCGTGTACCCGGCGAACCAGGCGGCGGCGAACGCGTCGGTGGTGCCGGTCTTGCCCGCCGCCGGGCGCCCGGGAGCGAGCCCGTGCGCGGTCCCGCCGTCGGCCAGCGGGGCGCGCATCACGTCGTTGACGGCGTCGGCGGTCGCCTCCTCCAGCGCGCGCTCGCACACCGGGTCGACGGCGCGCTCCTCTCCGTCCGCGGCGACGATCTCGGCCACAGGGCGCGGCTCGCAGCGGACACCGCGCGCGGCGAGCGTCGCGTAGGAGACCGCCACGTCCAGCGGGGCGACCTCCTGGTCCCCCAGCGTGAAGGAGTTCCACTCGCCGAAGGGCTTGCCGTCCGCGCGCTTGGCGCCGAGGCGCTCGGCCATCCGGACCGTGTCGCACAGCCCGACCCGCTTCTGCAGTTGGGCGAAGTAGGTGTTGGAGGAGTGCTTGACGCCCTCCTCCATGTCCTGCCGCCCCTCGTCGCTGTCCCCGGAGTTGCGCACCTTCCACTCCCCGAGGCGCTCGCCCGAGCAGGTGCGCTGCCCCGTCACCGTCGTCGACTCGGGCGAGTCGAACGTGGTGCCGACGCCCATCCGCTTCTCCAGTGCCGCGGCGACGGTATAGGCCTTGAAGACCGAGCCCGCCTGGAAACCGGTCCCTCCGCCGTGGCCGGCGTCCACGGCGAAGTTGAGGGAGGTCTGGTCCGGGTCGTCGCCGTCGAAGCCGTACTCCCGGTTCTGCGCCATGGCCGCGACGTCCCCCGTTCCGGGCTCGACCATGGCCTGGACCGCCACCTTGCCCGCGTCCGCATGGCGGGGCACGTGGCGGTCCACCGCGCGCTGGGCCGCCTGCTGGGCGTCGGGGTCCAGGGTCGTGCGGATCGTCAGTCCGGAGCGCCGCACCCAGCGCGCGCGCTCCTCGGCCGTCGCCCCGAAGCGGGGGTCGTTCTCGATCCAGGCGATCACGTACTCGCAGAAGTAGGGGTGGTCGCTCTCGAAGCACCCGCCGCCGAGCGGCGTCATGTCCAGGCCGAGGGGCCGGTCCGCCGCGCTCTCGGCCTCCTCCTCGCTGATCACGCCGACCTCGGCCATGCTGTGCAGCACCGTGGTCCTGCGGTCCAGCGCCGCCTCGGGGCGCTCCACCGGGTCGTACACCGCCGGGCCCTTGACCAGTCCGGCCAGCGTCGCCGCCTGCACGGCGTCCAGGTCGGCGGCGTCCACCCCGAAGTAGCGCTGCGCGGCGGCCTGCACCCCGTAGGCGCCGTTGCCGAAGTAGGAGATGTTGAGGTACCCCTCCAGGATCCGCTCCTTGGGCAGCGCCGACTCCACCCCGAGGGCGTAGCGCAGCTCGCGGATCTTGCGGGCCAGGGTCGTCTCGGTGGCGCGCGCGGCCTGCTCGGGCGTCTCGGCCGCCTCCACCAGCACGTTCTTGACGTACTGCTGGGTGATGGTGGAGCCGCCCTGGGTACTGCCGCCGAGGGTGGCCAGCGCTGCGCGGAACACCGCGCGCATGTCGACCCCGGCGTGCTCGTAGAAGCGGCGGTCCTCTACGGCGAGCACGGCCCGGCGCATCACCGGGGCGATGGCGTCCAGCGCCACCGCTTCGCGGCGGCGGTCGTGCACCGTGGCGAACTCCTCACCGTCGGCGTCCAGCAGCACCGACTGCTGCATCATGCCCGAGGGGGCGAACCCCTCCGGCATCTGCAGCGCCGACCGGGCGGCGTCCCGCGCCACCACCGCCCCGCCGCCGACGGTGGCCAGCACCATCGCGGCGACGAGCAGTCCGGCGACCGCCGAGAGCCGCACCAGGTGGACGACCGACACCGCAGCCGATCCCATCACGCCCGCACCCCCATGCGCTTGGGTCCCGCCGCGCCCGCTCCCCCATGCGCTCGGGTCCCATTCAGCGAATCTAGGCAGGTGCGCACCATCGGGCGGTCAAAGACGGGCCGCGTGCCGGTCATGATGGCCGACCGGTCTTCCGGGCCGGATGCGGAGGACCCCGTCCCGCCACAGTCCCCTGGCGCCGCCACCACGCCTGCGTCATCGCGGACCGAAACCGACCGCAATGCCTTCTACCGTCGGGACGTCACCGCGAGAACGACTCTGAGAACGACCGCGCGAAAGGCGGACCCCATGGCCGAGCACACCGCGCCCGCGCACACGACCGAGCGCGACGAGATCCTGGAGATCCTGCGCGAGCAGCGCCGCTTCCTCCGCCTGACCGTCCGCGACCTGAAGGGGGAGCAGGCGGGCCGCCGCACCACCGCCAGCGAGCTGACGCTCGCCGGCCTGGTCAAGCACGTCGCCCGGACCGAAAAGGGCTGGATCGCGATCATGAACGGCCGCACGGAGAGCGACCCGGACCGCGAGGCGGCCTGGGGCGACGACTTCCGGCTGGTCGGGGACGAGTCGCTGGAGGACGTCCTGGCCTTCTACTCCGAGGTGGAGGCGGAGACGGAGCGGGCCGTGGCCGCGCTGCCCTCGTTCGACCACCCCGCCAGGCTGCCCGAGGCGCCGTGGTTCCCCGAGGACGCCGCGTGGTCGGCGCGGCGGATCCTGCTGCACCTGATCCGGGAGACCGCGCAGCACTGCGGCCACGCCGACATCATCCGCGAGTCCCTGGACGGCGCCACCACGACCGCGGTGATGGGCGAGGCCGTCGAATGGGGCGACCGGACGGAGGGCTGAGGACGCCGGCCGCCGTTCGGCCCGGGTCGGGACGGGTCCGGCGCGGCCGCCCCGGACCGGACGGGGCCCTCCCCTCCGGTGCACGCGCCCGCCGCACGATTACCGTCAACACACGGTTGACGAAAAGAGGGCGTCAACTTACCGTTGACGCATGAGCGAGAACGAACCGGTCCAGAACACGGTCCCCGTGCGGCTGGACGACCTCATCGACGCGATCAAGAAGTCCCGCACCGACCCGCTGCGGCAGCTCACCGACGCCGTCGTGGCCGCCGAGCACCTCGGGGACGTCGCCGACCACCTCATCGGCCACTTCGTCGACCAGGCCCGGCGCTCGGGCGCCTCCTGGACCGAGATCGGCAGGAGCATGGGCGTGAGCAAGCAGGCGGCCCAGAAGCGCTTCGTGCCCAAGGAGCCCCTCGACCCCGAGGAGGGCTTCTCCCGCTTCACCCCCCGTGCGCGGAACGCGGTCGTCGCGGCCGGCAACGAGGCCCAGCGGACGCGCAGCGCCGAGCTGGTGTGCGGCCACCTCGTCCTGGGGCTGCTCGCGGACGGCGACGCGATCGCCGTCCGGGCCGTCGCCGACCAGGGCGTCGACCTGGACGGCCTCCGGCAGGCCGCCGAGGCCGCGCTGCCGGCCGCCGCCGACGAGGTCCCCGAGCTGGTCCCCTTCGGCACCGATGCGCGCAAGGCGCTCGAACTCACCTTCCGGGAGGCCCTGCGCCTGGGCCACGGCCACGTCGGCACCGAGCACATCCTGCTCGCCCTACTGGAGCAGGAGGACGGGAACGGGCCGCTGTCCGGGGCCGGCGTGGACAAGGAGGCGGCCGCGGACTTCATCACCCGCACGCTCGCCGCCATGACGGCCTCCTTGAAGGCCGGCGAGTAGGAACCGGCGAGCACGCCGGCCGGCGACACCGGGGGCCGCGGAGCGGCCGCACCGCTGCCCCCGGATCGATGTTCCCCGCGCTCCGTGTTCGCCCGGAGGGCGAAGAGCTCCCCGCACCCCGGGCCCGGATCCGGCACGACCGGCCGTGCGGCCTCCGGTCGCCGGGTCAGCTCCCCGCCACCGGAGGCCGTGCCTCCTCGGTGGCGCCGCCTTCGCCTCCGTCCCCCTCTTCGCCGCCGCCCTGTTCCCGCTCGGGCACGGCGAAGTCGCGCATCCGGCGCAGCGGGGAGAAGACGAGCACCAGCGGGCTCAGGGCCATGCCCGCCGCGAACACCGCGATCGCCTCGCGCACCCCGATCAGCTCGGCCACGGCGCCGCCCATCAGCGCGCTGAGCGGGATCAGCCCCCACACGATGGTGCGGATGGTCGCGGTCAGCCGCCCCAGCAGCTCGGGCGGGCACTCCCGCTGGCGGTAGGCGATCTGGCAGATGTTGTACATCGCGGTCCCCGCCGCCAGCACGGCCGAGCCGAGGACGAACAGCCCGGCCTTCCAATCCGGCGCGGCCAGCGGCAGCAGCAGCCCGAAGGGCATCGTCACCAGCCCGGACACCCAGGTCAGCCGGGCCTGCCCCATCGCCTCGGACAGCCGGCGGGTCACCGCCGCACCGGCGATCGCGCCCAGCGTCGCCCCGGCCATCATCCACCCCACCGCCGCCGGGGGAAGGCCGGCGGTGCGGGTCAGGAACAGCACCTCGAGGGCGAAGATCGCGCTCATGAAGAGGTTGATCAGCGCGGTGTTGAGCACGATCAGCCGCAGCAGCCGGTGGCCGAACAGGTAGGCCACGCCGTCGCGGATCTGGCCCGCCATTCCGGCGCCGCGCACCGGCTCCGGGGCGGGCTCGCGGGTGCGGATGGCCCCCAGGAAGGACAGCGAGACCAGCGCCGTCAGCGCGTTGGCGCCCAGCGTCCCCGCCGCACCCAGCACCTGGACCAGCGTTCCGGCGATCCCCGGCCCGGCGAATCCGGAGACCGAGCGCACCGCCTGCAGGCGCGAGTTGCCGTCGACCAGCCGGTCCGCCCCGACCAGGCTGGGCAGGTACGTCTGGTCGGCCACGTCCCCGAAGAGCCGGGCGCACCCCAGCAGCAGCGCGACGCCGACCAGGAACGCCAGGTCCAGCAGCCCGAACACGTAGGCCAGGGGGACCGAGGCGAGCAGCACCAGGCGCGCGGCGTCGGCGGCCATCATCACGGTGCGCCGCCGCATCCGGTCGACCCAGACCCCGGCGGGCAGGCCGAGGAGCAGGAAGGCCGCCTGTTCGGCTGCGGCGAGCAGGCCCACCTCGAAGGGGGCGGCGCCGAGCAGGACCACCGCGGTCAGCGGGAGGGCGACCTCGGTGACCGCGCCGCCGAGCTCGTTGCTGACGTGCGAGGACAGGAAGAAGCGGAAGTCCCGCCTGCTGCGCGCGGCGTCGCCGGGGCCGTCCCGGTCCGGGGCGCCGGGGGCGGGCGCGTCGCGGTCGCGGGCCGAGGAGGGGGGATCGGAACCGTCGGGCACGAGAGCTTCCCTTCACGTCGCTGTGGCGGGAACCGGAGCGGTCGACCGATTCTGTCACCGCGTCCGAACAGCCCGTGAACAGGCCGGTCGGTTCCGCCGATACGGCCGCGGCGCCGCCGCCCCGACTGCGGATCGGTCGCCGTCGGGCCCGTCTCCGGCGAGATCCGCACCGCTGTCCGCATTCGGACAGCAGCCTTACGAGCATATGTAGTACATGTGCTACAAATGAACGCACACCTCCCACGGAAGGACGGCGTCCATGGCTCTCACCGACGAGGGGCCCACCCGGGCCCCGACGGGCTCCCCGGGGGCGGGGCCCGCCATCGAGGTACGCGGGCTGCGCATGCGCTACGGCACCAACGACGTGCTCAAAGGGGTGGACCTGCGCGCGGACCCGGGCGAGGTCATCGTGCTCCTCGGTCCAAATGGCGCAGGGAAGACCACCACCGTCGAGATCCTGGAGGGCTTCCGCATGCCCTCCGCGGGCGAGGTGTCGGTGCTCGGCACCGACCCCGCGACCGGGAACGAGGCGTGGCGGGCCCGGCTCGGGGTGGTCCTGCAGTCCTGGCGCGACCACGGCAACTGGCGGGTGCGCGAGCTGCTGGCGCACTTCGCCGCGCACTACACCCCCTATTCCACCGCCGCGCGGCCGCGCCCGCGGGACGTGGACGGACTGCTGGCGGAGGTCGGGCTGGCCGGCCACGCCGGCGCCAGGATCGCCTCGCTCTCCGGCGGGCAGCGGCGGCGCCTGGACGTGGCCATCGGCATCGTCGGCCGCCCCGAGGTGCTCTTCCTGGACGAGCCCACCGCCGGGTTCGACCCGCAGGCCCGGCGCGACTTCCACGACCTGCTGCACAGCATGTCCGACGAGGAGGGCACCACCATCCTGCTGACCACCCACGACCTGGACGAGGCCGAGAAGCTGGGCGACCGCATCCTCATCCTCGCCGGCGGGCGGATCGTCGCCGAGGGCAGCGCCGAGCGGCTGGCCCGGCAGGTCGGCGGCGGGAGCGAGGTGCGCTGGACGCGGGCCGGGCAGCGGTTCGTGCACACGGCCCAGGACGGGACCGCGTTCGTCCGCGAGCTGCTGGCGCAGCACGGCGACGAGGTCGCCGACCTGGAGGTGAAGCGGGCCAGCCTGGAGGACGCCTACATGGAGCTGGTGGCCCGGCACGAGTCGGGGCGGGCGGACGAGGCCGCCGCGGTGCTGGACGGGACGGAGGGGATCGGACGGTGAAGGCGATGAACCTGAACGGGCACATCCTGCGGCGCGGCCTGGCCGAGGGGAGGCTGGCCCTCCTGGCCTCCCTGCGCAGCAGGCAGGAGATGTTCGGCACCGCGGTGTTCGTCGCGGCGTTCATCATCGGGCTGTCGTTCGTGCGCGACCAGACCGTCGACGGGACCGGTGTCGCCGCCGCGACGGCCTCGCTTCCGGGCGTGCTGGGCATGGCCGTCGTCTTCGTCGGGGTGCTGTCGACGGCGATGGTGCTCGCGACCGAGCGGGAGGACGGCACCCTGCTGCGGGCCAAGGCGCTTCCCGACGGCATGGCCGTCTACCTGGTCGGCAAGGTCGTCTTCGCGGCGGCCCTGGTCCTGACCACCGTGGCCCTGCTGGTGCTGCCCGGGCTGTTCCTGTTCGACGGGCTCGCCGCCGGGCTGGCGACCGGGTGGCCGCTGCTGCTCGGGGTGCTCCTGCTCGGCATGGTCGCCTCGATCCCGGCCGGGACGGTCCTGGGGTCGATGTTCGACAACCCCCGCCTGGTCAACGGCATCGGGATGATCCCGGTCATGGGGCTCACGATGATCTCCGGCGTCTTCTACCCGATCACGGCCCTGCCCGGGTGGGTCCAGGCGATCGCGCAGGCGTTCCCGATCTACTGGATCGGACTGGGGCTGCGCTCGGCGGTGCTGCCCGACAGTATGCTCAGCGCGGAGATCGGCGAGTCCTGGCGGCACCTGGAGATGGTGGGGGTGCTGGGCGCGTGGTCGGTGGCCGGGCTGGCCCTGGCGCCGTGGCTGCTGCGCCGGATGGCGCGCCGGGTGTCCGGATCGAACGTGGAGAAGGCGCGGCAGAAGGCGATGCAGCGTGTCTAGTGGTGCGGTGTCCAACCGGTCGAAGGCCGGGGCGAACGCGGAGCGGATCTACAACCGCATCGCGGTGCTGCGCGCGGAGCGCGGCATCTCCCGCCGCGCCTTGGCCGAGGCCCTGGGGGTGCACTACCAGACCATCGGCTACCTGGAGCGCGGCGAGTACAGCCCCAGCCTGTACCTGGCACTGAGGATCGCCCAGTTCTTCGAGGTGCCGGTGGAGGTGGTCTTCTCCACCGAGCCCTTCCCCAGGATCGGCAGCGCGGAGGCCTGAGGGGGCGCGGGGCGCGGGCTATGCGCGCCCGCGCCGCGCCAGGAGGCCCGTGACGCAGGCGGCCGCCAGGAAGACCGCACCGACCACCGGGAACACGACGGTCGCGGCGCCGAAGCCGATGTTGGCGCCGATGACCGGTGCGGTGGCGATCGCCCACCACACGCCCGCCATCACCGGCAGGGGCACCAGAAGGAGGACGGTGGCCAGGTGCAGGCCCCCGATGCGCCCGGTCGCGGCGCGCCGGACGAGCAGGGCGAGGCCGGCGAGCGCGACCGCGGTCCCGGCGATGCCGATCGCGATGACCGCTCCCTCGGGCACCGCCGGGGGAGCGACCGCGTAATCGGCCTCGGACAGGGGGAACCCGTGGCGCGCGGCCACCTCGGCGGGCGGGGTCCGGGACATCCACCAGGCTGCGGGGGCCGCGCCGAGGAGGAGCGCTCCGCCCTGGAGAACCGTGGAAGAGGTCTCGCTCTTCACCATCGTGTCCATACCGCCATCCTCCCCTGCGCAGGGCGTCCCGGCATGAGTAGGCATACTCATCGGCAGAATACGACGGCCGGGTCCGCCCGTCCTCCACCCCCCGAGAGGCACCATGCTCGCCCCTAAAGCCGCCGCGATCGTCTGTGTCGTGTTCGCATCAGCCGCCGGATGCGGCTCAGGCACGGACGACGACCGACAGGTCTCCCCCTCCCCGTCCCCTTCCGGCTCGCCCTCCCCTTCCGCGTCCTCCTCCCCTCCTGCCCCCGAAGGGAAGGAGGCGGCCTACCGCAACCTGGCGCTGACCGTCCCTGCAGATTGGGAGGTACGGGTTCAGGAGGACGACTTCAGCCGCCCGGGGGACACCGGGATCGGCCCTGAGGAGTGGACGATCCTCATCCCTGGGGAGTGCGAGGCCGACAGGGTCGGTTTCGGCAACTCCGACGAGGCCGCCTGTCCGCACGTGAAGGTCCTCGGCCCCAAGGCCATCGCGGGGGCGGGGCACGGGATGGCGCTGAGCGCCGACGGGCCGGCGATCCCGTACGACCCGTCGACGAACCCGTCCCCCTGCCCCATCGGCGTGGAGACCCGGCGGACCGACATCGCCGCGGAGGCAGGGGAGCGCGCCGCGTTCACGACGAGGCCGGTGGGCGACAAGAGGGCCGCCTACGCCGAGGTGACGGCGATGTGCATCGACCCGGAGAACAGCACGGCGGCCGACGGGGGCCCGATCCTGTTCGGGTACGACCAGCGCTACTGGTTCCTCCCGGAGTCGGAGATCCTGCTGGTGGACAACTACGGGATCGAGGCGATGGACGGGATCCTCGCCGGGGGCCGCCTGGAGTGAGCGCACTGACCGCACAGGCCGCACTGACCGCACAGGCCCGACGGGGTCCGACGGCACGTGTGCACCGGCGCCCACCGGTTAGGGGAGAGGACATCCCCTATCCCCCACACGAGGAGATCCGACCTCATGAGAATCGGAGAACTGGGAGTCCTCGGTGTCGCCGTCGTGACGGGCGCGTTCGCCGTGCCCGCTCCCGCCGCCGCGGATGAGCCGTCCGCGTCGGAGCGGCCCGCGCAGTCCTGCTCGGGCGATCTGACCGCCGGCACCAGCGACTTCAACGGCGACGGACACGCGGACCTCGCCACCGGCGACCCGTTCGCGAGCGCGGACGGCCACCCGGACGCGGGGGCCGTCACGGTCCTGTACGGAGAGGCCGACGGAGGCGTCGGGGCGGGCGACCGCGACCGCATCACCCAGGAGACGCCCGGCGTCCCGGGCGGGGCCGAGGACGGCGACCGGTTCGGCTTCGCCACCGAGGCGGTCGATCTGAACAGCGACGGCTGCACGGACCTGGTCGTGGGGATCCCCGGCGAGGACCTGTCCGGTGTCGCGGACACCGGCGCCCTGGTGGTGCTGTACGGCTCGTCCGACGGGCTCGGGCAGGGGCATCCCACGCTGTGGATCGACCAGGACACCACGAGCATCCCCGGCGCGCACGAGACCGCCGACCAGTTCGGCTACGAGCTGGCGGCCGCCCCGGCGAAGGGGCCCGACGCCGCCACCATCGTGGCCGGCACCCCGTACGAGGACATCGGCTCCACCCGGAACGCCGGCTCCGCCACCGCCATCTGGATCACCAGCCCGGACAGGATCGGGGCGGCCCGGTGGTTCGACCAGGACACGGCGGGCGTGCCCGGCGGCCCCGAGGCCGACGACCTGTTCGGCTCGGACGTGGAGCTGGCCGAGGTCTCGGGCTCCACCGGGCGCTGGGACCTGGTCGTCGGCCTGCCCTATGAGGACCTGGGTTCGACCCAGGAGGCCGGCGCCGTCACTGTGGTCGAGGACATCGCCGAGGCGGTGTACGAATACCCGTCCACCTGGTGGGACCAGAGCTCGCCCGGGGTGGCCGGAAGCGTCGAGGCGGGCGACCTGTTCGGCACCGACCCGCGGTTCGTGGTGACGCCGGAAGGCGGCTACGTGGCCGTCGGGGTGCCGGGCGAGGACCTGGCCGGCGTGCAGAACGGCGGCATGGCCCAGGTATTCCGCACCTCGGGCGAGGGGCTGGAACCGCAGCGCACCCTCCACCAGGGCAAGCCGGGGACCTCGGACGGCATCGAGACCGACGACTACTTCGGCAGCGTGCTGCACGGGGTGACCCGGCCCGTCGCGGGCGGGGACGCCCGGCTGGCCGTCGGTGTGCCCACCGAGGACATCGCCGGCGCGCTCGATGCCGGGGCGGTCCAGTCGTTCTCGCTGGACGCGGTCGGCTACGAGGACCGCTGGTACCAGCAGGGCGCGGGCGGCGTCCCGGACGAGCCGGAGGACCGCGACCGGTTCGGCGCCTCCGTGGGCAGCGCGGGCGCCGGTGACGAGCAGGTCCTGCTGGCCGGAGCACCCCAGGAGGACGGCCACGGCGCGGTGCACGCCCTGCCCTTCGGCGACGGCGGCGGCACCAAGTGGGAACCGGCCACACCTCAGGCCAACCGCTTCGGCTTCACGGTGAGCGGCCACTAGCCGACCCCCGGGGGCCGCCCGGCCCGACAGCCCGGGCGGCCCCCGGTCCTCCGGACCGATCGGAGGCCGCGGTGCGCCGGGAGGCGGGGCGTCTCCCAGCACCTCACCACATGACGGCGGCCGGTCAGAGCTCGGGCTTGGCCTGCCTCGCCTGGTGCATCCACCGCAGCGACGACGCCTCAAGGGCCGCCTCTGCGAGCCGCTTCGCCGTGGCGGTCTTCAGCGACGCCGTGGAGGTCTCGATCCACGCCTGAGTGTCGGTGCCCTGTTCCTGGTACTCCACGGCCTGGATGAGGCACTCCAGCTTGTCGGCGTCCTTGGCACAGACCGCTTCGGCCGACTCCTTCGCCTCGTATTCTCCGACGGCGGCGCCGATCACCTCTGCCAGCGCCGACGGCAGCCCCGCAGTCTGGTCCGCGGTCACCTCTTCGTTCGGAGCCGCCTTCAGGTAACGCTTGCCGATGTGCGGGATGTCGGAGACACGGGACTCCTGGGTGTCGTGGAACAGCGAGAGGAAGGCCGAGCGCTGCGGGTCGGCCCCTTCCATGGAGGCGATCACCGCCGCGGTGATGGCCGTGCGGTGGGAGTGGTCGGCGATCGACTCGGGGGAGGCGACACCGGCGATCACCCAGCCGGTCCGCTTGTACCTCTTCAGCAGGCCCATCTCGAAGAGGAAATCGACCGTCCGCGCGTCCTGCTCGTCAGTCATGAGGCCCTTCCTACCGGCGGTGGATCATCCGTAGAGCGTAGAGGACCTCGTTCAGTTCCTTGACTGCCTGCGGAGATACAGCGCGCTCCTCAAGTAGGCAGACAGCCCCGGCGAATGCCGATTCGGCATCTCGAAGGGTCACTACATCGGGTTTTCGGGTGATCAGCGACCACAGCGTGTGGACGACGACGTCGACATACGGGTTGTTCGCGTCGAGCTTTGCGATGAGGTGAGAGAGCATCCGGTCGCCGTGCCAGGTGCCAAGGTCTCGTTCGACCATGAAGGAGTCCGTCATCTGCGGCTCGCTGATCTCCCCGAGCCAGTACGCCCAGTAGTTCAGGTTGGCTGTTTCGCACTCGTCAGTCTCGATGTGTAGGCCGATGAAATCAGGCAACGCGTCACCATCGCCCTTCCGAGCAAGGGTGTGCGCCCCAGAGCGGACGACGGCCCATGAAAGTGTCCAGTGTCCGGAGCGGAGCCGGCGTGCTTCGTCTCGCTGCATGAGCGCGAGCCACTCGACTGTTTCGGCGCTGCCGTCGAACCCGGCAACGTAATGAGCTTGGCGCCGCAGAAGCGCCCCGGTTTCGGTGTCCGGCGCGACCCGCTCGGCAACGTCACGAAGATGTCCAAGGATGTGGCCCCGCTCGTCGGACCCCAGTTGCGGACCTGGTGGCGTCGGACCGCGACGATGTTCCGCTGCGAACGGCACGAGCACACTCGGGCATGTCCCGGTGAAAACCCAACCCACCAGGTCAGTGAATGCCCGATCGATCACCCAAGTGGCAAGTGGGTGATCTTCGTGGTCGACAGGTCCCTCGCAGGCGAGCACGTAGCCGATGAAGCGGTCGGCCTCCAGGGCGGTATCGAGCTGACCGATTAAGCGAGGCGGAGCCGCAAGCCTCAACAAGGAGTGGCGCAATCGCAGATAAGTGCCCGCAGTGACTGCCATCAGGGGGCGCCGACCGCTCTCCCAACCCTGCACGGTAGTGACGTCCACCCCCACGTTCAGCGAACTGCTCTTGGGTCAAGGACACGGCTCTTCGCGCGACTTTGAGGACGTGGCCGGAGACACGCCCTTCACGGTCGCCTTCGCTGCCTCTGCGCCCACTCTGACTACGGGTCAGAGGTCCGTGCACGGGCTTCGCCATCTCCGCGCTCCAGGGGTGTGGAGGACACAGGCACTCATACCAGCAGTCAGTTCAGCTCACAGGTACCAGTCCGTAGCGTCATTCCCACGATAGAGCAGACCCCCGCGACGCTGGCAGGCGTCCGGGGGCGTGGCCACCAGCTGACAGGAGCTGACGACATGGCAGACCTTAACCGCACCCATGGGCAGATCGCGACGCGATGGGGACGCTCTCCCGAGCACGCCGACGCCCACGCCGCCGCTGCGCGGCTGCAGGCCCGGTACCCGCAGATGGTGATCTGGTTCGGGGAGACCTCCGGCCACTTCTACGCGATGGACGCCTCCGGCCTGCACGAGCGCCCCACGCTCGACGCGATCACGATGCTCGTCTGGCAGCGCACCAACCGCCCCCGCCCGCGCGGCGCCGTGGCGGTGGCCGCGCGATGAGCCCCGCCGAGCCGATCCGCTTCGACGACCTGGCCGACCTCTACGACTGGGCGACCGCCGTGGAGGGCCGCGTCGAGCTGTCCGAGCGGACACCGACCGCCGACGTCTCCACCGTCCGCTCCGACCACGCGACCGCCGAATGCCGCGTTCCGCTCACCCCCGAGGACGCGGCGCTGCGGCGCCTGAACGCCGAGCACGCCGGACTCTGGCGCATCTGGCGCTCCTCCGACGAGCACGGGCGGCCCGCCGCCTGGGTGGCCACCAACATCGGCGTCCCGAGGGCCGCGCCGACCCTGCACGAAACCTGCCTTGAGCGGCTCGAAGCCCAGCTGAAGTCCCCACCGCCCGGCCCGCCCACCGCAATCAGCGGTCTGGGGGGCGGGTGGGCCCGCCAAGCAAGGGGGACCACTGCGGCGGGCGGTGGGGTTGCTCACCTGACTCCGCGTCCTCCTACCGAGGTCGCCGCCGGCTCCGTGGGGTGGCCGTCGCCCTGCGCGTGGTCCGCGGGGGAGCGGGCGGTGATCGATAGTGGTGGTTTCACCACTTCAGGCCGCCGATAGTGGTGATGTCACCACTGTCGATGCGCTCTGGTGGGCCGACGGCCCTGCGGCGGCTCTTGCCGCCGGGCCGGGCGGGGTGACCGGGGGTGAGGGCGGGCGTGGCCGTCGGGCCGCTCTCAGGCAAGAAAATGCGAGGGCCGCCTCCGTGTCCCCCCTCAAAATCACGGAGGCAGCCCTCGCCTGGGAACGGCCGGCGACTCCTCCCCCCTGGAGTCGCGGCCTTTAAAGCTCGCGAAGCGCGTTTTCGGTGATTTCCCTCCCGCGCTGGTACATAGATTACCCACGTCACCGGCCTTCAACAACCCTCCGTCACAGAAAATTACTTAAAGTAATCGCCATCGATGCCTCTACTCAGGACCAAGCGGACAGGGGTCGTCCCGTGACTGGGCCCCTGGGGCCCGGTCACGGGGGGCGGGGGCGGGTCCCTCCGGGGCGGACATAGCCTGGGGAACGTGCGATTCCGACTGTTGACTCCCAGGTGGATCGGCCTCCACCTGGTGGCGCTCCTCGCCTTCGCGGTCTGCCTGGCCGCGGGCTACTGGCAGTTCCAGCGGGCCCAGCAGCCCGAGCGCGGGGAGATCGTCAACCCGGCCGAGGAGCTGTCGGGGGCCCAGGACCTGGACGAGGTCGTCGAGCCCACCGCGTACATGCCCGAGACCCTCGGCAACACCGCCGTCACCGCGACCGGGACCTTCGCCGACACCGAGCCGCTGCTGGCCCCCGGCTACTCCGAGGGCGCCGACGCCGGGGAGCTCGGCTACTACGTCGTCTCACCGCTGGTGACCGGCGACGCCACCGCGGTCGCCGTGAACCGCGGCTGGATCCCGGCCGACGAGGCCGAGGACCCGGGCTTCGCCGACCGCCTCCCCGCCCCGCCGGAGGGCGAGGTGACCGTCACCGGCTGGTTGCAGCCCCCGCAGAAGGACGACGAGGGCGTGGTCCCGATGGACCTGCCCGAGGGGCACATCGCGCGGATCGCACCGTCGCTGCTGGTGAACGAGTGGCCCTACCGCCTCTACGGGGGCTACCTCGTGGTCGGCGAACAGGACCCGGCCGACGGCGCGGTGCCCGACGGGGGCATCGCCATGGCCCCGGCTCCGCCGCCCACCCCCGAGCCGGGCATCACCTGGAACTGGAAGAACGTCAGCTACGCGGCGCAGTGGACGGTGTTCGGCGGCGCCGTCATCGTCTTCTGGATCTCCCTGATGCGCCGGGAGCTGGAGGACGGCGCGGACGAGGACGGGACGGGCCTGGAGGGCGCGGACCAGGACGGCGCCCAGGGCGCCCCGGAGGGTCAGGCCTCGGCCGCCGCGCCCTGAGCCCGGGCCGCCTCGGCCTCCATCTTCGCCTTCTCGGCCTTGGCCAGCCGGTGCTCGACGACCATCCCCACGAACGGGATCGTCCCGGCCAGCGCCACGCCCACGGTCTTGCCGGCGCTCCAGCGGCGGCCCAGCGCCAGCCAGATCACCACCAGCACGTAGGCCATGTAGATGTAGCCGTGCGGGATGGCGATGAACAGCATCAGCACCGACTCAGGGCCGAAGAGGTGCTCCATCCCCGCGGGGGCGGGCACCAGCGCCAGCGCCGACGCCTCGCCGACCAGGTACTTGGCCGGCATCGCGACGAACGCGAGCAGGATCAGGGCGATACCGGTGATGTAGGCCAGCACGCGGTACAGCGTGAAAGGGAGGCTCTTCTTGTCCACAGGGCACCTCGTGGGCTCGGACGGTAAGGCGGGCCCGGCGCCTGGCACGACCGTCTCCGGACCCCCTCTTGCCCTTCGACCCTAAGTGCTGTACCACGCCTGTCCTGCGCGGGGTTGGTCACGCTCGTCGGTGCAGGTCGGGCGGAATGTGCGCCCCCGGGGCACACCTCCGGCCGCCCCGCCTACAGCCGCCCTGCCGCCCGGGTGGGGCTCTTCCAGCGCCCGTCCGAGGACGCCGTCCAGGCCTGCGGGATGGTACGCAGCGTCAGGTAGGAGTCGACCAGCCGCATCGGCAGGAAGAACAGCCCGTACAGCAGGTAGCTCGGCCGCCGCCGGATGGTGGCCATCACGCAGGTGAGCACGTAGTCGGGGACGAAGAGCCCGACGGCGATCGCGGTCAGCGGCAGCACCGCCCCCACCGCGCCGTAGGCCGTGGCGTACCACCCGGCCGAGAGCACCGCCCCGCCGGTGACCACGGGCAGCAGCATGAACAGCGCGAGCAGCGTGATGAGGATCAGCGTCACCGCCACCAGCAGGACTTCGAGGATGTAGAAGAACAGCGCGAACCAGAACAGGCTCGGCCAGACCCCGTGCCGCCGCACCGTCTGCCAGAAGCCCAGGGTCCACCGCCGCACCTGCTTGACGTAGTCCCCCATGGTGAAGGGGTCCTGGCAGTAGGCCTTGGTGTCGGGCCGCATGGAGATGCGCCCCAGCCGCTTGTGGTGCACGTCGAAGGTCATGTTGAAGTCCTCGATCACCAGCCCCTTGGGGTTGATGTCGAGCCGCCGCAGCACGCTGGAGCGGTAGGCGCTGGCGAACCCCGGCACGATGAAGGTGGTGCTGGTGTGCCGCCAGGTCTGGCCGAAGCGCAGCAGGTACTGCAGCATCCAGTAGAGCCGGTCCCGGTAGGCGGAGATGAGCCGCCCGACCATGGTCCGCTCCCAGGGCTTCCACTCGGCGACCACGAACCCGGCGACCGCGGCCACCGTCGGGTCGGCCAGCTGCCGACGCGCCCCCTCCACGTACCGCTCGTCCAGCTCGGTGTCGGCGTCGAGGATGACCACCCCGTCGTAGTTGCCGGTCAGGTCGAACTCCTCGATGACCGCCTCGATCGCCCCGGCCTTGCCCCGGTTGGTGAGCAGCTCCAGAACGTTGACACCGGTCTCTGCGGCGATGTCGGCGGTGGCGTCGCGGGAGCTGTCGGAGACCACGTAGATGTCCCACCGGTTGAACAGCCGCAGCGCCGAGGCGATGGCCCCGTCGATCACCGGCTCCTCGTTGTGCGCCGGGATGATCACCGCCATCGCGAGCTGCTCGGGGTCGGCGACGGCCGTGGCGGGCGCCCCGCCGGCGCCGTCGGCCTCGGCGAGGGCGGCGCCGGGGTCCGGGGAGCCGTCCTGAACGCCCCCCGCGACCGGCCCGGTACCGCCGGAGCCCCCCGAGGCGGGGCCGGATCCGGCCGCGCCGCCGTCTGCCGCCGCCTCGGCGGGGCGTGCCCGGACCAGGACCCGCTGTTCGGCGCCGCCGTTTTCGGTCGCGCCAACGGCCGGCCTGCGACGACGCGGTCCGCGCCGCAGCGCCCGCCGCGCGGCGACGCCGCGGACCGTGTCGTCGCCCAGGCGGACCGCGCCGACCAGGCTCCACACCAGGAGGTTGACCCCGAACGCCATCCACAGCAGGAGCGGGGTGGCCCCGCCGCCCCCGGCTGCCAGGGCGAACTGCAACCACTGCACGAACAATGTCACGGCCAGGGTCAGGGCGATGAGCCCTGCCGCCCAGCTTCCTATGAACCGAGCTGTACGCACGGGGACGCCTCCAGATGGGCCGGGGGGACGCAAGAGCCGAGTGGGACGTTCGTCGGGGGACCGCCGACCCGTTTCGGACCGACGATAACCGACAAGACCAGCATTAGGTTGACGTTTCCTCCACAGCGGAAGTTCACCGGTACGGGCGACCTAAGTAGGCCACTCGAATCGTAGACGCGGCCTTGCGGCGGGTGAGCCCCGTTGATGCAATACGGGAGGGACGGCACGGTACCGCCCACGCTACGCACTTTCTTCGTTTTCCAGCGAGCCGATCCCGAGATGCTGTAGAACCGACCCGTAGATCCCCCAGAGGAGCAGGACCGGACCGCCGAGCAGGGGCGACGGCCCCGGAACCGGCATCCGCGCCCGGACAGAGCGTGCAGTCCCCGCCTCGGAGAGGAACCTCAGTGCGCGTCGCCATGCACCAGCCGCACTATCTGCCTTGGCTGGGCCTCATCGACAAGATCGACAGGAGCGATCTTTTCGTCGTGCTCGATCATGTCCAGTACGAGCGGAAAGGGTGGCAGAACCGCAACTACGTCGCCTCGAAGAACGGCCCCGTGCTGCTCACCGTCCCGGTTATCCAGCGCGGCCGCCACGAGCGCATTATGGACAAGGAGATCGACAGCTCCCACCCCTGGCGGGAAAAGCACAGGCGTTCCCTGGCGGAACACTGCTACCGCAACGCGCCGTTCTGGGACGACTACGGCGAGCGGGTCCTCTCGGTGTACGAGCGGGACTGGACCCACCTGGCCGACCTGGCCTGGGCCACCACATCACTGGTCCTGGACGCCTTCGGGATCGACACGCCCGTGGTGCGCGCGAGCGAGCTCGGCGAGTTCCCCGGGCAGAAGAGCGAGCTCCTCGCCCAGCTCTCGGCCAAGGTCGGGGCCGGGACGATGCTCTCGGGGGACGGCGCCCGCGACTACGTCGACCAGGAGATCTTCCAGCGCTACGGCGTCGCCGTGGAGTGGCAGGACTTCCGCCACCCGGAGTACCCGCAGCACAGCAGACGGGGCGCCGAGTTCCTGCCCCGCATGGCCGCCCTGGACCTGCTGCTCAACGTCGGACCCGACGGCATCGGGATCCTGCGCGAGGCCCGCTCCGGCTGACGGCCGGCTCCTCCCCGCTTCCCGCACTCCGCCGGGGACAGGCCGACCCGTGCCCGCCCCGGTGTGGCAACCGACACCGTCCACCGGACGTCTCCGTGGCAAGCGCACGGCGCGCCGAGGACACGATCCCCCGCTGGTAAGGAACGCAGTCATGACGATCGACTGGTCTCAGCAACGCATCCTCATCTTCGCCCCCCACCCCGACGACGAGACCCTGGGCTGCGGCGGCCTGATGCACCGGGCCAAGGCCGCCGGCGCCGAGGTCTACGTGCAGTTCATGACCGTGGGCGACACCGCCGACGTCTCCCCGCGCGGCTTCTCCACGGCCAATGAGCGCCATGCCGAGATCAAGGAGGTCGCCGACCACTTCCGCTGGGACGACTGGCACATCGCGTTCCCGGGGGACGAGTACCACCTCAAGCTCGACGCCCTCCCACGCTTCGAGCTGGCCAACGCCGTCGAGCGGCACAGCCCGGTCTCCATCGCCGCCGTCGAGCCCACGGTCGTCATCGCCCCGCACCGCACCAGCTACAACCAGGACCACCAGGTCACCGCCGAGGCCGTGCACACGGCCCTGCGCCCGTCGGACAACCGCAAGCGGCACCACCCGGCCGTCGTGCTGGCCTACGAGGAGGCCGCCGACCAGTGGCGCTACGACGCCGCCGGCTCCCCGAGCCTCATGGTCGGCCTCGACGAGGCCGACATGGAGGCCAAGCTGGCCGGGATGCGGCTGTACGGCACCCAGATCCACGAACACCCGCACACCCGCTCCGAACCGACGCTGCGCAGCCTCGCCGTGCTGCGCGGCATGCAGGCGGGGGTGGCTCTGGCCGAAGGCTTCTACGCCATGCGCATGCTCGCCTGAGCGGCGCATACCGCCGGCGCCCCCGCGCCGGCGCGCACACAGAGCACCGTGACCCTCAGGAGGGGGAAGCTACGTTGAAGGCCGTTGTCACCGGAGGAGCAGGCTTCATCGGATCGCACCTGTGCGACCACCTCATCGCCCACGGGCATACCGTGGTGGCGCTCGACGACCTGTCCACCGGACGCGAGTCCAACCTGGCCCAGCTCGCCGGGAACCCCGGGTTCGAGCTGGTCAAGGGATCGATCCTGGACGCGCGCCTGGTGGACGATGTGATCGCCGAGTGCGACACCGTCTTCCACTTGGCGGCGGCGGTGGGCGTGCACACCATCGTGGACAAGCCGCTGCAGTCGCTGCACACCAACCTGCACGGGACCGAGAACGTCGTGGCCGCGGCCGCGCGCCGCCGGGCCCGGTTCATGGTCGCCTCGACCAGCGAGGTCTACGGCAAGAACGACGTCGACGGCCTCACCGAGGACGCCGACCGGATCCTGGGATCGCCGCTCAAGAGCCGCTGGTCCTACGCCGCCGCGAAGGGCCTGGACGAGCTCGTCGCCTACATCTACGGCGAGGAGTCCGGCCTGCCCTGCGTCATCACCCGCTTCTTCAACATCGTGGGGCCGCGCCAGACCGGCCGCTACGGCATGGTGGTGCCGCGCTTCGTCTCCCAGGCGATGGGCGGCGAGCCGATCACCGTCTACGGCACCGGCGCCCAGCGCCGCTGCTTCGGGTCGGTGTTCGACGTGGTCCCGGCCGTGGTGCGGCTGCTGGACACACCGGCGGCCTACAACCGCGCGGTCAACCTGGGCGGGAAGGAGGAGGTCTCCATCAAGGGCCTGGCCGACCGGGTCATCGCGAAGACGGGCTCGTCCAGCCGGATCGACTACGTGTCCTACGAGGACGCCTACGGCGAGGGCTATGAGGACATGCAGCGCCGCATGCCCGACACCTCGCTGGCCGGCTCGCTCATCGGCTACCGGCCCCAGCGCAGCCTGGACGACATCATCGGGTCCCTGATCGAGCACGAGCGCTCGAGCGACCCGGACGCGCGCGCCGCGGCCCTGGCCTGAGGCGCACCCGTCCCCGACGGGCCGGACCCCCGTCCATCCGGCCCCCTCGCCGGCCTCCCCGCCCCGCCGGGGACGGTCCCGGCTACCCGGTCAGCGCGCTCACGGCCACGGCGACCGCGAACACCGCGGTCGCGGCGCCGACCAGGACCCGGACCCACCCGCGCGCCAGCGGCGCCGGGGCCTGCCCGGTTGCGTCGTCGTGGGCCCCGTGCCCGGTGGCCCGCCACCGGCGCCGGACGTGCACCATCGCGGCGGCCGCGGCACCGATCGGCACCAGCGCCACGGCGACGCGCACCAGCGCGCCGGGGCCGGGCTCGCCGCCGTCCTGGAAGGGGTCGCGCACGTACAGCAGGGCGACCGCCACCAGCACGATCACCGTGCGCTGCCAGGAGAGCAGGGTGCGCTCGGGCTGGAGTCCGGGGTCGCGTCCGCTCATCCCCAGAAGTTCCCGACCAGCACGGCGCCGCAGACCAGGGCCACGCCGACGGTGGTGACCACCGGGAGCGCGCTCAGCGGCAGCGGCGCCCCGCGGCGCATCAGCCGCTGGACCTGGAGCCAGCGCATCGGCGCGTAGGCGGTGATCACCACGGCCAGGACGGTCAGCGCCAGCCCCACGGTCAGCCGGGCGGGGCCGCTCCAGTCCAGCGGGACCAGGTGCAGCACCGCCACGGCCCCGGCGACCAGCGCCAGCGCCGTGCGGATCCAGGCCAGGAAGGTGCGCTCGTTGGCCAGGGTGAACCGGTAGTCCGGCTCGGACTCGCGCCCGGCCCGGTCCCCGTGTCCGCGGCCGGGGTCGCCGGGGTCCTCCCCCTGCCGTCCGCCGCCGCTCGGCCGCGTGCCCGCCACATGCCCCCCGTTCGTTCCCGACGTGCCAGATCCCGTCTTCCATACGACCTTAATGACCTGCGGGTTTTCCTCCCAAGCCGGTATGCATCGGGTGTTTTGTCGGGAAAAGGCCGGGCGCAGGTCGGCGCGGTGCGGGCGCAGCGGCCCCGCTCAGCGGCGCGGTTCGCGTTCATCCCGCTGATCACGGCATGCTTGCGGAACAAATCCTCGGGCAGGACCGCTCTACGAGGGACCGACGTGCACCCGGCAAGTTCAGGAGAAGCAGTGGCCACCGTCGAACTCACCAAGGACAACTTCAACGACACGCTGACGGAGAACGACTTCGTCCTCATCGACTTCTGGGCCTCCTGGTGCGGGCCGTGCAAGCAGTTCGCCCCCGTCTACGAGACGGCCTCGGAGGAGAACCCGGACCTGGTCTTCGCCAAGGTGGACACCGAGGACCAGCAGGAACTGGCCGCGAGCTTCGACATCCAGTCGATCCCCACGCTGATGGTGGTCCGGGACAAGACAGTGATCTACGCCCAGCCCGGCGCCCTTCCCAAGGAGAGCCTCGACGACCTGATCAAGCAGGCGCGGGAGCTGGACATGGAAGAGGTCCGCAAGGAGATCGCCAAGCAGGAGTCCGACGGCACGGCGTCGTGAGCGCCGACGCGCGCGGGGGCGGGGTCCGCGGACCCCGCCCCTGTGCGTGTGCGCGGCGCCTGCGCGCCGGGCGGCCGCGGCGCCCTCAGGCGTGCGAGCCGCCGTCGACGCGCAGCTCCACACCGCGCACGTAGGCGCCGTCCTCGGAGGCGGCGAACGCGATCGCCGCGGCGATCTCCTCGGGCCGCCCCATCCCCGCCGGCGGGGTGATCCGGGCGTAGTACGCGCCGTCGGTGCCCTCGGGGAAGGAGACGGCCTCGGTCAGCGGCGTGGCCACGCCGCCGGGCGAGACGGCCAGCACCCGCACCCCGCGCCCCCACACCTCGGCCGCCAGGCTCTGGGTGAAGGCGAGCACGGCGCCCTTGGAGGCGGCGTAGGCGGTCATGTACGGGTGGGCGTGGGTGGCCGAGGTCGAGGCGGTGTTCACGATGACGCCCCCGCCCTCCGCCAGGTGCGGCAGGGCTTCGCGGCAGAACAGCATGGTGCCCGCCGTGTTCACGGCGAACTGCCGGTTCCAGTAGTCGAGGGTGACCTCCTCCAGCGGCACGACCTTGTGGAAGCCGGCCACGTTGACCAGCAGGTCGACGGCCCCGTAGCGGTCCTTGGCCGCGGCCACGGCCCCGCGCACCGTGTCCTCGTCGGCGATGTCGGCCGCGTAGGCCGACGCCGCACCGCCGGCGCGGCCGCCCTGCTCCCCGACCAGGCGCACGGTCTCCTTCAGGCCCTCCTCGTCGCGGTCGACGAGCAGCAGCCGCGCGCCCTCCGCGGTCAGGCGCAGCGCGGCGGCCCGCCCGATGCCGGACGCGGCCCCGGTGAGGATCCCCGCCCTGCCGGTGAACCGGCGGCCGATCGCTTCGGCGTCCATGGCCTCCTCCTTCCGCCCGGCCCTGCCTCCAGGGCCGTGCAGTGTCCCACGCATGTTCCTAATAGGAATATTAGTGCCCGATATGGGAATTATCGAGCAGGCGCTAGGTGTGAGACCAGGGTCCGGAACGGCACGCCCGCCCCGAAGGGCGTTGGCGGCCGGTGTGCGTTATGCCACTCGCACGAGGTAGACGACGTCGGGCTCGCCCGCGCGCGCGGGCACCTCGACCGTGTGGACGTCCCCGAAGCGGGCGCGCAGCATGCCCTCGAAGGCCGGAGAGCGCATGGCGCTCCAGAACGCCACCGCCCCTCCAGGGGCGGTGACCGACGCGATCAGGTCCATCGCCCCCGGCTCGTAGAGGCGGCCGTTCTCTTCCCGGACGGTCCAGTCGGGGCCGTTGTCGGTGTCCAGGCAGAGCGCGTCGTACCGCTCGCCGCCGTCCCGGGCGGCGCGTGCGGCCTCCTCCAGCCACTCGGCCAGGTCCGCGCGGACCAGGTCGCACCGCGACTCCTCGGGCAGCCGCCCGGCGACCTCCCCGAGGGGGCCGGAGTGCCACTCGACGACCTTCGGCTCCAGCTCGACCACGCGCACGAGTCCGACCCGCCGATCGTCCAGCGCCTCCCGCGCCGAGAAGCCGACCCCCAGCCCGCCGATGAGCACCCGGGCACCCGCGCTCCCGTCGGGCAGGTGGTCCAGGGCGGCCCGCACCATCGCCCGCTCAGAGGCGCCGTCCCGGGTATCCATGAGGAAGACCCCGTTACTGAACACTTCCCAGTCCGGACCCGACCGCCGGAGCACCAGCTCACCGCCGGTCTCCCCGATCACCCGGTCCACGACCTCCGCCACCGCATCCGGGGGCTGGGACACGTCCGCTTCCTCCTGACGATCGGGACTGCACAGGGCCGGCGCTCCATTCAACCAAAGCCCGCCCCCCGTCCGGCCCGTCCGACGGCGCCCCGAACGGCGTCACCGGCGAGGCTCCGGACCGGTGCACCGGTCCGGGAACGCCGAAGGCACCCGCCCCGTGGTCCGGCGGGTGCCCTCAGGACGAGGAAACGGCGCTCCTCAGAGGCGGCAGGCGTAGATGTCGGTGACGAGGATGGCGCGGGCGCCGATGTGCCAGAGGTCGTCCATGATCTGCTGGGCCGCGCGGCGGGGGACCATGGCGCGCACGGCCACCCAGCCCTCGCGGTGGAGCGGGGAGACGGTGGGCCCCTCCATGCCGGGGGTCAGGGCGACGGCCGCGTCGAGGTGCTCGGCGTGCACGTCGTAGTCCATCATCACGTAGTCGCGGGCGACCAGGACCCCGCGCAGGCGGCGCACCAGCCGCTCCACCAGCGGGTCCTCCCCGGCGCCCTCCGGGCGGATGAGGACCGCCTCGGATTCCAGGATCGGCTCGCCGAACATCTCCAGCCCGGCGTTGCGCAGGGTGGTCCCGGTGGAGACGACGTCGGCCACGGCGTCGGCCACGCCCAGCTGGATGGAGCTCTCCACCGCCCCGTCCAGGTGGATGACGCGGGCGCCCACGCCCTTGCCCTCCAGGTACTGCGTGAGCAGCCCCTCGAAGGAGGTGGCCACCCGCCGGCCCTCCAGGTCCTCCAGCTTCATGGAGGCGCCGCCGGGGGCGGCGAAGCGGAACGTGGAGTGGCCGAAGCCCAGCGGCAGGACCTCCTCCACCGGGGCGCGGGAGTCCAGGAGCATGTCGCGCCCGGTGATGCCCGCCTGAAGGATGCCCTCGCCGACGTAGACGGCGATGTCCTTGGGGCGGAGGAAGAAGAACTCGGCGCCGTTGTCCGGGTCGACCATGACGAGGTCGCGCGAGTCCTTGCGCTGGCGGTACCCGGCCTCGCGCAGCATGGCGCTGGCCGGTTCGGAGAGCTGGCCCTTGTTGGGCACGGCGATGCGGAGCTGGTCGGGCATGGAGGCTTCCCCCTCGGGTCCGTGGTGCCGGTCTGCTGCGTCCGGGGCGGGCGGCCGGGGCCGCCTACAGATGGCGGTAGACGTCCTCCAGGCGCAGCCCGCGCGCCAGCATCAGGACCTGGAGGTGGTAGAGCAGCTGGGAGACCTCTTCGGCCGCGGCCTCGTCGGACTCGTACTCGGCGGCCATCCAGACCTCGGCCGCCTCCTCCACGACCTTCTTGCCGATGGCATGGACGCCGGCGTCCAGGGCCGCGACCGTGCCCGACCCCTCGGGCCGGGTGCGGGCCTTCTCGGACAGCTCGGCGAACAGCTCATCGAAGGTCTTCATGATCACTTTCCTCAGGCGACTCGCCCCACCAGGGTAGGCGCACCCGCACCCCGCTCGTGACCGCGGCCCCTCTACGGTGGAGCGGTGGACACGGCAGGGGAGACGGCGGGGCGCACGGTGCTCACCGACGCCCGCGGCGCGGCGGTGGTGAGCTTCGCGGACCGGTCCCGGCCCGGCGCGCTCCTGGCGGCCGAGGCCCGCGCGCACGGGCCCGGCGCGGCCCGGACGGCGCTGGAGCGGCTGGCGGGGTGGGCGGTGGCCACCGCCGACGGCGGTTTCGCCGAAGAGCTGTGCGCGGGCGGCGGGCACGCGGTGCGCCGCGCCCGCGAGATGCGGCGCGACCTGGCCGGCGATCCGCCCCCGCCGGAGTGGGAGCAGGCGCGTCCGGGCCCCGGCCTGCACCTCGTCGGCCTGGCCTCCGGCGCCCTGGACCTGTCCGAGGCGGGGGAGGAGCGGATGCGCGCGGTGTTCGACGCCTTCCTGGCCGCCTTCCCCGCGGGCCACCCCGACCGCGACCCCGCGCGCAGCGAGGCCGAGGAGTTCGGCCTGCTGTCCGAACTCCTGGACGGCAACGCGCTGGGGCCGGTGATGGACGTGAGCGCTTTGGCGGCCGAGGAGGACGGGCGCGTGGGCGCCGTGCTGGTGGTCAACGACCGCCCGGACGAGGTGCCCTGGATCGGCGAAGTGTTCCGGCGCCCGGACCCGCGGTACGCAGGCCTGGGCGGCCTGCTGATGCGCCGGGCGATCGCCCTGCTGGCCCGGCAGGGCGTTCGGGAGGTCGGCCTGGCCGTGACCGAGGGGAATCCGGCCGTCCGTTCCTATGAACGGCTCGGCTTCCGCACGGCGGGCGTCTACAGCACGGTGCGCCTTCCGGCCACCGCCCTGTAGAGGACGCGCGGGACGGCCCGAAGAAGGCCGTCCGCCGCCTTGTACTGCGCCCCGGGCACGACCCTCGTGCGTCCGGCGGCCCAGGCCTTCAGGGCGTCGCGGGTGATGCGCTCCTTGGGGACGAACGCCGCGTCGGGCATGCCGCCCTCCTGCACGGCGCGGGTCATGTCGGTGCGGACGAAGCCCGGCAGCACCGCCGTGACGTGGACACCGTGCGGGGCCGCCTCCAGGGCCACGCTCTCGCTCCACAGGGTCACGAACTTCTTCGTCCCGGCGTAGACCGACCCGCCCGGGTTCACGGTCATCTCCCCCGCCATGGACGACACGTTGATCACGCCCAGGAGGGGGCCGCGCTCGCCCGCCGCCCTGCGCGCCGTCTGCACCGGCAGCACGGCGCGGGTGAGCCGCAGCACCGCCCGGACGTTCACGTCCAGCATGTGGTCGACGTCGTCGGGGTCCTGTGCGGCGAACTCCCCGCCGTCGCCGCGGCCGGCGTTGTTCACCAGCAGGTCGACCGGGGCGTCGGGGCCGGTCCCGTCGGCGCGCAGGCGCTCCTCGACGGCGTCGGTCCCGCCCGGCGCCCCCAGATCGGCGGCGAGCACCTCGGTCCGGGTGCCGAAGCGGTCGCCCAGCTCGGCGGCGAGCGCCTCCAGGCGTTCGGTGCGGCGCGCGACCAGGACGAGGGAGAACCCCCGTTCGGCCAGGTCTCGGGCGAACTGCTCGCCGATCCCGGAGGAGGCCCCGGTGACGAGCGCGGTCTTGGCAGCGGTCTTGGCAGGGGGTCCGGCGCTCATGGTGACGCATGCTACCCGCGCGGGTTAAGGTCACACCGCTAGAACGGCATTCGGGAAAGGTCAGGTAGCCCATGGAGATGACCCCCCAGACCCGTCGCTTCGTCGACATGATGACCGCGGCCGTGCCCGAGATCGGGCCCGGTGCCGACCCCCGGGAGCTGCGCGCGGCCCGTGCGCAGCGCACCCCCGTCGAAGGGCCCGAGGTGGCCCTGGTGCGGGACCTGTCGGCGCCCGGACCGGCGGGCGAGGTCCCCCTGCGCCACTACCGGCCCGACCCCGCCGCCCCGGCGCCGGGCATCGTCTTCTTCCACGGCGGCGGGTTCGTCCTGGGCGACCTGGAGTCCCACGACCACATCTGCCGCATCCTGGCCGACGGCGCCGGGGCGGTCGTCGTGGCGGTGGACTACCGGCTGGCCCCCGAGCACCCCTACCCGGCGGCGGTCGAGGACTCCGTCGCCGCACTGCGCTGGGTCGCCGACAACGCCGCCGAGCTGGGCATCGACCCGGCGCGGCTGGCGGTGTGCGGGGACAGCGCCGGGGGCAACCTGGCGACCGTGGCCGCCCGCGCGGCCCGCGACGCCGGCGGCCCGCAACTGTGCCACCAGGCGCTGATCTACCCGGTCACCGACTTCACCGGGTACGGTCCCAGCGGCGACGGCGCCTACCCCTCCCGCACGGACAACGGCGAGGGCTACTTCCTCACCGGCCGGGCCATGGCCTGGTTCAACGAGCAGTACCTGTCCGACGGGCAGGAGCGCGAGCCCGACGCCTCGCCCGCGCTCGCCGCACGGCTGGAGGGGCTGCCGCCCGCGCTCGTGCTGACCGCGGACTTCGACCCGCTGCGCGACGAGGGCGAGGAGTACGCGCGGCTGCTCTGTGCCGCCGGCGTCCCGGCGACCACGGTCCGGGTGAACGACGGGTTCCACGGGATGTTCGGCTTCGGGGCCTTCCTCCCGGCGGCCGAGCGCGCGGAGAGGGCGGTGACCGCCGCGCTGCGCTCGGTCTTCGCCGCGACACGGCCCTCCGCTTCACCGGCGTCTTAGGCGCCCACCCGCTAGCGTGCAGGCATGGCAGCGACACAGAGTCCTACCCACACCCTCCGATTCGACTCACGGCTGCGCGACGCCGGTCTCTTCCTCCGGGAGGCGGTGCGCACGTTCCGCGCGACCGGGTCGGTCGTGCCCAGCAGCCCCGCCCTGGCCGGCGCGCTCACCCGCCACCTGACCGAACGGCCCGGCCCCGCCCCCTTGGCGATCCTGGAGGGCGGGGCGGGGACCGGCCCGGTCTCCCGGGCGATCGCCCGCCACATGGGCCCCGAGGACACCGCCGACCTGGTGGAGGCGAACGCGGGGATGGCCGCCCACCTTCAGGACCTGGTGGACACCGACCCGGACTTCGCTCCGGTCCGGGAGCGGCTGCGGGTGCACGCCGCGCCCGTGGAGGAGGTCTCCCGCGAGGGCGGGTACGACCTGATCATCTCCGGCCTCCCCCTCGCCAACTTCACGGCCGGGGAGGTGCGGGGGATATTCGAGCACTACTTCGAGGTGCTCAAGCCGGGCGGGCGGCTGTCGTTCTTCGGCTACCTGTACACCAAGGAGGTCAAGGCGGTCATCGCCCCGCGCGAGGACTACCTGCGCCAGGCGCGCTCGGGCTGGGTGGTCGAGGAGTACCTCAACCGCTACGGCACCGGCTCGGAGAAGGTCATCGCGAACTTCCCGCCGGCCTGGATCCACCACCTGCGCAAGCCCGTGGACTGACGTCCCGCCCGGCGGCCGCCCGGGGCGGCCGCCGCCGCGCACGGGCGCGGGCCCAGGGCCCGCGCCCGTTCTTCCGCCCCGAATTCGTCAACTTTCATTGACAACACCAAGGTGCGCCGCCTACCGTCAACACAAGTTGACCGTCAAGTTTTGTTGACGAATCGAGGGGTGAGCACCATGTTCGAGCGCTTCGGCGACGACGGCCGGAACGCCGTCGTCTGGGCCCAGGAGGAGGCCCGCGGCCTCGGTCACCGCCGGATCGGCACCGTCCACCTGCTGCTGGCCCTGATGGACGCCCAGGACGGCCCCGCCGCCCGCGCCCTGCGCGAGCACGGCGCGTCCGCACCGGACCTGCGCACGGCGGCGCAGGCCGCCCCCGTGCCGACGCGCCGCCCGCGCGCGGGCCGCGCGTTCCGGCTCTTCGGCGACCACATCCCCTTCTCCACAGGGGCGAAGAAGGCGCTGAAGCTGTCGCTGCGCGAGGCCGTGGGCCTGGGCCACCGGCGGATCGGCGGCGCCCACATCCTGCTGGGGGTCCTGCGCGCCGACGGCGGGGCCGCCCGCGCCCTGGAGCAGGCCGGCGTCGACACCGGCGCGCTCGGCAGCACGGCCGAGCGCCTGGCCCGCGCGTCGGACCGGCCGCGCTGACCGGGCGGGTCTACCGTGACCCCATGCCCGACCGCCCGACCGGCGCGCACGGACGCAGGCGGAGCCCGGCGGAGGCCTGGCGGGCCTTCCGCGGCTCCGCCCTGCTGCCCGCGACCGTGCTCGTCCTCATCCTGAGCGCGGCCGCCGCGCTCTTCGCGGGCTCCTACACCTACGCGATGGCCGCGCCCGTACCCCGGGACATCCCCACCGCCGTGGTGCCGCCGTCCCCGGAACAGGCCGAGGCGCTCTCCTCGGGGGCGGAGGAGCACGGCACCGCCTTCGTGTCGGCCATGGACGAGCGGCTGGGCTCCTCACTGGACCTGCGCGTCCTCCCCGACGAGGACGCCGCCCGCCGTGCGGTGGAGGAGCAGGAGGTCTTCGCGGTGCTCCAGGTCCGCGGCGACGAGGTGGAGCTGGGCGTGGCGAGCGCGGCCGGAGCGTCGGTGGCACGGCTGCTCACCGAGACCGCACCGCAGGTCGGCGACGACCTGGGCGTCCGGGTGACCGTGCACGACCTCAAGCCGCTCCAGTCCACCGACCCGCAGGGGCTGGCCGTCTTCTACATCTCCCTGGCCGCCGTGATCATCGGGTTCGTGGGCGCGATCCAGCTCAGCGTGCACGCCTCCGCACTGTCGCCGCCGGTGCGCATCGCCTTCACCGCCGGCTACGCGGCCCTGGGCGGCTTCGCGATCGCCGCGACGGTGGACTGGGGGCTGGGCGCGCTGCGCCTGCCGTTCCCCGAGTCGTGGGCGGTCCTGTCGCTGACCATGTTCGCCTCGGGCATGGTCTTCACCATGTTCAACACCCTGATCGGCCGCTGGGCGATGCTGCCGACCTGGGGCGTCATGGTGCTCCTGGGCAACCCCTCATCGGGCGGGGCGGTCTCCTGGCCGCTGCTGCCGCACCCGCTCGGCGAGCTCGGGCGCTGGCTCCCTCCGGGCGCCTCGATCAGCGCCCAGCACACCGCCATCTACTTCCCGGGGCACCAGCACGCGCTCCCGTTCCTGGTACTGGGCGCGTGGGCGCTGGCGGGGTGCGCCGTCTTCTGGACCTGGCGCCACCGGCACCCGGGCGGACACCGGACGGCCCCGGCCCACGCCGCCTGAGCGGGCGGACGCGGGGCCGGCGGCGCCGTTCATCCCACCACTCCGCTCACTCCTGCCTGCCCATGTAGATGTAGGCGCCTATCGCCGCCGCCAGGATGAGCACGGGGAGAACGAACAGGACGAAGGTCATATCGGCCTCACTCCATCGAGGGGGGTCGCCGCGCGGGCACGAGGGAGGGTCGAGCGCGGCGTCGTGGCAGGCTGGTCCCGCGCGCCGGGCCGCACCGTCGTCGCTCTCGACGGCATCGGCCCGCCCACGGTGTGCCATCCGACAATCCTGCGATCGGAACGCCGGACACGGACCCCGCCGTGACCGAGTGGAGACCCGATGGGGTCACGGCCGCAATCGGATCATCCCCGGCGGCCTCCGGCCGTCGCCGGCCCGCCACCGTCGAACGCGTCGAGCAGGGTGCGCAGCGCGGAGCCGGAGGGGTGCACCGGGACGGGCGGTCCGGGGGCGTTCATCCGCCGCTCCCCCCGACGGGGCGGGGGGCCGAGCTCGACGCGTCCGCGCGGGGTGTCCAGGGCGACCACCAGCCCGGCCGGGCCCGGTTCGGCCCGCACGCCGGCGCCGACCGCGTGCAGCGGCGCGGCGACCGCCTCCGGCTCGGGCGCCTGCACCCGGAGGTCGGCCAAGCGCACCTCGGGCAGGCCGGAGGAGGCGGGGTGCGGCGCGTCGCCCCAGTCGATGAGGAAGGGGACCGCGCCGCTGGGGTGGGCGCCCCGCGGATCGGTGAGCCGCCACCGCAGCAGGCGGCCGTCGAGACGGCGGCGGCTCATCGCGAGCACGCGGCCCGGGTCGTAGCCGGCGCTGCGCGCCCGGCGGGCGTGGTCGGGCAGGCCGTCGCGGCGCACGGCCCAGGTGACGGCACCGGGCGCGGAGAGGGTGTCGACGCGGAACGGGCGCGGCCCGGCGGGCGGGATCTGCGCCGGGTCGGGGCCGACCAGCTCCAGGTAGGCCCCGCCGCCGAGCCCCACGAGCCGGTTGCGCGTCCCCCACCCGGGGTGCGACCCGCCGGGGCCGGGTTCGACCCCGGTGAGCCGGGCGAACGCGGCGACCGCCGCGGGCAGGTCCGGGGCGGCGTAGACGATGTGGTCCAGTCCGGGAGGCAGCGACATGCCCCCATTGTGACCCGCGTCTCCCCTCACCCCGCCCCGGGAGTCCGTACGACCGCCCCAGGCCGCCCACGACCGTGACCGCTTCTCGATGGACGACCGGAGGCCGCCGGGATGTCGGGGACGGCGACGACGAAGGCCGGGGTTCCCCGGCGCCGCCGGTCGGCCGCCGGGCCACTCGCGGTCCGGGAGGCAGGGCGGCGACGGAGCAGCAGGTACCCCGCTCACGGGCCCCGGCCGGGCGGCGGGTCGGCGGGGGCTGCGGTCGCCAGCCCTAAGGGGATCCACGGGAGGTAAGCCGCTGCGGCGGCGATCGAGCGGGGTAACCGCCGCCGCAGCGGTCACCCTTCAATGAGTCCCCACGCACTCTCACGTCCCGCAGGTTCATCGTTTCGTTACCTAACTTTCCCGGGGCGGCTCAGCGCACTCCCGTCACCGCGCGTCGGCCCTCACTCGGCGGCGGTGAGGAATCGCAGACGGGAGGCGTCGTAGTGGTTGTAGATCGTCACCAGCGGCGACCCCTGCTCCGGCGGCGGGGTGAAGTCCCTCCACTCCTCCACACCGAGCTGGAGGTACCCGCCCCACGCCCCCTGCGCCTCCGTGACGAGGTAGTAGCTGCCGTCGGGGTGCATGAGGAAGCGGAACATCTGCCCCTCCCGGTCGGCGCGGCAGGGCTCGTGGCTGACCGCATCGCCCTCGCGCGCCTCCGGCTCGTAGCCCAGGCAGCCGCCCGTATCGACGTTGCGCAGCCAGGTGCGGTCGTCCCCGGGCGTCAGGGCGAAGGTCTCCCACACCTCCTCCTCGGTTCCCGCACAGGGGCCGACGACCACGCGTTCGCCCTCCGGCAGCACGCACGCGCCCGTCCCGGCGTTCATCAGGCGGGCGGCCCCGGCGCCCGGCCCGATGTCGTCGCTCTGCGCCCGCACCGAGCGGTCCTCCTCGTCCTCCCCGCCGGGCTCGTCCCGCTCCTCCTCCGGAGCGGTCTCGTCCTCGGCCTCGGCCTGCTGCACGGGGCCGGGCTCCGCGCCGGCGGAGGGCTCGGGCGCCTCCGGCGGCGGCTCCTGCACCGTCTCCCGGGGCACCTGCGGGGCCGCGGCGGTCGCGGTGTCCCGGACGGTCCCCTGGTCCGGCTCGGGCACGCCGCCCAGCACGGCCGCGCCGCCGATCACCGCGGCGGCCCCGACCGCCGCGGCGCCCGCGGCCAGCGGCGCCGTCCCGGAGGCCGCGGAGCCCCCGGCCACCAGCCCGGCCTGCAGCCCGGCCACACCGGTGAACGGCCCCGCCCACACCAGCAGCGCCGTCGGCAGCACCGTGCGCATGCGCCGGCTCAGCCCGCTCAGCTCGGTGAATGCCGCCCGGCAGCGCTCGCATTCGGCCAGGTGGCGCCCCAGGTCGCGGCGGATCCGGCGGCCGGAGCGCCGCGCCTGCGTGCCGATGAGCGGGGCGAACCGGCGGCACTCGCCCTCGGCCCCGGCGACGTGCGCGGTCAGGTAGGCCTCGCGCAGTCCCTCCCGCGCGCGCGAGGCCAGCGACCCCACGCCGCTCCTGCCGATGCCCAGGAGCGGGGCCACCCGGTCGGCCGCCTCCTCCTCGACCTCGGTGTGCCACAGCACCGCCTGCCAGCGCTCGGGAAGCGAGTGGAAGGCCCGGCGCACCAGCCCGCCGTCCTCCAGGCGCAGCACCCGCTCCTCGCCGCTCTCCTCCGGGGCCCGGTCCAGCCAGAGCTCGAAGTCGGGGGAGAGCTCGGTGCGCCGCTCGGTTCCCGCCCAGTCGGCGGCGGTGCGGCGCACCACCGCCAGCAGGTAGGGGCGCCAGGCGGCGCCGGGGCCGCGGCCGGCCCGGACCGCCTCCAGAGTGCGGGTGAAGGCCTCGGAGGCCAGGTCCTCGGCGGTGTGGGGGTCGCGGCAGCAGGTCGCGGCATAGGCGAGCACCGGCCGCCAGTGGCGCCGGTACAGCTCGTCGAGGGCCTGTGTCCCGGTCGGTCCGCCTCCGCGGAGTCCGGCGGCGAGCTCGTCGTCGGACCCGGCCTCGTGCTCGGGCCCGCGATCGGTGTCGGTCAATGCACCCCGCCCCTGTTCGGCACGGCTCGTCCGGGCTTCGGCCATTGTGGGGCCCACACGGTCCGTTGAATAGAGTGGTCGCGGAAGCGCTCAGTGTAATGGGATATGCCGGACCTGCGCCGAGCCGACCGGCCCGATACGCCGTTCTCCCAGGTGGCCCGTGGAATTCTTCTCCGAGGCCCCTGCGATGTCCGTGCGCCGCTCGCCGAGGCCGGGGGTGCCTACAGGCCGAGCGGCGCCGACCCGAACGCGACCGAGAAGCGGTCGCACCAGATGACGACGCTGGTCATGCCATCGATGTCGGCGTCCTCAGGAATCTCGTAGTTGGCGTTTCCATGCGTCCCCTTGAGGGCTCCGAGGTCGACATAGCGGCCGTCGCGGTACTTGGACCAGTCGCCGCCCGCCTCCTGGTCGGTCAGCCAGACGTAGAGGTCGGGTCCGTCGCTGGAGGCCAGATCCTCCAAGCGCACATGACGGGAGCCGTCCGGAAGCTCCAGGACACGCGCCGTTCCCGACGTCTCGTGCTCCTGGGAGACGAACTCCCCTTCCGCCAGTACGACGGGTTCGGAGGGCTCCTCCGGGGACACCTCTCCGGAGGCGTCCTGCTCGCCGCCCTCCCCGTTCCCGGCGTCCTCCGCGTCGGTGTCGGCCCCGTCCGCGCCCCCGGTCCGCTCGGTCGAGGGCCCCGCCGAGGGAAGGGCCTCGTCGACGGTCGTGCTGGTGTACAGCCTCCACGGCTGGAACGCCCACAGCCCCAGCGCGAGCACCGCGACGGCGATCACCGCCGCGCCCCACACCAACGGACTCCGCGCCCACTTGCCCATGTCGCCCTCCCCTGCTCCTGCAGGGCGCGCACCGCCCCGCCCATTGCCTGCTCCCCCCCCATTCGGAGCCGGGGAGGGAAAGGCGACCCCGCTCAGGAGCGGACCAGTCCCGCCTCATAGGCCAGCACGGCCGCCTGGACCCGGTTGGACACCCCCAGGCGGGTGAAGACCGAGCTCACGTGGGTCTTCACGGTGTCCTCCACCAGATGGAGCCGACGGGCGATCTCGGCGTTGGACAGCCCCTGCCCCACCAGCGCCAGCACCTCGCGCTCGCGCGGCGACAGCGCCTCGGCGCGCGCCGCCGCGGCGGCACGGGGGGCGGGGGCGCCGTCCTGCTCCCGCAGCCGCCCGG
>NZ_ANAD01000138.1 GCF_000341245.1 Nocardiopsis halophila DSM 44494
GCTCGCGCGGCGACAGCGCCTCGGCGCGCGCCGCCGCGGCGGCACGGGGGTCGGGGGCGCCGTCCTGCTCCCGCAGCCGCCCGGCGAGGCCGCGGGCCATCGCCGGGGAGAGGAAGGCGCCGCCGGCGGCCACCGCCTTGACCCCGGCGATCAGCTCCCGCGGGTCCCCGGCCTTGAGGAGGAAGCCGTGGGCGCCGTCGCTCAGCGCCCGCACCACGTACTCCTCGCGGCCGAAGGTCGTCAGCATGGCCAGCGCGGTCCCGGGGGAGACGCGGCGCACCTCGCGCACCGCCCCCAGGCCGCCGCCGCCCGGCATCTGGATGTCGACGAGGGCGACGTCGGGACGCTCCCGCGCGGCCAGCTCCACCAGCCCGTCGGCGTCCCCGGCCTCCCCGGCCACCTCGATGCCCGGGTCGGCCGACAGGATCGTCCGCACCCCCGTCCGGATGAGCGCCTCGTCGTCGGCGAGCACCACCCTGATCACGTGTCCCCGTCCTCCTTGCAGCGCGGTTCCGACGGCGCCGGGCGGCGCTCGTAGACGCACGCCGACACCACCTCCCCGCCAGAGAAGCACACCCGGTAGGCCGAGTCGGGGGACCAGGCGCGGCCGGTCTCCGAGCCGTAGAACCGGCACTCGCCCTCGGCCACCGCGGGCAGGACCCTCTCGGCCTCGGGGACCGAGACCTCGGCGGGCAGGGCCGTGGAGGGCAGCAGCCGCTCGGCATCCGCCTGCTCCTGGCCGATCTCCAGCCGGCCGAAGCGGTCCGGCGCGAGGACGGCTTCGGCGACCACGTGGTCGCCGAAGATGTACCAGCCCGCCACAAGCGGCACGAGCACGGAGACCACGACGGCCCCCGCACCGATCAGCTCGCGGCGGGCGCGGTCCGGACGCCCGCGCGCCCCCGTGGCCGCGGCGGCCGCGGTGGCCGGCAGGCGGGCCTCGACGGCGAACCCGTCCGCACCGGGACCGGCGCGCAGTGCGCCCCCGGCCTGCTCCACGCGCTCGCGGAGCGAGCGCAGCCCCCGCCCTCCGCTCGGAGAGGCCGGGCCGCCGGGGGCGGAGGGGCCGTTGCGGACCCGGACGGAGAGGACCCGCTTGCGCTCCAGGGCGGACACCTCGACGGCGACCCGGGCCCCCGGAGCGTGCTTGGCGGCGTTGGTCAGGGCTTCGCGCACCACGGCGTGCGCCAGCATGCACGCCGGGCCGTCGCCTTCGGGCTCGATTCCGTCCCAGTCGATGTCCATCCCCGCAGAGCGCGCCCTGTCGACCAGGCCCGCGAGTCCGTCGTCTGCGCTCCCCTCCGCGCGCGACCGCTCCAGCAGCCCGATGACCTCGTGCAGGCGGCCGATCGCCTCCGACGCGCGCGCTCTCAGCTCACCGGCCCCCTCGCGGTACTCCTCCGCGGTCAGCCCCGGGGCGACCTCCAGGGCCCCGGCTCTGACCGCGATGAGGCTCAGGGAGTGCCCGAGGGAGTCGTGCATCTCTTCGGCGATACGGGTCCGCTCGTGCAGCCGCTCCTGCTCGGCGACCGCGTCGCGCTCGCGTTCGAGCGAGGCCACGCGCTCCCAGCCGGACACCAAGAGCTCGGCGCGCTGCCGCAGGTACCTTCCGGTCAGCCAGGGGAAGGCGCCGAACGTCAGGGCGATGATCGCCTCGGCCATGCCCGACCAGGGTTCGTCGCCGAGCGCCGTCGACACGAGCGCGCGCATGAGCCCCCAACCGACCACCGCGACGAGCACGCCCTGGACGGCGTACCGGTGCCCGGACAGGCGCCCTGCGGCGAACGCGACCACCGCCAGCCCCAGGGCGACCGCCGGCAGCGAACCGACCGGACGCGTGGTCGCCACCGTGGCGACGGCCATGGTTGCCATCAGCACCAACAGTGCGGCGTCGCGCACCCCTGCCCTTCTCACTCTTTGAACTTTAGTCCTGGGACCTGCACCGCGGCCTCCCCCGAAAGTGGCGCCCCCTCCCCCCGATCGGGCGATGTGCCCACAGCGCACGGCTTCTAGCGTTAGTCCTCCACAGGGAGTCCTGCGGGGCGCCTGCGGGCGCGTCGGCCGACGGCGGAACCGGTCGGCGGGACCGGTCGACCGCCCGGCCGGGACGGCCCCCGGCACGCCCCACGGCCAGGCAGGACACGACGGAGAAAGAGAGCGCACCGCTTCATGCCGACCCAGATCCCCGAGATCAGTACCGACGGGTACCGGGCCGTCACCTCCTTCGCCCAGAGCACGCCGGAGTGGCTGCAGGCCGTCGCCGGAGCAGCCACCGACCTGCTGCTCCTGGGCTTCGCCGCGCTCTTCCTGGGGCTGTGGTGGAGGGCGCGCGGGCGAGGGGCGCACGCCATGGCCGCGGCCCTGCTCGCGCCGCCGGCGACGGTCGCCGGCTACCTGGTCAGCGAGGGCGCCAAGGCGGTGGTCCGGCAGGACCGGCCGTGCCGCGCGGTGGCGGACACGGTCGCGATCGCGGCCTGCCCGCCGCACGGGGACTGGTCGTTCCCGAGCAACCACGCGGCCGTGGCAGGGGCGGCGCTGGCGGCGGCGTTCCTCGCCTGGCGCTGGTCGGCGGCGGTGGCGGCGCCGCTGGCGCTCACCGAGGCCTTCTCCCGGGTGTTCGTGGGCGTGCACTACCCGCACGACGTCGTCATCGGCCTGCTGACCGGCGCGGCGGTCGGCGCCCTGGTCGCCGTCGCGGCGCGCGGACCGGTCCGGGCCCAGGTGGCGCGGCTGTCCGAGGTCGCCTGGCTGCGGCCGCTCCTGGTCCGCGCCGAGGACGGGGGACCGCCCGGAGACGGGCACCACGCCGCTCGCCCCCCGCGCCCCGAGGAGGCCCGCCGATGAGGCGCATCCGTACCGGCCCCGTGTCCCGCCTGGCGACCACCGCCCTGGCCATCGCCCTGGGGGCCATGTTCGCCACCGCCACGCTGGTCTTCACCGACGGTGTCCGGGCGCACTTCGCCGACTCCGCCATGGGCGGGGCGGAGCGGCTCGACGCGGTCGCCGTCCCCGCCGAGGACGGCGGCACGCTCTCCCGGGACGCGCTCGACCGGGTCCGGGAGCTGCCGCAGGTGGCGCAGGCCGACGGCGCGGTGCGGGGCTCGGCGGTGCTCCTGGGGCCCGACGGGCGGCCGCTCGGCGGCGCCCCGGCCCTGGCGGTCTCCGCGGGCGGGGCCACCGAGCGGCTGCGGGTCGAGCAGGGCCGCGCACCGGCCGCCGGCGACGAGGCCGCGCTCTCGGCGGCGACCGCCCGGACCACCGGGGTGGAGGTCGGCGACACCGTGGCGGCCGCCGGCGAGGACGGGCGGCGGCGGGAGTTCACCGTCACCGGGCTGATCGACTTCGGGCTCGACCGCACGGCCACCGCCAACGGCGCGATCGCCTTCGACCCGGCCACCGCCGCCCAGGTCACCGGGGCGCCGGGGTTCGCCGAGGTGCGGGTGCTCGGCGCCGACGGGGCGGCACCGCAGCGGGTCGCCGAGGCGGTGCGGGAGGCGCTCGGCGCCCACGCGCGCACGATGACCGGGGCCGCGTACGGGGAGCTGCTCGCCGAGGACGCCGGGGTGCAGGCGCGCAGCGTGACCACCGCCCTCGTGCTGTTCGCCGTGGTGGCGCTGTTCACCGCCGCTCTCGTCATCGGCAACACCTACGCGGTCCTGGTGGCGCAGCGGCGCCGGAGCACCGCACTGCTGCGCTGCCTGGGCGCCGATCGCGGGCAGGTCCTGCGCGGGGTGCTGGCCGAGGCGCTGGCGGTCGGCCTGGCGGCCTCGGCGCTGGGGGCGGCGCTGGGGGTGGGCGTGGCCGCGGCGGCGGTGGAGCTGGCCGGCCGCTCGGCCGGGGCCGCCTCGTTCTTCGGCACCACCGGCGCCGAGGGCCTGCCGCTGGTGGTGCGGCCGTCCTCGCTCGCGCTGGGCGCGGGTGCGGGGGTGCTGACGACGGTCGCAGCCGCGGTGCGCCCTGCGGTCGCGGCCATGCGCACCGCACCGCTGGCCGCGCTGCGGGAGAGCGGCGGGGACTCCGGGGGCGGGACGTCCACGCGTGGGCCCCGGGCACGGGCGGCGGTGGCCGCGGCCCTGTTCGCCGCGTCGGGCGCGGGCGTGTGGGCCGGGCTGGCCCTGGAGCCGGGGCCGGTGCCGATGGCGCTCGTGGCCGGGTCGGGCATGGCGGCCTTCCTCGGCGCCATGGCGGCCGCACCGTGGCTGGTGCGGCTCTTCGCGGCGGCGGTGCGGGCGCCCATGCGGCGGATGGGCACCGCGCCGGGTCTGGCGGCGGAAGGGGTGCTGCGCACACCGCACCGCACGGCGACCGCGATGACGGCGCTCGCCGTGGGGGCGGCGCTGATGTCGGGGTACGCGGTGGCGAGCGCGTCGATCGAGTCCACGCTCGGCCACCTGATGGCCCGGGAGATGCCGGCCGACTACGCCGTTCGCCCTGTGGGGGGCGGACAGGACGGGCCGGAGCGCGCGCTTCCGTCGGGCCTGGCGCAGTCCCTGGAGGACGATCCCGCGATCGGCAGGGTCATGCGGGAGAGGCGTGCGGCCGCGGAGACCGGGGGTGAGCCGACGCCGGTCGTCTCCTTCCCGGGAGCGCGCTTGGGCACCGACCTGTCGATGGACACCGTCTCGGGGGACTTCTCCGAGGTGGCGCCGGGCCGGGTCGCCGTCCACCGCGAGGAGGCCGAACGCCTGGGGGTCGGATCCGGCGACGAGATCGAGGTCTCTGGGAAGGAGGGCGTTCTGCGCGTGACGGTCGCGGCGGTGATGACCGACGACGGCATGGCCGGCCTGTTCGTGGCGCCCGAGGACTTCGCGTCGCTGTTCCCGGACGCGCCCGACCTCGGCGTGCTGGTCGTGGGCGCCGACGGCAGCCCGGCCGACCGCGTGCGGGAGGCCGTGGACGCGGCGGTCGCCGACCACCCGGGCCTGGAGGTGTTCAGCGCCGCCGAGCAGCGCGACCAGTACGGGCGGCTGTTCGACGCGATCTTCGTGGTGGTGCTGGGGCTGCTGGCGGTCGCGGTGGTGATCGCGGTCCTGGGCATCGCGAACACCCTGGCGCTGTCGGTCCTGGAGCGCGGGCGCGAGTTCTCGCTGATGCGCGCGCTGGGGCTGACCCGCGGCCAGCTGCGCGGCCTGGTGGCGGCGGAGGCGGCCCTGGTCGGCGTGGCCGGGACCGCGGTCGGCGCCGCCCTGGGGGTGCTGTTCGGCCTGGCGGCTGCGGGAGCCGCGCTCGACGACATGGTCCCCGCGGTCCCGGTGGCGCGGGTGGCCGTCCTGCTGCTCGCGGGCATCCCCGCCGGCCTGCTGGCGTCCCTCGCCCCCGCGGCCCGCGCGGCCAAGGCCCCGGTCGGAGGCCTGGCCGCGGGCGCTCCGGGGGCGGTGTGAGGCCTGCTTCTGGAGGTCCTGCATACGGCTTCAGAGCCGATCGCCGCCCGCGTGGTGCTCGTCGCAAGCACGGCCGTACAGTGGCCCGCGTGAGCTACGCCGCATCAGCCGAGGAAGAAGCCGACGTCCGGGCGTTCTGGAAGGACCTCGGTCTTCCCGGGCTGATCGACGTGCACACGCACTTCATGCCGCACCGGGTGATGCGCAAGGTGTGGGCGTACTTCGACGCCCTGGGGGACGGCGTCTGGCCGATCACCTACCGGCAGGAGGAGGCCGAGCGGGTCGCGCTCCTGAGACGGTTCGGGGTGGTGCGCTATACGTCGCTGCTCTATCCCCACAAGCCGGGAATGGCGCAGTGGCTGAACGGGTGGGCCGCCGAGTTCGCCGCGGCGCACGACGACTGCCTGCACAGCGCCACCTTCTATCCCGAACCGGGGGCGGCCGAGTACGTGGGCGAGGCCATCGCCTCAGGGGCCCAGGTGTTCAAGGCCCACCTCCAGGTGGGCGGCTACGACCCCCGCGACCCGCTGCTCGACGGGGTGTGGGGCGCGCTGGCCGATGCAAGGGTCCCGGTGATCGTGCACTGCGGGTCGGGCCCTCTCGAAGGACCCTTCACCGGCCCGGGGCCCTTCGCCGAGGTCCTGAGCGCCCACCCCGGGCTGACGGCCGTCGTCGCCCACGCGGGGTCGCCCGAGTACACCGAGTTCCTGGACCTGGCCGAGCGGTACGACGGCGTCCACCTCGATACGACGATGGTGTTCACCGACTTCACCGAGCGCTCGGCCCCCTTCCCTCCGGAGGAGGTGCCGCGCTTGAAGGCGCTTGAGGACCGGCTCCTGTTCGGCACCGACTTCCCGAACATTCCCTACCCCTTTGTCCACCAGCTCCGGTCGCTCGCCGGCCTCGGCCTGGGGGACGGGTGGCTGCGGGCGGTCCTGTACGGCAACGGGGCCCGCCTCTTCTCCCTCTGAGGCCTGGGCACCGCCCCGTTCAGGCGACGGCGGCAGGAGCCGACTCCACGGCCTCCGGGACCTCCTCGGACAGGCCGTCCGGCACCTCGTCCCGGACCGCGGTGGCCCGACGGTCGGACAGGCCGAGCACCAGGGCGAGCGCCAGGCCGACGGCGGACAGCGCCGCCCCCACGAGCGCGGGAGCGGTCAGGCCGAGGCCGAGGGTGATCGCGGCCCCGCCGAGCAGCGCCCCCAGTGCGTTGGCGATGTTGAACGCCGAGTGGATCCCGGCGGCGGCGAGCCCCGGGGCCTCCCGGGCCCTCTCCAGGATCATCGTCTGCAGGCTCGTTACCGCCACGAAGCCGGTCGCGCCGATGAGGAAGACGGCGACCGGGGCCAGGACGGGGTCGCCCGCCGCGACGGCGAACAGCGCGAGGGAGGCCGCCAGCGCCCCGGTGAACAGGTACAGCGTGGGCATGGGTGCGGTGTCGGCCAGCCGGCCGCCGACCACGGCGCCCGCCGTCGTGCCCGCGCCGAACAGCGCCAGCACCACGGACACGCCGGTCGCGCCGAAGCCGGTGAGGTCGGTCAGCACCGGGCTGATGTAGCTGTAGGCGGCGAAGCTGCCGCCGAAACCGAAGACCACCACGGCGAAGGCGAGCAGCACCTGCGGGCGGGCGAGCACCCGCAGCTCCCGGCGGACCGGGACGGCGGCCGGGCGGGGCTGGTCGGGCAGGGCGGCGCGCAGCACCAGCGCCGCGACCGCGCCGATGACGGCCACCCCGGCGAAGGCCCAGCGCCAGCCGAGCAGCTGGCCGAGCAGGGCGCCCAGGGGGACGCCGACCACGTTGGCCAGGGTCAGGCCCATCAGGACCCGGGCCACCGCCTGGCCGCGCCGGTGCCCGGGGACCATGTCGGCGGGGGCCACCGAGCCGATCCCGAGGAAGGCGCCGTGCGGCAGCCCGGCGAGGAAGCGGGAGCCCAGCAGCGCCTCGTACCCGGGCGCCACCGCGGACAGGGCGTTGGCCCCGGCGAAGAGCCCGAGGAGGGCGACGAGGAAGGTCGTGCGCGGCAGCCGCGAACCGGCGATCGCGAGCAGCGGGGCGCCGATGACGACGCCGACGGCGTAGCCGGAGATCAGGTGGCCGGCGTCGGGGACGGAGACCCCCAGGTCCGCGGCGACCTCGGGCAGGAGGCCCATGATGACGAACTCGGTCGTGCCGATACCGAAAGCGCCCAGAGTGAGCGCCCACAGGGCGATGGGCAAGGTGCCCTCCTTCGCTGGGACATGCGCGACCGCGGGCAGGGGGCGGCCGGGAACGGATGGGGAGGAGAGGTGCGCCGGGAGGAGGCGGATCGCCCGCGCGGCATCGGGCGCACGAATCACCCACAACGGCGGACGGGCGCCTCAGAAGTCCCGGTGCGCGCATGACCCCGCGCACAGAGGGGAGAGCGCCGGACCACACCGCGGCGGATCGGCCTGCAGGGCGCCGGTTCCACGCGGACGCCCACCGGCGGCGTGCGAGGCGCCACACCCCGGCCGGGGGCTGCTTCCGACCACAGGGCCGATCTACAGAGGATCCGGTGAACACCCGGAAGAGCCGACGCGGACCGGCGTGGAGGAGGCCGCCACCGGGGGCGCCCCGGCTACCGGGCCCGCCCGAAGGCGCGGCGGTAGGCGCCCGGGGTCGTGCCGAACCTGGCGCGGAAGCGGCGTCGCAGGTTGACGGCGGAGGCGAGGCCGGCCCGGACGGCGACGGCCTCCACCGGGAGGTCGGTCTCCTCCAATAGCGCGCGGGCCGCGTCGAGTCGCCGCGCGAGCAGCCACCGGCCCGGGCTCGTGCCGAGCTGCTCGGTGAACCGACGGGCGAGCGTCCGCCCGGACACCCCCGCGTATTCGGCCAGGCGGCCCACGGTCACTCGGCCGTCGATCCTGGCCTCGGCCCACTCCAGCAGGGGCGCCAGTGAAGCGTCGGCCCGATCCGGGGCGGGCCGGGGCGGCGCCGGCCGGGCGGCGTACTGGCGCTGGTTCCCCTCCCGGTGCGGCGGAAGCACCATGACCCGCGCGACCCGGTCGGCGTAGGCCGCGCCGTGGTCGGTGCGGACCAGGTGCAGGCACAGGTCGATGCCGGCGCCGGTGCCGGCGCTGGTCGCCACGTCGCCGTGGTCCACGAAGAGCACGTCCGGATCCACCTGCACTCGGGGGAAGGCGGAGGCGAGGTGGGCGGCGCGGCGCCAATGGGTGGTGGCGCGCCGGCCGTCGAGCAGTCCGGCCTGGGCGAGGACGAACGCGCCCGTGCAGATGGCGGCGATCCTCGCCCCGCGCCGGTGTGCGGCGCGCAGCGCGTCGGCGACGGCGGGGGCCACCGGCGCGCCGGGCGGGTTCCGGGCCGCCACGACCACGGTGTCCGCCTCCTGCAGGGCCTCCAACCCGGAATCGACGTGGATCGCGTACCCGGCGGTGGTCGGCAGGGGGCCGGGGCGTTCGGCGCAGACCGAGAAGTCGTAGCGGGCCGGGGAGTCCGGCGGCACAGTGCCGAAGACCTCGGAGGCACAGGCCAGCTCGAAGGGGGCCTGGGGCGGGCTGAGCAGCGCCACCACACGATGCGGTGCCTCCGCACGATCAAGGCTCATGGCGGAAATGTACCCATGGGTGTCTATCCGGACTCTCGGCGGCGGGGCCGCACCTCGGCCACAGTGTCCGCATGAACGGATCCACGAAGACGGGCGCGCAGGTGAATGCGGAGGCGCGCGTGCGGCGGTCGACCGTCCGCGTCGGCGACACGGTGGTCAGCTACCTCACCGCCGGGCAGGAGGGCCCGCCGGTGCTCCTGCTGCACGGGACGTATTGGAGCCGGGTCTGGCGGCCGGTGCTGCCGCACCTCGCCGAGGCGGGTCTGCGGCCGTTCGCGCTCGACTTCCCGGGCCTGGGTCGCTCGGACGGAGAGCTGTCTCTGGAGACGGCGTCGGTCCCGGCCCTAGCCGACCGCGTGGAGGAGTTCGCTTCGGCGCTGGAGATCTCCGGACCGTTCGCCGTGGCCGGCCACGACATCGGCGGCGCGGTCGCCCAGCACCTGCTGGCCCGCGGCGGGTCGGGGGTGTCCCGGCTGGCCCTGGTCAACTCGGTCACCTACGACTCGTGGCCGGTGCCGGCGGTGGCCAGGTTCCGCGACCCGGAGGTGGCAGCGGCGACCACTGCGGAGGAGTTCCTGTCCGCACGCCGGCGGGTGGTGACGGCGGCCCTGGCAGGCGCCGCGACCGAAGAGCTGATCGCCGACTACCTGGCCCCGTGGACCGAGGCACGCGTACGCCGCTCCTGGATGGCCCTGGCAGGCGCGGCCGACAGCGGGTACACCCTCGACCTGGTCCCCGCCCTACGCGCGTCCCCGGTTCCCAAGCTGCTGGTGTGGGGCGAGGACGACGGGTTCCAGAGGGTGGAGTACGCCGAACGGTTCGACTCGGAGATCCCGGAGACCACCCTGGTACGCATCCCGGAGGCGGCCCACATCCCCACAGAGAACGCCCCGGACGAGGTCGCGCGAGCGCTGATCGGTTTCTTCACCGCGTAGGACTCCGGCCTGACCGCGCGGCCGACACCGGTCCCCTGGCGTGCCACCCGGTCAGGGTTCCGCCCTGCCCTCCCCGGACACCTTTCCGCACCCCTCCTCCCATCCCCTACGCCGAAAGCACGGTCGTTCAGCGTTCGGATCCGACGGACAGCGGCAGCTCGGCCACGACACGCGTTCCTCCGCTCAGCCGGTTGGCCACGGTCAGGCGGCCTCCGACCGCTTCGACGCGTTCACGCATCCCCGATATCCCGGAGCCGGTTCCGCCATCGGTCATGACCCCCTTGCCATCGTCATCGACCCTGACGAGGAGCCCCTCCGCGGAAGGCCTGACCGAGAGCTCGCAACGCTCCGCCGAAGAATGCCGAATGATGTTGCTGAACGCTTCTTGGACGACCCGGGCGGCAACGACCGAAATCTCCCTGTCGCATTCCGGGAGTTCGATATGGGTGTCCACCTCCAACCCGCTGACCGTCGCCGCCGTGGCCAGTTCGCGCAGCGTTGGCGCCCGCCCGGCCTCATCATCGGCCTGTGGTGGGCCGTCGCGCCGACGCAAGGACCGCACCAAGGACTGCACCTGCTCCAACGCGGAGCGCGACCTGAGCTCGATGTCCTCAAGAGCCTGGAGCAGCTCTCCATGGTCCGAAGCCGATACGGTGCGTGCGACCCCTGCCTCGGCACTGATGGTGCTCAGCGCATGCCCCACGACGTCATGAACATCGCGCGCCATGGCGGCCTCTCTCTGGATCTGTTCGAACTCCGCTTGCCGACGCTCCGCAGCGCGCAGCGCGGCGCGCCGCTCGGCCTCCGTCCGGCCCAGGACCCAGGCACCGCCCAGCGCACCGACGCTGAAGACCACCTTCTGCATGGCGTCCTGCGTCGGCGAACTGACCCCGAGCCCGAGCGCCACCAGGACGAGCGCCCCTACGGCACCGGTGCCGAGGATGCTCGCCCGAACCGTCGATACGACCGCCAGAGGATAGAGGCACCAGGCCACACCCACCATGGGGTCGGTGGTGGCCGATGCCCACCAGCCGAGCGCCGTCAAGCAGACGGCCGCAGAAACGGCCGCATGAGGCGACTTCCACCGAAGCAGCATCGCAATGGCCAGCAATACGGCCGACGAGGCACCGAGAATCCGTCCCCCCGCCGCGTCAGCGCCTTGGATCGAGGGGACCCAGAAGACCAGGACCACGGCCACCGCACCGGAGACCTCGATGAGCCAGGACACACCGGGCCGTTCACGGGCGGACCTGGAGGGGGCCGAACTCATGGATTCCTCCGGATATCGCGTGGCCTCCATCATGGGGGTTCGTTCCCTACTCCGCCCACGCTGCCGGCCGAAGGATCCGGCACGACAGGTCCTCCAGCCGCTACCGCTCACGGGCACACGGGCCGTTGCACCCCAGGCCCGGCCATAACGCCCGTAGATGCATTCCGATACGCCCCCTCCTCGAATACCCACCATAACAGCACAAGCTCCGTCCCCCCGAATCACACGACTGCACAGGGAACACGAAGAGAAAAACACCACCCCCCGGCGACGTGCACTTCCGTGCATTTTCGGAGGGCACGCCAGTCTTGACTGAGCTTCCACGGCTTCCTAGTTTGATTCTCGGCGGACACACCCCCGCCAACGCGACCGAATACGCGGAACAGTAGCGCGACCGATAAGCGGTCCACGCCCTCCGCGGAAACGTGCCCACCGCCTGGGGGCACCGTCGGCAAGCCGTTTCACGGATGATCCGGACGTGCACCGATGAGCTCACCAGGAGGGTGGCACGAGGTATCGAAAAGGGGGAACAATGAAGAAGTACACCACTCCGGCCCTCACCCGGATCGGCTCCTTCAGGAAGCTCACGAAGTCGCTGGGCCGCCTTCCCTGCAATGACATCTTCGGCCAGAAGGCCCTGTGGACCACCTCCCCGAACTGCTAAAAGGTGAAAGAGGTGCGGGGCGCCCCGCACGGGGCGCCCCGCACCCCGGTTGCCGAATCCCCCGCCCGAGAGGAATGGATGTGCCCCTCGCCGTCCTCCCCGACGCCCCCGTCCGCGGCCGGGTCCTGGCGCACCTCCGGCAGACGTTGGGCCCCGTCCGCCACGAGCATCGGTCCGGTCGCCCCTGGATCCTGGGCGGCTCCGCTTCCGGAGCACTGCCACGGGCGCGTACCGGGGACATCGACATCGTCGTCTCCGGCCATGCGGGAGTCGATTCCAAGGGCCTCCTCGAAAAGGTCCGGAACATTACCTCGATGACCCGGACGGAAGAACTCGCGAAAGACATCGCCGAGTTCGACGTCCTCGTTTTCGCACATGACGGCGACCGGCTCCGGGCATACGCGCCTCCTTTTCAGACCCGTTCCCTGTTCTGGACCGTGTACGACGGCGTCACCGTGGTGAGTGATGAACAGTACCCTCTTGCCGAGCTCAACGGATTCGCTCTGGACCACGGTGTGCTGGCGTCCCGTCTGGTGAACGTCGAAGTATCCCATCCCTTCACGCGCCGCCCCATCTGGAAAGGCGTCGACGGGCTCGGCGTCGGTGAGCACCTGACCGTCTCCGCTGACGCGGCCCCCGAACGCAGGAGGTGGTGGTCGCCCCCGCGGGCGGACCGGCCGATCGGCGACCTCGCGAAAGAGCTCCGCGCGAACATCGAAGAGGCACTGGCCCTGCGCACGAACGGGAGACGCGTATTCAGTACCGACCTGTCAGGGGGGCTGGACTCCACGACGCTCGGCTTCTTCGCCGCGCACCTGACGGACGACCTCCACACGCTCTTCTTTCAGGCTGAGAACGGCTCCAACAGGGACGGGATATGGGCCGGGCGCGCCGCCCGGGAGATCGGATCCGAGCACACGGCCGTTCCCTACCGATCGGTCCTGGAACACATCGCCCACGAGGTCGCCCCGTCGCTGTCGACGTTCCCCGAAGGCCCGGGGACGCTGTCGACGGCCATCGCATCCGCTTCCGGCGTCGAGCGGCACATCAGCGGCACAGGGAGCACACTGCATCTGAACGGCAACGCCGGCGACGCACTGTTCGGCCAGGTGTCCAGCATGGTGTGGTCCTTCTTCAGGTCCGGACAGCGGGGCCGCTGCACATGGCTGCGGCGCTACCGGAGGATGAACCGGATCCCCGTGTCGGCGATGCTGCGCATGCTGTCCGACCGCAGAACCTACATCCATGAGCTGGATCGGATCGCACGGGGCGACTACCGCCGGCCGGCCCACGATGCAGCCGACCATGCGAGTTGGATTCAGGTCCCGCGGTTCCCCGACGTCTTCACAGCCGAGGCACAGGAGCAGGTCAGTGGCCTCGCCCGAGCGGAACTCGACGACGGGTCCGTCGAACTGTCCCCGGACCGGACCCTCCATCAGATCCTCTCCTACCTCGCCGTGCACGGCGCGGCCAACAGGAGGATGAACCACGTGGCGGAGGCCGTCCGATTCGATGCCCCGTACCTCGACAGGCGGGTCGTCGAAACGGCACTGGCCCTCGACCACGGGGACCGGGCCCGGCAGTCTCCGGCCAAGCCCCTGCTCGCGGCGGCGAGGCCGCCGACCATGAGCATCGACTACTTCCTGCGCAGGGACAAGGGCGACTATACGGCCGAGGTGTTCCAGCACCACAAGACGATCCGTGATCGCGCCCGTTCCACCTTCGCCGAGGGGTCGGTCCTGGGCGATCTGGGGCTCATCCGCGAGGAGAGGGCCGTCGGACTCGCCGACACCTACTCCGCGGACGGCCTGGCCCACTCCGACCTCGTCGAACTCGAATTCGCCGAACGGTGGCTCAGGAGTGTCCACAGCGCACGCGCCGACGCGTCCGCAGGGGGGATCCGACCATGCTCAGGCTGAAGCCCTGGGTGACGATGAGCACGAACGACGAAGGGGCGCTTCTCCTGGACTCCCGGCGAGGGGTCTACTGGCACCTCGATCCGGTAGGGGTGAGCGTGGCGGAAGCACTGGAACGGGAGCCTTCGCTCGACGATCTCGTCCAGGCCGTCACCGCCGAATTCGACGTCGATGCGAACGTGGCGAAGCGCGATGTCCGCCGCTTGCTCAAAGACCTCAAGAAGGCGCGCCTCATCGAGGGCAGGATCGCATGAGCAGCCCCGTACTCCCGGAACCGTCCGAGGGGTCCGCGCCCCGCGCCGCCCTGTACCGCGCACGGGCGTGCGTGGCCGTGGCCTTCGTGCTCTGCCGCTTCCCTCCGCGGACCATGGCGCGCCTCATGCGGGCGGTCGTCCGCAACGGGAGAAGGCCGGACGCCGCGACCATCGTGTACCACCGCCGTCTCGTGGCCGGCGTGAGCACGCTCTGCGCCGGGGAGGGATGCCTCCCGCGCTCGGTGGCCATCGCGCTGCTGGCTCGGACCCACGGCCATGGAGTGACCTGGTGCACCGGAGTCCGGGACCGCCCCTTCACCGCGCACGCCTGGGTCGAGATCGCCGGCCGGCCGATCGGCGAACCGGACCGCCTGGACGGCTTCCAGAAGATGATCGAATGCCGACCGCGGTACGCCGCAGCGGACACCGCAGACGGTGAACCGAAGTGACCGTTCACGAAGCGGCGGAGGCCGGCGGTGGTCGGCCGCCTTCCGGCAGGACGGGTCTCCGTCGACCTGCGGGCCGGGCCGAGGCGGGGTTCCGGGACGTCCTTCCCCTCCTCAAGCCCTACCGTTTCCCCTTGGCCATCGCGTTCGGGTTCGGGACACTCGGCACCGCCGCCAGTGCCGTGCAGCCCCTGATCGTGTCCCGGATCGTGGACACCTTCAGCGACGGAATCCCGGCCGGTGAAGCCGCCCTCCTGGTGGCCCTGCTCATCACGAGCGCCGTAGTGACCGGAGTCCGGGAGCTCGTGATCGAGAGGACCGGTGAGAGGTTCGCCTATGACTCCCGGAAGCGGCTGGTCGAGCACGTCTATTCGCTCCCGATGGCCGCACTCGACCACCGGGACCGTGCCGACCTGGTCACCCGGGTCACGACGGACGTGTCGGAGACGCGAAACTTCCTGACCTCGGGGCTGGTCGACCTCGCCATCAGTGTGGTCACCGTGCTGGTCTCGCTCGTCATGATGGCACTGATCGACCCCGTGCTCCTCGCTCTCGCGTTCGTCGCGGTCTCGGCCGTCTTCGTCATCGTCTTCTTCCTCGGAAAGATGACCCGACCGGTCGGCCTGCGGATGCAGAACGCGCTGGGCCGACTCGCGGAGAGCGTGTCGCGCTCCCTGGGGTCCATGAGGACCGTGCGTGCGACGCGGGCCGTGGGCCGGGAGACCGAGCAGGCGAGGAGGACAGCGTCGGAGGTCCGCCGGGCCGGCCTCAAGGCGGCATGGCTGCGGGCCATGCTCCAGACGGTCTCGGCCGTGTCGGTACAGGTCCTGCTCATCGTGGTCGTCGGCTTCGGCGCACTGAGGGTCGCCTCCGGAGCCCTCACGACCGGTGAGCTGAGCGCCTTCATCATGTACCTGATGCTCATGGTCTCCCCGATCGCAATGGTGGGCAACGTCGTCGCCTCTCTGGGCGAGGCGTTCGGAGCCTTGTCGCGGATACTGGAGATCCGCTCCGAGCCCTCTGAACGGGACATCGAGGAGGAGCCCACGGGCGGCCGGGAGGATCCGGAGACCGTCTTCCGCTTCGAAGACGTGTGGTTCCGCTACGAACGTTCGTCGCCGGGAGAGACGGGAGACGACGGTGGATGCCGGTTCGCGCTGTCCGGGCTCTCGTTCTCCGTTTCTCAGGGGGAAACGGTCGCGTTCGTCGGGCCGTCCGGCGCGGGGAAATCGACGGTGTTCGCACTCCTCGAACGGTTCTACGAGCCGACGTCCGGGCGCATCCTCTTCCAGGGGCGGGACGTGCGGCAGATCTCCCGCGACGAGTTGAGAGGGCAGATGGCGTATGTCGACCAGGATGCCGTGGTCCTGACGGGAACCGTGCGGGACAACCTCTCGCCGGCCGCCTGGGATGCGGACGACGATGAGTGCGTCCGGGCCCTGAAGCAGGTCGGCCTCGTCACCGACGACGCCGAGGGATACGCGTACCTGTCGCAGGATGTGGGCGAACTGGGCACCCGCCTCAGCGGCGGCGAGCGGCAGGGGCCCGGGGNCAGCGCCTGGCGATCGCCCGGACGCTGCTGGCCCGCACACCGGTCCTGCTCCTCGATGAGGCGACCTCCAACCTGGACAGCCGGAACGAGGCGCTGGTCCACGACGCGCTGGACCTGTCCGCGGTCGGGAGGACGACCCTGGTCATCGCCCACCGGTTCTCCACAGTGGTCTCCGCCGACAGGATCGTCATCCTCGACGGCGGCCGTATCGTGGCCGAGGGCACGCATCACCAGCTCATCCGGGACAACGGCCTGTACAACGAGCTCGCACGACACCAGTTCCTCTCCGGAGCGGCGAGTGGCGAGTGACCCTTCCGAAGAGCGGTCTCAAAAATGGGCGAAGCAGAGGGGGCCGAGGGGCCCGCACCGGCCATGAACGTGTTCATGGCGGACGACGATTCCGGGTTCCTGCGCGCCTACACGAAATTCTTCGAGAAGTCCCCCCACGTGGACCTGGTCGGGGTGGCCGATTCGGGTACCGGACTGGTCGAGCGCCTGGTGGACCTGGAGCCCGACCTCCTTCTCCTCGATGTGGAGATGCCGGGAATGAGCGGCGTCGACGTCGTCCGGCGCCTGCAGGGGTGCTCGCTCCCGACCAAGGTCGTCATGCTCACCTCGTTCGACCGCGATGAATACGTCCAGGAGGCTCTGCGTTACGGGGCGTCCGGTTTCCTTTTGAAGAACGCCTCACCCGCTCAGATACTGAGCGGGATCCGTGCGGTCCATGCCGGCCAGGCATCCCTGGCCATGGAGGTCAAGGCACGGCTGGTCGATCATTTCGCCGGCGGCGGCCGCACCGATCGGGCCGAGCAGACCGGCACCGGTGACGACACCCCCGCGTTCACTTTCCAGCAGAGAGAGATCTGCAGGCTCCTGGCCGCCGGATATCGAAGCCAGGACATAGCCGACGAGCTTCATCTGAGCAACGAGACCGTCCGGACGTACCTCCGCCGGATGTTCGACAAGTTCGGTGTCAAGAACCGGACGCAGCTCGTCGTGCTCGCCTATAGGGCAGGGGTCCTGCGCTGATCCGGACGGGCCCGGCCGCACCCGTGAGGCCACCCGCCCGCGCGGTCGCCCCGCCGCCCGCCTCCGGATGAGCGCACGGCGGTGACGGCGGGCCCGTCCGGTGTCCGCCAAGTGTCTCCATTCGGGGGTCAGTACGGCGGCCCTCTGCCTGACAGGCTGAACGTGATGTCGAAGGGCAGCACCGCCGTGAAGGGCCGCAGCCGATGATCGAAGTCGCGAACGTCTCGAAGAAGTACGGACCGAAGCTGGCCGTCGACGGCGTGAGCTTCCGTGCCTCCGCCGGACGGGTGACCGGGTTCCTCGGGCCGAACGGGGCGGGTAAGTCGACCACTCTCCGCATCCTGTTGGGGCTGGACCGACCCACATCCGGAACGGCGCTCATCGACGGTCGGCGATATGCGTCTCTGCGCAATCCGCTGAGGACCGTGGGCGCGATGCTCGACGGGGCCTCAGCGGTACCGGAACGGCGCGGAATCGACCATCTCCGCTGGATCGCCCAGTCCAACCGCATCCCCTCCCGGCGGATCTTCGAGGTGCTGGAGACCGTCGGGCTCGCCGAGTCGGCCAAGGTGCGGGTCGGGAAATACTCCCTGGGAATGAAGCAGCGTATCGGCCTCGCGGCGGCTCTCCTGGGAAATCCGCGAATTCTCGTCCTGGACGAGCCGGTCAACGGTCTCGACCCTGAGGGCATCCGGACCGTGCGCTCGTTCCTCCGGCGCTATGCGGACTCGGGGAACACCGTCCTGCTCTCGAGCCACCTCATGAGCGAGGTGGCCGAGACCGTCGACGATGTCGTGATCATCAATGACGGGCGGATCATCGCGGACGGGGAGCTGGACGCGATCACCGAAGGACACGCATCGCTGGAAGAGGCGTTCTTCACCCTGACCGGCAGCCGTCCTGGACGGAGTTGGTGACCGGTATGCCGAGCATCGTTCGGTCCGAACTGACCAAGATCCTGACCCTTCGCAGCGTCTGGATCGCCACGGGCGCCATCATCGCGCTCAACCTGTTCTTCCAGTACCAGAACTTCCCTTTCGTCATCGAGACGGTCGCCAACGTGCGGGGCGACGGCCTCAGCGAGGTCGACGGGCGCCTCGTCGACGCCGAGACCGAACTCCGCCAGACCCTCGGGGTGAGCGTCTTCAACCCGGGCCTCCTCTTCCCGATCCTCGGTGCGGTGATCGCCGGCGCGGAGTTCCGCGCCGGACAGATCGGTCTGAGCGTCGTCGCGGTCCCCGACCGCATCCGCCTGGTCATCGGCAAGGTGGTCGCGGCGACGGCCTTCGTGCTCGGGCTCGGCATCGTGTGCATCCTCATCGCCACCGCGTCCACCTACATCGCGGTCAGGAACTGGAACCCCGGGATGCTGTGGAGCGGTGCCATGCTGGCCGTAGACGCCCGTCTGCTCCTCTTCATCGGCACATCCGCCCTGATCGGGGTCGGTATCACCCTCATCAGCCGGCGCACACTGGCCGGGGTCGTGGCGACGGTGGTTCTGATCATGCTGACCATGGCCCAGCTCGTCGCGGCGGTGTCGCCCGCGGTGGACGCGTTCCTGCCCTTCAGCGCGGCGCGCAACCTCCTGCTCCAAGGCCGCGACGCGGGTGCGCCCCTGACGGGCACCGCCGTACACGGCGGGGCCGTGCTGCTCGGTTGGGCCGTCGTGGCCACCGTCAGCGCGGCTCTGGTCATCGATCGGAGGGATGCCCGGTGACCTCGACCGGCGAGCCGCCCGTGATCCGCCGCCGCGATGTCGTCGCCGCGGAGGTCACCAAGATCGTCACGAACCCGGTCTCCGTGCTCGTCGTCATCGCCACCGCGGCCGTCAACACGGTGCTGGCGGCGGTCGACGCATCGGGCGTGAGGTTCTACACCGCAGGCGCCTCAGAGCCGGCCACGCTGTCGTCCTTCAGCACTCTCGTGTTCGCTCCGGTGTACATCTTTCTGGTCCTTCCCGTGTACGCGGCGGCTGGCGAGCACCGTGAAGGGCAACTGCGCATCAGCCTCCTCGCGGTGCCCGACCGGCGCACACTCGTCCTGGGCAAGATGGTCGCGATGGTCCTCGTCGTCCTCGCCGCGGCCACCGTGGCGATCGCTCCGGCACGACTGATCATGGGGCCCGCGGAAGGGGCCGGGGTCGGAGCCCGCCTCCTCGACCCGGTGCTGTGGACCGCCGCATACGCCTTCATGTCGGTCATCGCCTTCGGGCTCGCCGGCCTTCTCCGCGGAGCGGTCACCCCCCTCGGGATCCTGATCACGGTCCCCGTCGTCATCGCCACCGGTGTCCTGCAGTGGCCCGAAGGGCTCCGCCTCCTTCCGGACCAGGCCGCCTTGAGCCTGGTCGGTACACCGGCCTTCGAGGTACACGAGATCGCACCCGGGATCGCGGCACTCGTTCTGTGCGTCTGGTCGATCGCGTCTCTCGTCTCGTACGCATTGGCCGTGAAGTACAGGGACGCCTGAACGCCCCGGGATATCCGCCCAATCGCTCTACAGCCCTGAAGACACCCCTCACTCTGGAGACACCGCTCAGCCGAGAAGGGCCTTCCATCCGATGAAGAACAAGAAGAACATCATCTGGTCGATCCTGGGGGTCATCGCCCTGCTGCTGCTCATCGCGTTCCTCACGCTCGGTGGGTGAGAGGCCGTCCATGGAAGGGTCCCCGCCGGTCCGCCCGCTCCTCCACGTGCGTTGACCGGCCCGCCCCATCGAGCACAGGCGAGGTGTCATCACCGGTGAACTACTTGCTATTCGACAGCGAGTGCGCGAAATGCGGCAACCTGGCCCGGACCGTCGAACAGGTCGCCGGGGGCTGGCTGGAGAGCCGAAGCCTGCATGATCCGAGTGTTCAGGAGCTACTCTCCGAGGCCAAGCCCGGGTGGACCTGGAGGCCGATGCTGGTGACCTTCCGCAACGGCAGGGCGCGGGTGTACTCCGGAACCCTCATGGTAGTGCGCATGGGGGTCGCCCTCGGCCCCGTCAAATCGTTTCGCATCCTCACCGGCGCCGCCTGAGCGGTCGCGGTGCGGCGTCCGGAACCGCAGGGCCCCTGTCAGTACTTGAAGTGGGCGAAGAGGCGGCCGAAGTTCATACCGCCTTTTCCCACGCGATGGCCCCTGTCCTCGACCTCTGTCTGATCGAGGTATCTCAGGACGCGCTTCTTCGGTTGGCCCGAACCCGTGCCCGGAATGATCTCTACCGTCTTGGCCCTCGTGCGCAGGGCCTCTTCGATACCGTTCAGGCGCTTCCACCGACGGCGCTTCTGCTCTCCTCATACCGCGACGACGTGCACGTCCTCGGCGCCGATCGCTTCGATATAGGCGCCGATGTCCCGCGGGTCGCTGGTGAACACGACCGCGCTTCGGTGCTTCACCGCAGTCCAGGCGACGAGTGCGTCCACCGTGTCCGATCGCTTCTTCGCAGGTAGGTCCGCCTCGCCCAGCACGGCCCCGATCCGTCGCCAGTCGGTGGTGTCAGGAGCGGTCGCGCAAGCGATGCACTCGACCTGGCCTGCCGCCGTGGGACGGAGCGCGGCCGGTGAGGAGCGGGCCTGGGGCACCGTGCATTCCTTGAGGACCGCGCTCATGGTGTGCACCGTCGCCGGATCGGGACGCCATACCTGAGCCAGGACGGGACTTGGAACGATGGCGCGATGCCGGGTGCCGACGAGCCCCTGGCGCATCTGGGCGGCCTTCGCCTTGCGATCCGCCAGGCCGATGAGCATCCCCGTGTCGTACACGGGGACGCGGATGCTCACGCCACCCCGCCACGGCCACGGGGAGTGGCCTCGTCGGCACCGTAGACCAGGCCCATCGCCTCATCGACGGCGCGGCGATCGTCCACCGGCAGGGAATCGTCCTCGACCTCGGCAGACGCGTGGGCCCCCGCGCGCCCCTCGGCATCGGCGATCAGCGCGTCGATGCCCGCGAACTCGGCCTCGGCCGCCTCGGTCTCGGCCATCTGCCGCGTCGCGGCGTTCACCAGATAGGCCGAGAGGTCCATCCCCGCACGCTCCGCGTGCGACCTGATCCGATCGGCCTGGCCCGATTCGAGGCTGATGCTGATCCGAACTTTGGACATGCCACCAGCGTAATTCGCGTATTACGCCATGTTCAGGGAGAGACCGCACCCACCCGAGGGGGCGCTCCCGAAAGATCCCAGAGGCGCCCCACACTCCCACAGCGGTCGTCCCGCCCCACCCGGCGCCGACCGGGGCGGCCGTACACCCCGGTGCCGTCCGATGATCGACGGCGCCGCCATCTCCACCCCGAAGAAGCATGCACTATGCATGCTAGACTCGTTTCATGGCTGAGACGACGGTGGTCCAGGTCCGGGACGTCCCGGCCGAAGCGGTGGAGACCCTTAAGGCGAGAGCCGCTCGCAAAGGCCTGTCACTGGCGGCCTATCTTCGCGAATTGATCCTCGAAGAGGCGTCCCTGCCGGAACCCGAGGAAGTCATGGCGCGCCTGGCCCAGGACGAACCGGTCGACTACACGGAGGAGGACCTCCGGGAGTTCAGGTCGGACGGCCGCCGGTGAGCTATGTCGTCGACTGTTCGATCGTGATCAGGCTGCTGGCCGCCCGCAGGGACGACGACCTGCTGCGCCGCCGCCTCACCCGCCGAGTGCACGCCCCCGCGCTGATCGACGCAGAAGTGGCCAGCGTGGTCCGCGGGCTGTCCATCACGAGCAAGACCAACGTGAGGATCACGGAGCAGCGGGCCCGGACGATGCTGGACCGGTACCAGGGGCTGCACATCACCCGCCATCCGATGCAGCAGCTCCAATTCCGCGTGCACGAGCTGCGGGACAACCTCACCGCCTACGACGCCATGTACGTCGCACTCGCAGAAGCCTTGGAGCTTCCGCTTCTTACAGACGACGCAAAACTCGAGAAGGCGGCAGGTCACCGAGCCCGGATTCTCTACTACCCGCAGCAGGACTGACGCAGGAACGAGCGTGAGTACTCGTTCCCGCCTGCCTCGGGGAGCCGTCGCATCGGCGCTCAAGGGAGCCGATGTCCTTCCCCGCCCCGGTCGCCCCCTGACCCGGGCCCGGCCCGAGACAGGCCGGTGGAGCCGAAGTCAGTGCTTGAAGTGGACGAACAGGCGGCCGAAGTTCTTTCCGTCCTTCTCCACGCGGTGGTATTTGTCCTTGACCTCTTTCTGGTCGAGGTATCTCAGGACGCGCTTCTTCAGTTGGCCCGAACCCTTGCCCGGGATGATCTCTATCGACTTGGCCTTCTTGCGCAGGGCCTCGTCGATGATGTCGGCCAAAGCCCGGTCGATGTCGCGGTTCTTGTTGTAGATGTCGTGGAGGTCCAGCTTGAGCTTCATGCTGCCTCGATTCCTCAGGGGCGGCGGAAGGGTCACTTCTCGGCGGTGAAGATCGCGGTGCCGGGGACGTACCGGCCGCGGTAGGGGCCCCAGCCTCCCCAGACGGCGGTGTTCTCTTCGGGCCACTCGGGTTCGGTGAGGCCGGTCAGGCGCAGGCCGGCTCCGGCGACCGCCCCGATCCAGTCGCCCATGGTGTGGTGGTGCTCCACGTACACCGCCCGCCCGGAGCGGTCCTCCTCGACGTAGGGCCGCCGGTCGAAGTAGGACTGGACGACCGACATCCCCGCCGGTGTGGGGTCGTCCGGGAACATCCACCGCGCGGGGTGCGTCACCGAGAACACCAGCCGGCCGCCGGGCCTGAGAACCCGCGCGCTCTCGGCGACCGCCGCCCGGGCGTCAGGGACGAAGGGGAAGCCTCCGAATGCCGAGCACACGATCTCGAAGGACGCGTCGGCGAAGGGGAGGTGCTGGGCGTCGGCCTGGGACACCGGGACCGGGGGCGCCCCCTCGTTCACGTCGATGCGGTGGGAGTGCTGGAGCTGCCGGAACGCCACGTCCACGCCGACCACGCGCGCCCCCTGGGCGCGGAGCCAGCGGGCGCATTGGGCCGCGCCGCATCCCACCTCCAGGACGCGCGCCCCCTTCAGGCGCTCGGCCGGCCCGAGGAGCCGTGCCTCCTCCTCGGTAAGCCCCTCCGGTCCCCACACGAACGAGCTGTCCCCCAGGAAGTCCCCGTGCTCGTCCTGGTACTCGTCGGCGGCCCCGTCCCACCAGATGCGGTTCGCGCGTGCACTCTCCTCAGGACCCGTCGAGCGTCGCGCCACGCGGGTCATCTCGTCGCTCATGGCGCCATACTCACAGATGGCCGCGAAGGAAGGGGCCCGTCCTTCCCGTTGCGGACTCGGCGACTTCGCGCGGTGTCCCCTGAGCGACGATCGTCCCGCCGGCGTCGCCGCCGCCCGGGCCGAGGTCGATGACGTGGTCCGCCCCCGCGGCGACGTCCATGTCGTGCTCCGCGACGACCACCGTCGCCCCGCCGTCCACCAGCTCGTGCAGGCGTTCCGCCAGCAGGTCCCGGTCCTGAGGATGGAGCCCGGTGGTGGGCTCGTCCAGAAGATAGAGGGTGTGGCCGCGCCGCGCGCGCTGGAGTTCGGACGCCAGCTTGATCCGCTGCGCCTCCCCGCCCGACAGTTCGGTGGCCGGCTGCCCGAGCCTGAGGTAGCCGACCCCGACCTCGGCCAGGGCGCGGAGCGGACGGGCCGCCGCCGGGACGTCGGAGAAGAACCCCGCCGCCTCCTCCACCGTCATCTCCAGCACCTGGGCGATGTTCCTCCCCGCATAGGCGACCTGGAGGGTGTCCGGGTTGTAGCGCGCGCCCTTGCACTCCGGGCACGGCGCATAGCTGCTGGGCAGGAAGAGCAGTTCGACGGAGACGACCCCCTCCCCCTGGCACGTGGCGCACCGGCCGCCGTCCACGTTGAACGAGAAGCGCCCCGCCCCGTACCCCAGCTCCCGTGCCCGGTCCGTCGACGCGAAGAGCTTGCGCACCGCGTCGAACATGCCCGTGTAGGTCGCGGGGTTGGAGCGCGGCGTCCGCCCGATGGGGCGCTGGTCGACCTCCACGACCCGGTCGACGCCCTCGCCGCCGCCCGCCAGCTCGCGCAGAAGCGACGTCTTTCCGGCTCCGGACACCCCGGTGAGGGCGGTGAACGCGCCCAGCGGAACGTCGGCGTCCAGGTCCCGCAGGTTGTTGCGGCGCACCCCGCGCAGCTTCAGCCAGCCGGACGGGGCTCGGCCGCGGGTCCGACCGCCCTTCCGGGAGAACAGGTAGGGGCGCGTCGCCGACTCCTCGGCCTCGGCCAGCCCGTCCACCGGTCCGCTGTAGAGCACACGGCCGCCGCGGCTCCCCGCGCCGGGACCGACGTCCACCACCCAGTCGGCCCGGCGCACCACGTCCATGTCGTGCTCGACGAGGAAGACGCTGTTGCCCGACTCCTTCAGACCGGTCAGCACCTCCATCAGCGCCTCGGTGTCGGCGGGGTGCAGCCCGGCGGACGGCTCATCGAGGACGTAGACGACGCCGAAGAGCCCGGACCGCAGCTGGGTCCCCAGGCGCAGGCGCTGCAGCTCCCCCGCGGACAGCGTCGGTGCGGGCCGTCCGACGCTCAGGTAGCCGAGCCCCAGGCGTTCCAGCACCCGGATCCGCGCGACCACGTCGGCGGCCAGGACGCCGGACGCTCCTTCTCCCTCGCGCGCGTAGGGGTCGAGGAGGTCGGCCAGCTCGGACAGCGGAAGGGACGCCAGCTGGGGCATGGTGCGGCCGGCGAAGGTCACCGCGAGCGCCTCCGCACGGAGCCTGTGCCCTCCGCACTCCGGGCACGGCGACTTCGTGAGGAACCGTGCGGCCTTGTCCCGGCGGGCCTCGCTCTTCGAGGCGGCGTAGGCCTTCATCACCAAGCGCTTCGCGCTGGAGAACGTGCCCTGGTAGGGGCGCTGGATGCGGTGCGCCTCCCGGACGGGGTGCACGGTGACCACCGGCTGCTCGTCGGTGAACAGGATCCAGTCGCGCGCGTCCTGGGGGAGGTCGCGCCAGGGGGCGTCGACGTCGTACCCCAGCGACTCCAGGATCTCCCGCAGGTTCTTGCCCATCCACCCTCCGGGCCAGCACGCCACCGCGCCCTCCCGGATGCTCAGCGAGGGGTCGGGCACCATGGACCGCTCCGTGGCGTCCAGGACCTCCCCCATGCCCTCGCACCCCGGGCACGCCCCGGCCGCGGTGTTGGGCGAGAAGGCGTCGGAGTCCAGGCGCGCCGCGCCCGGCGGGTACGCGCCCGCCCGGGACATCAGCATCCGCAGCGAGTTGGACAGCAGCGCGATGGTGCCCACCGACGAGCGCGCCGAGGGGGCGGCGCGGCGCTGGCTCAGGGCCACCGCCGGCGGAAGGCCGGTGATCGCGTCCGCGTCGGGTGCGCCGACCTGCTGCAGGAGGCGCCGGGCGTACGGCGCGACCGACTCCAGGTAGCGCTGCTGCGCCTCGGCGTAGAGGGTGCCGAAGGCCAGCGAGGACTTGCCCGACCCGGACACCCCGGTGAACGCGGCCAGGGCGTCGCGCGGCACGGCGACGTCGACGGAGCGCAGGTTGTGCACCCGCGCACCACGGACTCGGACAAACGGGTCATTCGTCACCGCATCATCGTACGTACGCACCCGCCCGCGCCGCCGCGGCCGCCGCCCGCGCGGCGCGCTCCGCCGCCTCCCGGCCGATCGGCCCGCAGTCGGCCAGCACGCGGTGGTACAGCGGTGCCGACACCGCGCGCGCCACCTCCTCGGGGTCGGTGCCGTGCGGCACCTCACCCCGCTCGGCGGCCCGGACCACGCACGGCCCCCAGTCGGCCACCCGCACCCGTTGGAGGCGGCGCAGCGCCTCGGCCGCGCGCGCATCGCAGGTCGCCGCGGCGACGACGGCCTTGAACAGCGGCCCCTGCCGCGGGTGGACCAGGTGGTCGCGCACCCGCAGGGCGTTGGCCCGCAGGTCGCCCTCGAAGCTGCCGGTCTCGCCCTGGGGCAGGGCGGGGACGGCCAGGTCGGACAGCAGGTCGGCGACCAGCCCCGCCGCGGTCCCCCACCGGCGGTACACGGTGGTGCGGCCCACCTTCGCACGCTCGGCGACCTCGGCCAGGTCGAGCCCGGAGAAGCCCTTCTCCACCAGGATGTCGACGGCGGCACGCAGAGCGGCCGCGCGCGTCCGGGCGGTCCGCCCTCCCGGCCTCACCGTCCCTGGAGCGCGCGATTCGCCCATGGCCCCTCCGTTCCAGCAGCAGGTACGCGCACACTCTAATTCGGCGCCAGCGCGCATGTGGGCTGGTCCGGGGCAAGTGCTCTGCTGCATTCCCCCTGGCGGGGCGGACGAAGCGGACGTCCCGGACCTCTGGGCGTCCGATCGGCGGGGGGGCGNCAGAACCGAGCGGCGGCCCCGAGCGTCTACGAATGGTGACGCATTCCCCACGGAACGGAGCCCGACATGCCGCGCCCCATTCCCCGCCTCCTCCCGCTCGTGTCCACCCTGTCCGCAGGGGTGCTCATGGTCGGCGGCTGCGGCCTCTTCGGCGGAGAGGGCGGAGCCGAGGGCGGACCGCAGGGCACCGGTTCGGAAGGCGCCGGTGAGGACGACGGGTTCGTCCGCGAGGGCTATGCGGGCAGCTGGGACAAGTACCTCCGCGCGCGCGTGGAGGTGAAGGAGGTCTCCCGCCTCGACGACCGCACCCGCCTCACCGTCGAGTACACCAACGTCGAAGACCGGGAGATCACCGACGGCTCCGCCACCAACCCCATGGACCCCCGATGGTTCCGCATCCTCGACCCGGTGGGACAGGTGCGCTACGCGCCCTACGAGGAGATCGGTGCCGACGTCGGCGACTTCGACCGCGAACAGTTGTGGAACCCCGGGGTCACCTACGAGATGGCGGTGTACCTCCCTCCCTTGGAGGGCGATCCTGATCGGGTCACCGTCGAGGCCCCCGGCGGCATCGGCGAGTTCGCAGGGGTCCCCGTCACCGCGGGCGAGCCGGAGGAGTACCCGAGCGCTCTGCCCGAGGACACCGGCGACGGCTGGCCCGCCGAAGGCGACCACGTCACCGTCCCCGTCTCCGAGGGCGCCCCGTCCCCCGACGACGGGGCCGCGGACAAGATCCTCTCCCCGGTCGAGACCGTGGTCACCGACAGGGAGCGCGACTCCGAAGAGGAGACGGTCGCCCTCCGCGCCGACGTGCTCTTCGCGTTCGACGAGGCCGAGCTCACCGAGAACGCGCGCTCGATCCTCAAGGACGTGATCGAGGAGACCCGCGAGCGCGCCGACCCCGAGAAGCCGCCGATCACCGTCACCGGCCATACCGACGGCATCGGCGACGACGACTACAACGACAAGCTCTCCGAAGAGCGCGCCGAGGCCGTCCGGGCGGTGCTGGAAGAGGAGCTGGGTGCGGACTACGCGTACGAGACCGAGGGCATGGGGTCGAGCGATCCCGTGGAGCGTGAGGGCGGGGACGACGACGCCTGGGCGCGCGCGCAGAACCGGCGCGTGGAGATCTCCTACGCCTTCAAGGAGGAGGCCGCCTCCGAGTCGCGGGAAGAGGCCGGCACCGAGGAGGAGATGCTGGAGGTCGACCCGGCCGACGCGGGCGGGCCCGCCGGCTTCCGGGACGCCTCGGACGAGGAGCCGGCCGCCGAGGTGACCGCGGAGGAGGAGTACCGGTTCAACGGCGACCGCCGGCACGACTGGACGATGCGCGTCTACCCCTTCTACAGGGACGGCGCCTTCCTCGTGGGCCGCATCGAGACGACGCACAGGGGCGACGAACTCCCCTCGACGCGCAACCCGTTCGGCGGGTCCCAGCGCTTCTCCTTCACCGCGATGGACCCGCAGACCGGGACGGTCTACCCGACCGTCCAGCGCGACACATCGCTCTCGACCAACCACGGGGTCAGCTCCGTGGAGTGGCCGCCCGCGGTCGCGTCGGGCTCGACGCAGTATGCGTACTTCTACCTGACGGCCCCGCCTGAGGACGTCACCGAGCTCACCCTGAACGCAGGGATCTTCGGCCAGGTGACGGGGGTTCCGATCGACGCGTGACCGACGGCGCGGCCTCCGCGGGGTTCACCCCGGGGCGTCGTGGCCGACCGACTCCTGCGGCTCATGAGGGGCCGCGCCGGTGTCCACGGCACCTCCGCCGTCTCCGGCCCCGTCCGTACCGGTCGCGCCCACCGCGCGCTCCGCGTCGCCGACCTCCCGGCGCATCAGGACGATCCAGCCGACGATCGCGATGACCGTGAACACCCACCACTGCACCGCGTACGACAGGTTCATCCCGGTGTTGGTCTCCGGCGCCGCCACATGCTCCGGGGACGGGCCGGACGGCGGGTCCTGCTCGGTGAGGTCGCCGTAGCCGCCGTAGACCGGATAGGGCAGGTCCTCGGCGAGCTCATCGACGTCGATGAGCATGATCTGCCCTTCGGGCAGGCCGCCCCGGTCCCGGACGCCGGTGTTCTCCGGCGTCTCGCTGTAGTGCAGCCGCGCGGTGACGGTGACCTCCCCCTCAGGGGCGGGCGGGACCTCCGGCTCGGCGGTCGACGTGGGCGGCTGCGGGATCCACCCCCGGTTGACCAGCAGCGCCGCCCCGTCCTCGGTCACCAGGGGGGTGAGCACGTGCAGGCCGACCCCCTGGGAGCCGTCCCGGTTGCGCACCAGCAGCTCGTTCCCGGGGTCGTAGGTGCCGGTCGCGGTGACCCGCCGCCACCGGTCGTCCTGGTCGATCTCGGCGCCGACGGCGTCCAGCTCCTCCACCGGGACCGGATCGGCGGCGAGGTTCTCCTCCTGCAGCCGCGCCGCCGCCGACTTCTCCTCCCACCGGTCCAGCTGCCAGAACCCCAGCCAGATGAAGGAGGGGACGACGACCAGTACCAGCGCGTGGAACGCCAGCATGCGCTTGGACAACAGGACTCGGAGCACGTCTTCGAGGCTATGAGATACCCCGGGCCGCCGTGCAGCGGCCCGGGGTATGCGCCCGCGCTCGGTCCGTCCCCGGCGGGGCCCGTCCTCTTCCTCTACGTCCTCTCCTCGCCCTGCGCCTCTACTCCGCGGCGTGCGCGGCGGCAGCCCGGCGCTTCTTGCGGGCCAGCGCCATCGCGCCCGCGCCGGCGCCGACGGCCGCGACCGCCGCGGCCACCATTCCGCCCAGCGCGGTACCGGTCACGGGCAGCAGGTCGTCCTCCTCGGCCGCGGCCTTCTTCTCGTCGCCGCCGTCCTGGCCGCCGCCGGTCGAGGAGTCGTCCCCGCCGCCGTCGCCCTTGTCGTCGTCCTTGCCGCCGTCGCCGCCGTCGTCCTTCTGCTCGTCCTTGTCGTCGTCCTTCCCGCCGTCACCGCCGTCGCCGCCGTCGGAGCCGTCGTCCCCGTCGGAACCGTCGCCGCCGTCGGAACCGTCGCCGCCGTCGGAACCGTCGCCGCCGTCCTCGTGGCCGACCTTCTCCATGCACTCGGCCTTGGCCACGCCCAGGACGGACACGGCGTTGCCGCAGATCTCCACGGCCGCGTCGACGGGGATGTTGATCTGGTTGCCCGAGGCCACGCCGCCGGACCCGTCGGTCTCCGGCGCGTCCTCGTTGTCGGGCGAGGAGGTGATGTAGTTGATCACGGTGGTGCACTCGGACTCGGAGGTGCCCAGCACCGCCACCGAGTTCCCGCAGACGCTGATCGCGGCGTCGACGGGGATGTTGATCTGGTTTCCGGAGGCCACGCCGCCCGAGCCGTCGGTCTCCGGGCTCGCGGAGCCGTCGGACTCCTCGGCGAGTTCCTTCACGACCTTGGTGCAGTCCGCCTTGGAGACGCCGCCGACCGCGGCCGAGTTGCCGCACACGTCCAGAGCGGCGTCCACCGGGATGTTGATCTGGTTGCCCGAGGCCACGCCGCCCGAGCCGTCGGTCTTCGGGCTCGCGGAGCCCTCGTCGCTCGCGGCGTAGAGGGTCTTGGAGACCTCGGTGCACTGCGCCTTGGAGATGCCCAGCACCGACAGCGCGTTGCCGCAGATGTCCGCCTCGACGTCGGCGGGGACGTTGATCTGGTTGCCCGAGGCCACGCCGCCGGAGCCGTCGGTCACGGGGTCGGCCCACGCGGCGGCGAACGGAGCGCCGGCGAAGCCGGCGGTCAGCAGGGCGAGGGTGGTCGTGGTGGTCAGCCGCTTGCGCATATCGAGGGATGGCCTTTCACGATTAACTACACAGAGTGAACAATCCATGCCGCAGTGCACTCGGGAGCGGGTGCGGTGAACCGCCGACACGACGGGGCTCCGCGGTGCGTTCGGGGTGCGCCCCGGGGTGCGGGGCGAATGCGGAGCCGTGAACGGCGGGCTGGTCCGCCCGTTCCGTTGCCAGGCAACGCTAGAGGAGGCGCCCTGCGCTCGCCGGGGCTTTTCAGAAAATCACGAGGTTGCCGCGTGTGCACACCGTATGTCCGTTACTACTCTGAGCAACAATACGCAGGACACGGAGGCGGTTTTCGGCTCACGCGAAAGCGGGCACGCGCCCTGTTTTTTACCTCGCCGTTTCCTGCGCGCCTCCCGCACCGAGACGGACGATTCCGACAGGAAGCCCCTCTTCTCCATTTTCCCGCGAAACACGAAAATGCCCCGGAACACGGACGAAGTCCGCGCTCCGGGGCGTGCCCTGCCGGTCCAGGTGCAGGGTCGGACCGGCCGGGAGCAGTGGGCCGGCGGGGCCGGCCGGGGTCAGGACTGCACGCCCAGGCCCTTGGCGACTCCGGCGCCCAGGTCGGGGTGGACGTTGGTCCAGTACTCGACCACGCGCTTCTTCATGTCGTCGGTGACCTCGGGGGCCGAGGCGTGGCCGACGATGTTGCCCACCATGTTGGTGCGCTCGGACTCGGTGAGGACCTTCTCCCACAGGGCCCGGGCCTGAGAGAAGTCGTCGTCCTCCTTGTGGAGCTCATAGGCCGAGCGGACCATCTCGCCGCCGACCTCGAAGGCCTCGGCCGCGTACAGCTCCGGGGCCTCGGTCGGGCCGCCGGCGGTGTTCGGGGCGTACACCGGGTCCGCCTGGTTCTGGTAGGTCATCGGGCCGTCGAGGTTGTAGCTGCGGACCGGCGAGACCGGGGCGTTGACCGGCAGCTGGTTGTAGTTCGGGCCGATGCGGTAGCGGTGGGTGTCCGGGTAGGAGAACAGGCGGCCCTGCAGCATCTTGTCGGGGCTCATGGCGATGCCCGGGACGAGGTTGCTGGGCTCGAACGCGGCCTGCTCGATCTCGGCGAAGTAGTTCTTCGGGTTCCGGTTCAGGGTGAACTTCCCGACCGTGATCTCGGGGTAGTCCTCGTGCGGCCACACCTTGGTCAGGTCGAAGGGGTTGAACCGGTAGTCCTTCGCGTCCTCGAAGGGCATGACCTGGACCTTGACGGTCCACGAGGGGTTGTCCCCGCGCTCGATGGCCTGCCACAGGTCGCGGCGGTGGAAGTCGGGGTCCTCGGCCTCGAGGCGCTTGGCCTCCTCGGCGGTGAGGTTCTCCACGCCCTGGTCGGACCTGAAGTGGTACTTCACCCAGAACCGCTCGCCGACCTCGTTGTACCACATGAAGGTGTGGCTGCCGTAGCCGTGCATGTGCCGCCAGGTGCGCGGCGTCCCGCGGTCGGTCATCAGGAACGAGACCTGGTGCGCCGACTCGGGGTTGAGGGTCCAGAAGTCCCACTGCATGTTGTTGTCGCGCAGCTGGTTGTCGGCGCGGCGCTTCTGCGAGTGGATGAAGTCCGAGAACTTCGAGGGGTCGCGGATGAAGAAGATCGGCGTGTTGTTGCCGACGATGTCGTAGTTGCCGTGCTCGGTGTAGAACTTGATCGCGAAACCGCGCGGGTCGCGGGCGGTGTCGGCGCTGCCCAGCTCACCGGCGACGGTGGAGAAGCGCAGGAGCAGCGGGGTCTTCTTGCCCTTCTGGAACAGGTCCGCCTTGGTGTACTTGCTGACGTCCTCGGTGACCTCCAGCTCACCGAAGGCGCCGCCGCCCTTGGCGTGCACGACCCGCTCGGGCACCCGCTCGCGGTTGAAGTGGGCCATCTTCTGGATCAGGAAGTGGTCCTGGAGCAGCAGCGGGCCGTTGGGGCCCACCGACTGGGAGAGGCCGTCACTCGGGACCGGGTGGCCGGCATCGTCCGTGCTGTAGGGAGCGGTCACTGCTCACACCTTTCGAAGTTCAACGTTGGCCTCGTTGGGGCGCGGGCGCCCCGTGGCTGGCCTCGGCGGAGGCCGGTGCGGATCACGCGGGAGGGCTCGCCCCTGCGTGCGCCCGCTCCGGGCTCGCGTCCTCCGCTCGGCACTTCGGACAGACGCCCCAGAACACCACCTCGGCCTCGTCGACCGCGTACCCCTGGGCGTCCGAGGGAGCCAGGCACGGGGCCTCGCCGACGGTGCAGTCGACGTCGGTGACCGCCCCGCAGGAGCGGCACACCAGGTGGTGGTGGTTGTCCCCGACGCGGACCTCGTAGCGGGCCGGGGAGCCGGCCGGCTCGATGCGCCGGAGCAGGCCGGCCCGGGTGAGCGCGTGCAGCGAGTCGTAGACCGCCTGGGTCGACACGTGGCCGACCCGTCCGCGCACGCCCGCAGCGACCCGCTCGGCGTGGAGGTGGTTCCCCTCGCGTACCACCTGAAGGATCGCCAGCCGCGCCGCGGTCACCCGCAGCCCGGCCGATCGGAGGCCCTTCGCGTCGTCCATGGCGGCCACTCTAGGACACAATCTGGAATAGATCAAGAAACTGACCCCCTCCAGAGAGAGCCGGGCGCGGGCCACCCGACCAGCTACTGCCCAGGTAAGACGGTCACGGCCAACAGACCCTTGGATGAAGACTTGAACACGGTGTAACACAGACGGCAACGGTCTTATCACTGCACGCATACGGTTCTCCCACACCACCGGTGGCCGCATCCGGACGTACACCCCGCCCCGACCGGAGCCGTCCCACCGGGCAGAGAACGACGGGCGCGGGACCCCGCCGCCCCGACCGACCCCCGAGGTGTGGACCGCTCATGAAGCGAACGACGGCAGCCGCTCTCCTCCTGTCCGCCTCGCTCGCCGCGTCGTGCAGCCCCGCGACCGGCGACCTGGAACGCGCCGAGGACGGCGACGGCACCCCCTCTTCCGAACCCGAGCCCGAGCCGTCCAAGGAGCCCTACTCCATCGCATTCGGCGGCGACGTCCATTTCGAGGGGATGCTCCGCGGCCGCCTGGACTCCGATCCCGACACGGCGATGGGCCCGATCGCCGACACGCTCTCCGATGCGGACCTGGCGATGGTGAACCTGGAGACGGCCGTCACCGAGGGCGGGACCCCCGCGCCCGCCAAGCAGTTCCGGTTCCGGGCCCCGGCGACCGCCTTCGACGCCCTGGACGCCGCGGGAGTGGACGCGGCCACCGTCGCCAACAACCACGGCATGGACTACGGCGCCGACGGGCTGGAGGACACCCTCTCCAACGCCGAGGACGCCGACTTCCCCGTGGTGGGGGCGGGCCGCGACGAGGAGGAGGCCTACGCCCCGCACACCATTGAGCTCGGCGGCGACACCGTCGCCCTGCTCGGCGCGACGGACGTGCTCGACGGGCACCTGATGGAGTCCTGGACCGCCGACGGCGACAAGCCGGGCCTGGCCTCCGCCAAGGCCGAGATGCGCGACCGCCTGCTGAGCGCCGTCTCCGACGCCGCTGAGGACGCGGACACCGTCGTGGTGTTCCTGCACTGGGGGCTGGAAGGCGACCACTGCCCCCTCCCGCACGCCTCGGAACTGGCACGGGCCCTCATGGACGCGGGTGCCGACGCGATCGTGGGCGGGCATGCGCATGTGCTGTCCCCCGGCGGATACATGCCCGGCGGCTATGTCCACTACGGCCTGGGCAACTTCGTCTTCTACAACCACAGCGGACCGACGGCCCAGAGCGGGGTGCTCACCCTGAGGTTCCAGGACGGCAGGGTGATCGGCGACGAGTGGACACCCGCGCAACTGGAGGGCGGGGTGCCCGTTCCCTATGAGGGCGAGGCCGCCGACTCCGCCCTCTCCGAGTGGGAGGACCTCAGGGGAGCGTGCCCTGTGGACCTGTCGGCCGTGCCTCCAGGGTGACGTGCTCCCGGAGTGATGGGCGACCGCGGGAGCGGTCAGGCCGTGTAGCGCGCGAGGACCTCGTCGATCTCCGCCTTGAGGCCGGTCTTTCGAGTGCCGTTCATAAAGGACGCGTCCACCCCGTTGCGTGCTAGGAGCGCGAGGGTCGGCAGGTCCAGTCCGAGTCGGTGGGCGGTCCGGTACTCCCCCGTGAGGTCGGTTCCGAACATCGGCGGGTCGTCGCTGTTGAGCGTGGCCAGCAGCCCTGCGTCGAGCATTCGGGGCAGGGGGTGGCCGGCGATGCTCTCGACAGCGCGCGTGCGCAGGTTCGAGGTGGGGGACACGTCGACCGGGACGCGCTCGTCGCGTAGGCGCGCCACCAGCTCCGGGTCCTCCATCGCCTGGATGCCGTGTCCGAGGCGCTCGGCCGCCAGGTCGTCGAGCGCCTCGCGGACGCGCTCGACGCCGCCGACCTCGCCGGCGTGGGGCAGGCTGCGCAGCCCGGCCTTGCGCGCGCCGGCGAACAGGTCGGCGAAGGGGGTCCGCGGGACCTCGATCCCGCCGACGCCGAACCCGACGACACTGTCCGGGCCGTGGGCGAGCACGGCGTCGAGGGTCTCCTCCCCGCTCTCCACCCCGTAGTCGCCGGGGAAGTCGGGGATCCACCGCAGCTCGATGCCGTGCTCGCGGGCGGCCCGCACGCGTGCGCGCTCGATGCCGGAGAAGACCGTGCGCGCGTCGACGCCCCGCATCAGGTGCGCGTAGAGGCTGACGTGGACCTCGGCATAGCGCACGTTCTGCGCGGCGAGCGTGCCGGCGACGTCGCCGGCCAGCAGCGCGAAGTCGTCCTCGCTGCGCAGGGTCGCCACGGAGGCCAGGTAGACGTCGATGAAGTGCGGGAAGTCGGTGAAGGCGTACCAGTCGCGGACCGCCTCCAGCGTGCCGGGGATGCCCTCGACCCCGTTGCGGCGGGCGAGGTCGAACAGGGTCGCGGGCCGCATGGAGCCTTCGAGGTGCACGTGGAGTTCGACCTTGGGCAGGTCGCGGATGAAGGCCTCGGCAGGACCGGGGAGGGGCGCGAAGGGGCGGTGGGCGTCGGGGGTGTGCGTCTCCATGCGGGAACGGTACGCCCGGGTCCGTGGGCTTCCAACGGCGACGGGGCGTTCTTGACGGGGGTTCGTCAGAAGGGCCGGCGGACGCGGCCGCGTGAACTGATGTTTCACGTCGAACACGGCGCGCACCGGGGCGGGGGGCAAGCGTCCGCGCTACGGCCCGGCGTCGCGGCGTCGCCGAACGGCCGGGACGGGCGCCCGGTTCGTCGGACTTGGTGGCATCCGTCCGGACTCGATAAGGTCGACCCGAATTAGGAAGGAACCTTGCCCGTTTCTCGGGGCAGGGCCTTCCCGAGTGGGGCCGCGCGGCGTCGGTGCCCGCGATCGCTCCCGGCCCCGCGGCCGCACCGGGGCGGCCGGGCCGCTTCCCCCGCGTGAGGGCCGAGCCGCCGCCGACCGACGCCGAACGGGCCGAAGGGCGCACCGTCGGCGGGGTGCGCGGCGGGACCGCCGCCCCGGCCTACACCGGCCCGCACCGTCCGCATCGCACGCGGGGACCGCACGGTCCGCGCGCTCGACCGAGCGTCTGGGGAAGACATGACCTTCAAGCAGTTCGCGTCCTGGGGCGCGGGAACGCTGGCCGTCTCGACGGCCCTGCTCCTGGCCGGGAGCGGGGCGGCGACGGCGGCGCCCGCGACGGCGCAGCCCGCACCGGAGTGCCCCGCCGACGGCGGGATGCCCGGGATCGGCAACGAGCCGACGTTCACCGACAACAACGTCGCTCTCTTCGCCGGCGGGGACTACACCGCCACCGGCGGCTCGGCGGAGGCCGAGGGCCTCCTCGTGGTCAAAGGCGACGCCGAGTTCGACAAGGCGTCCGGCGGCGTCTACAACGTCGGACGCGTCGGCGTCGGCTCGGGCATCCACCCCACGCCCGGCCAGGCCATGCTCACGGTCGGCGGCGACATGGCCGTCGGCGAGGGGACGACCGTCGACGTCGGGCACGCCGTCTCCTCCGGCTCCGGCAGCGGCGGGGCCGTCCGGGTCGGCGGGACGCTCGACGAGCGCGGCACCCTGGAGACGAACGGCGGCGACCTGCGGACCGGGATCGGCGCGCAGGAGGCGCTGGGGCCCTTCCGCGGGTTCGCGGCGACGCTGTCCTCACAGTCCGGCGAGCTGGGTGCCCTGGAGCCGACCGGGACGGCCGAGCGCAACGGCGCCCGGGTCACCTTCACCAGCACGGGCGGGGGAGGCCTCCAGGTCTTCGAGATCGCCGCCGCCGACCTCGACGGCGCCTCGGAGTTCGTCTTCGACGCCTCCCTCCCCGAGGACGCGGCGGTCCTGGTCAACGTCGAGGGCGGCGACGCCGTCTCCATCGACCCGCTGTACACCTCCTACAAGGGCGAGCGCGTCGACGGGTACGGGTCCGCGCTGTTCGGCGAGGCCGCCTCGCGCATCCTGTACAACTTCACCGACGCGCCTTCGGTGAGCCTCGGCAGCGGCGGCTCCTTCATGGGCTCGGTCCTGGCGCCGGAGGCCTCGGCGGACATCACCGCCAGCACCAACGGCCGCCTGTACTTCGGCGGCGACGTCACCACGCACGGCTCCGGCAACGAGAGCCACAACTACCCGTGGACCGGTGCGCCGGAGTTCGACTGCGAGCCCGGGACCCCGACCCCGGAGGAGCCGGACGGCTCCGAGGAGCCGAACGAGCCCGAACCGACGGAGCCCGGCGAGACCGCAGAGCCGGAGACCCCCGACGAGACCGGGGAGCCGAACGAGCCGGGCGAGCCGAGCACGCCCGCCGAGCCGGGGAACCCGGACGAGCAGAACAAGCCGGATGGTTCCGAGGGGTCGGACTCCGACGGCGGCCTGCCCGTCACCGGGTCCGACCTGGGCCTCCTGGTGGCCGGCGCGGTCGCGCTGATCGGCGCCGGCGGCGCGGCCCTGGTCGCCGCCCGTAAGCGGCGGAAGGCCTGACCCTCACACTCCACAGAGGCCGGTGGGAACGGGCCGCCCCGGGACACGTCCCGGGGCGGCCCTCTGCGTCTCCAGGGCCGGACCGGCCCGGCCCTATTCGCCGACCCGGTAGGTGACGTGCACCGCGCGCGGCGTCTGCACGACCTCTTCGGCCTCAAGGGGGATCGGGCCGGTACCGAGGTGCTCGAAGAGCGGGGTCCCGCCTCCGAGAAGCACCGGGGCGATGTGGACGCGGAGCCGGTCGGCGAGTCCCGCACCGACCGCCTGGGCGCACACGCTCGCTCCGCCCATGACCACGACGTCCTTCCTGTCGGCGGCGGCCCGTGCCTGCGCGACGGCGTCGGCGATGCCTGAGGTGACGAAGGTGAAGTCCCCTGAAAGGCGCCGGGTCGCGGGCGCCTTACGGGTGACGACGAAGTACGGCGGCTGGGAGGACTGGTCGCGCTCGCCCCCGTATCCCAGGTCGCCGTGCCATCCGTTGGGCCCGTCGACGAAGTCGAACAGGCGCCGCCCCATGACGACCGCACCAGTGGCGGCGGTCTCGTCCAACAGAGCCGCGTCGGCCTCGGTGCGCTCGGACATCGCCCACTCGTGCAGGACCTCGCCGCCGCGCCCCAGACCATGCTCCATGTCGGGCCCGGGGGCGGTGACGTACCCGTCCAAGGACATGGAGATGTCCACGACGACTCTGTTCGTCCCAGCGCTCATCGGCCGTGCCTCCTCAGGTCGGTTCCGCCCGCTCCGGGCGGTCACCGGTGAGACCGGCGGAATCGGCCGCGTTCATCGGCCCCGCCGGCTACCGCCCTCTGAGGTTTTACGTCCAGAAGCGATGACTTTCCCACCGGCCCGTCGTCATCATGGGCAAAGCCTCACACACGAGAAGGGCGATCCCCATGCGCATCCTGGTCATCGAGTTCATCAGCCTCGACGGTGTCGTCCAAGCCCCCGGCGGCCCCAAGGAGGACACCGACGGCGGCTTCGCCCACGGCGGGTGGACGTTCGACTTCTTCGACCCCGAGATCGTCGGCGGTTCCTTCGACAGGGCACTGGAGAACGCCGACGCCCTCCTCTACGGGCGCCGCACCTGGCAGACCATGGCCTCCGCCTGGCCGGAGCGCGCCGGGGACCCGTTCGCGGACAAGATGAACGCGATCAAGAAGTTCGTCGTGACCGACACCTTGGACGACTCCGACCTGACGTGGAACAACACCACCCGCGTCCCCGGTTCCGAGGCCTCGGCGCACATCCGCAAGCTGCGCGAATCCGACGGCGGCGACCTGGTCGTCATGGGCAGCGCCTCCCTGGTACGCACGCTCCTGAGCGAGGACCTGGTCGACGAGCTGCGGCTGGTGCAGATGCCGGTGGTGCTCGGCGGCGGCAAGAGCATCTTCCCCGCGGGCGGGGGGCTGCGGAAGTTCGAGCTGGTATCGACGACACAGAGCGACAAGGGCGCACTGGCGACCACCTACCTCCGCGCCGAGGAGGGCTAGGTCCTGTCTGAAGTTCGGATCACGAACGCGGTGCGATGCTGCGGATCAAGAGCATCGCACCGCACAGTCCCGGAACACCACACCTAGGGCCGAGGTGGGTCCCCTCGCCCCCGAATTCTTGACCGTTCGATCCACATAACTTACGGTCAGCCCCATGGCCAGAACCCGGGAGTTCGACACCGGCGCGGCGGTCGGCCGCGCCATGGAGCTGTTCTGGACGCGCGGCTACGAAGCGACGTCGGTGCGCGATCTGACACGGCACCTGGGAATCGGACAGGGGTCCCTGTACGCGGCGTTCGGCGGCAAGGACGGCCTGTACCGCGCCGCTCTGGAGCACTACCGCACCACCCTCGCGGCCGCCGCCCTGCGCGACCTGGAAGAGCAGGCCGACGCCCGCTCAGCGGTCCGCGCGCTGCTGGCCGAGCGCCTGCGCATCGCCGTAGGGCGCGACGGCCGGGGGTGCCTGGCCGTCAACGCGACCTGCGAACGCCTGCCGCAGGACGCGTCACTGCGGCGCGTCGTGCGCGACATGCAGGACGCCACCCGCGACACGCTCGCCGAGGTGCTGCACGCGGCCGCCGAACGGGGCGAGATCTCCCCGCGGCACGACCCGCACACCCTCGCCGCCTACCTCGTCACCTTCCTCAACGGGCTGCTGGTCTCGGCGAAGATCACCCCGGACGTCCATGCGCACGAACCCCTCGTGGAGGTCGCCCTGGCCGCCATCGACTGACTTTTTCATGCCCTGAATCTGTAACGAACGATCAAGAATCGTCCCGGGTGCCACCTCACCGGGACCGGAAAGGCCCGAGCGCATGATGCACGACCACGACGGCGCCCCCTCCGCACCGGACGCGCCACCGCCAACGGCACGAACCTGCACTACCGGACCGCCGGCTCCGGCCCCGCGGTGGTGCTGCTGCACGGCGTGCCCAGCCACGATGGCGTCCATGGGGCGTTCCGTTACGAGGACTACATGGGTGTGCACCGCGACGACGGCCTCGTGTTCGTCTCCCTTACCATGCGGTCAGGGCGTACACCCGAGATGAAGAAGGCCCTCTACAGGCGGATCGCCGAACTCGCCCAGGAGTACGCGGGGACCGAACCGCGCAACGTCTTCATCGGTCTGACCGAGAACGAGGCGGTCGACTGGTCCTTCGGCAATGGCGAGGCGCAGTACGCGACGGCCTGAGCGCGCCTTGCGCCCCTTCCGCAACCGTTCCGAGGAGGCGGTATGGAACTCCCGTCTCTCGCGGCCCGGGTATGGCGGAAGCGCGAGTACGCGGTCGCCCTGAGCGGCGTCTTCCTCCTCGCCATCGGGCTGAGCCAACTGGGCGGCCCGGAGCCCGGTTGGGCCTGGTACCCGCTCGTCGGGGGCGGCGTCCTCCTCGTCGGGGTGCCGGCCAAGCTCGCCTGGAACGCCCGCCGGACGGCGCGCCAGGGGCGGAACGGCCCCTCGTGACGGTCGCCCCCGACGGGGAGGCCACGGGGATCACAGCCGCCACCGTGCTCCGCGCGGGCGCGGCGAGGTGCTGCGGCGGATCGGCTTCTGACCGGTCCGCCCCCGNGTTCTACGGGCGGTACCGCTCAGGCGGCCTTGCGGAGGGGGGCGCCTGCGCGGTGGAGGTGGGCCATCGCCTCCACGTGGGAGCGGAGGAAGCCGGTCTCGTGGTAGGAGATGCCGTTCTCCTCGCAGTACTCCCGCACGATCGGCTGGGCACGGCGCAGGTTCGGGCTCGGCATGCTCGGGAAGAGGTGGTGCTCGATCTGGTAGTTCAGACCGCCCAGCGCGATGTCGGTGAACCAGCCGCCCCGGACGTTGCGCGAGGTCAGCACCTGCTTGCGGAGGAAGTCGAGCTTCTGGCCCCTCTTGAGGGTGGGCATGCCCTTGTGGTTGGGGGCGAAGATGCAGCCGAGGTAGACCCCGAACAGGCCCTGCTGGACCAGGATGAACACGACCGCCTTGACCGGGTCGAGCACCGTGAACACGGCCGCCAGGTAGAGCACGAAGTGCGCGCCGAGCAGCACCGCCTCGGTCCCCCGGCGCTTGGTCGTCGGGCGGAACAGCGCGCGCACACTGCCCACGTGCAGGTTGAAGCCCTCCAGCAGGAGGAGCGGGTAGAAGAGGAAGGCCTGTGAGCGGCCGATGAGGCGGGGGATCCGGGAGGCGGCGCGCGCCTGGTCCTGCGACCAGACGAAGACCTCGGGCTGGACGTCGGGGTCCAGGTCCTCGTGGTTGGGGTTGGCGTGGTGGCGGGTGTGCTTGTCCTGCCACCAGCCGTAGCCCAGGCCGATGCCGAGGTTGCCGACGATGCGGCCGACGGCCTCGCTCGGACGCCTCTTGGCGAAGATCTGCCGGTGCGCGAGCTCATGCGCGACCAGGCCGACCTGCCCGAACACCGCCGCGAGGACGACCGCGGTCCCCAGTTGCCACCAGGTGTCGCCGAGCAGCGCGAACGCGGCCCATGCCGCGGCATAGGCGACACCGATCAGGCTCAGCCGAACGGCGAAGTACCCCGGCGTGCGCTCCATCAGTCCGGCCTGCTCGATCCGTCGAGAGAGCCGGGCGAAGTCGCTGCCCCTCCGTTGCCCTCCTTCCCTCGGCTCCGATTCCGTCCTGGTCACGGACATGGCCTGTTCCCCCGTCTTCGGATGTTCTCCTCATGACATGACAAACCTAGGCGGAAGAGGGGGTCAGGCGATATGGCGCGCACACGCCGATTCGCAGGGGTGCAGGGTCCACCACGACGTCAGGACGTTCGTACCTGAGTAGGGGTACGTCGGCCCCCCACTCGGCTACCGGCGCCGCCCTCGCCCCACGGCTGCGGCGGGAGCGTCGGCCCGTGGGGGCGCCGGCGGGTGCGTCACTTGCGCCAGAAGAGGTGGTGGACCACCCCGCTCGGGCTGGGGACGACCTCCAGGTGGAAGCGGTCGCGCAGCTCGTCGGGGGAGTCCCACAGGCGCAGACCGGATCCGAGCTTCACCGGCGCGACCGCGATGTGCATGGTGTCGACGAGGTCGGCGTCCAGGAACTCCCGGACGGTGGTGACGCCGCCGCCCAGCCGGACGTCCTTGCCCTGCGCCGCCTCCTTCGCCTGTTCCAGGACGGTCGCCGGGTCTCCGCCGACGAAGTGGAACGTGGTGTCGGAGAGGGTGAAGGAGGGGCGCGGGTGGTGGGTCATGACGAACACCGGGGTACGGAACGGGGGCTCGTCCCCCCACCAGCCCTGCCACTCGTGGTCCTCCCAGGGGCCGCGCTGGGGGCCGAACTTGTTGCGCCCCATGATCTCGGCGCCGATGTTCCGGGAGAAGTCCCGGGTGAAGTAGTCGTCGAGGCCCCGGGTGCCGCCGGGGTCGGTCCGGTTGGGCCAACTCGCCGTGGCCCCGGCCCAGGCGAAGAGCGCCTGCGGGTCGATGTCGCTTCCGAAGGGCTTGTCCAGGCTCTGGTCCTCACCGGCGGCGACGCCGTCACTGGTGACGGTGAAGTTCTGGACCTTCAGGAGCTGTGGCATGGGTTCCTCCCCGTGGTTCCGGTGACAGTGGTGGGACTGCTCTTGGGACTGCCCCGGAGAAGGCAACTCATCGCCGCTCAGAGCCTCCGGACCCGCTCAAGAACGGTCGTCGGCCCGCGACGATTCAACGAACCGCCGCCTGCCACCCGTCTTCCACGGCCACGGCCTCGACGGAGAGGGCCTCCGTCTCCGGCATTCCTGCTCGCTTCCACTCGTCCAGGAGGCCGCGCAGACGTTTCAACGCAGGTGAATCGGGGGCGTCGGCCATGAACCGGGCATCTGGGAGCACCCCCAGCACAGCGATGTGGCCGCCGTCGACGACCCCGTATCCGACCCGGTTCCCCACTCCGGCGGAGACGAGGCCCTCCGGATTGCGGGCGATGAGCCACATGCGCACATGGTCGGTGGTCGGCCAGTCCAGGCCCTCCTCAGCCTCATACAGGGAGGAGTGGACGAGGGTGTCGAGCAGCTCGGCGGCCTGTTCGGGTCGGTCGTGCAGCCATGGCGCCGAAAGGTAGGCGTCGGCCCCGGTGTCACGCGCTGCGGCATCGTCGGCTTCGAAGCGCTCGTTGTACGGCTCGGCCATGCGAACGTACGCGCCCCGGTGCAGGCGCAGGTCGGTGGGGCGCCCCTCCGCCGCGGTGAAGGAGACCATCGCCGTCGAGTAGGTCATGGCCGCCATCGCGAGGGGGTGAAGGACGCGGCCGCCTTCCACCGTCTGCCGGACCCACGTCCGGGGGATGCGGTCGGGGGTGGTCCACGCGACGATGCGGTCGAACGGCGCGTGCTCGGGTGCACCGACGATCCCGTCGCCGCTGATGGAGACGATGCCGGTGTAACCGGCCTCCCGGTGCAGCGCGTCGGCACGCTCGACGAGCCGGCCGCGGATGTCCATGCTGACCACGGCCCCGTGGGGCCCGACGAGCTCGGCCAGGAGCGCAGCGGACATCCCCGACCCGGTCCCGATCTCCAGGACGCGCATCCCCGGCCGCACATCGAGCACGCGGAGATGCCGAGCGATGACGCCGACAGGGGTCGTGTGGTCGACCGCGCGCCCGTCCCGACCGCGGTAATGGGCCTCGTCGACTGCCTCTGCTGCGGCCTCGACGGCATCGTAGGTGTGGGCCATCCTGGCTCCTCCATAAGTGTCAGATGCGAATCGCTGCGTACAGGGGCCGATCGGCGGCCTCCTCCCCTACGGGCCCGTCCTGTGCCTCCACCCAGGCGTGGGCTTCGCAGGGGGCGAAGCGACAGCCGAGGCACCAAGTGAAGCGGCGGCGCACCAGGACGCCTGTCAAGTGCGCTGCCAGGGAGTTCTCCAGGCAGGCGGATCGTCCGAGGTAAAGGCGTGCCACACGGTCTCGCGCGGCGAGGATCGCCTCGGCCTCTCCGGCACCCGCGGGCCGCGGAGTGAGCGCCGTTCCCGCCTTGGCCAGCGCCAGGCAGACCCGCAGAGGACAGAGGCGCAAGGCGGCGAGTGCGATCACGAAGCCAACGGTGGCGGCGGCGAGGCGGCCAGGAGAGGCCGGGGGGCCGGCAGTGTCGACTCTGCGCACTCTCACCGGTCCTCCCCGCTGTCAAGCACCAGCAGCCTGCGAGCGAGGAGGCCTTCTACCAGGGCCCAGGTGTCGGACTCCACCAGGGCCGGATCGACCCGGTACCGGTCGGCGACGGTCACAGAGGCCTCCGTTGTGTCGACGCCGGCGGTCAGGTGGCTCCACAGGAGCGCGGCCGTCGATGAGAGGAAGGTCCAGTGTCCACGGCCTCGGACGTCGAGGAGCATCGCTCCGTGCTCGCTGACGACCGCGTGCACGTGACGGCTCGGCCTCACTCGCATCCCGCTCCTCCGATTCCGTTCTCGACTCCACGGATCCACATCTCGAAGGCGATCACGGCCTCCAAAGCGGCGAACCTGCCGGGCGCACCCGCCGCCAGGCGGTCGAGTTCCGCCCGCGCGGCGGCCCCGTCGACGATCCCGTTCTCCTGGAGCCGGGAATCGGCGAGCATGGCGCGCAGATAAGGGGCGTTGGCGCGCAGACCGGCCAAGGCGGTTCCGTCATAGGCCCCCTTCGTAGTCCGGCGGAGAACGGCCTCAGGGACCGCTCCGGTCATTGCCGAATTCAGCAGTGGTTTCTGTACCTCCGGGTCGGCGCGTTGGTGAGGAGGAATCGACAGCGCAGCACGCACAACGCGGCCGTCAAGGAAGGGAGCGTGAGCGGAAAGCCCGGCCGCGCGTTGCAGCATGGCCAGTTCTGCCTGGTAGGCGCCGTATTCGCGGGCTTCGGCCCATGCCCTGCGCTGTGCGAGTTCAGACTGCGGGACGCGGGTGGTCTCAGCGGCCTCGCGCAGACGACCGGCCACCTCCCGACGTGCCGAGGGGGTCAGGAGCACCGCGGCGCCCGATCCCCCCGTCCACGTGAATCGGTCGACCGCGCCGCGCCTTCGTCGCGCCCCTGCGTCGGCCGTCTCCACCTGGTCCGCCAGTCGAAGGAGCCCTTGAGCGTAAGAGGTGTGAGCCAGGCGCACCGCGGTTCGCACCACATCGTGAACAGGCAGTCGACGCAAGCGGGCAAAGGCGGATGCATGCGCGGCGAAGTCGCGCCGACGGCGCAGCCTCCATAGCTCGGCGAGTGAGAAGGCAGGGGGCGAGAACAAGGTGTCGGCGCCGGAACCGGTGAGGTGAGCCGTTGCGGCGAGCTCGCACGAACGGCGCGCGGCCCCCCGATGGACAGCCCACCGGGGCGCATCCGCGAAGGGCTGATCCGTCGCCGGGGCCGTCTCCATGCAGTCGAAGAACCTCCCCATGCCGACGCTCTCATGGACCAGTCCTTCCAGCTCATCGGCGGCGCGGCGGGCATAGTCGGGGTCGTCACTGGGACTGGCCGGATCATCGCGTGTCAGAGCGACGACCTTGCCCGTGAAACGGGTGGCGAGAGCGGTGATGGTGGTGGAGTCCAGGCCACCGGAGAGATCGCAGGTCACGACTCCGCCCGCCCGGACGCGCACCTCGACCGCTTCGAAGAGGGCCTCTCTCAGCTCGTCTGCGGCCCTGTCGAATTCGACGACGGCCGCTTCGTTCTCGTAGACGGCCATCGAGACCCCACCGTGTCCGGTGATCAAGGCCGTTCCGGGTCGAAGGCGGTTCACCCCCGCGAAAGCCGAACGGTCGGCGATCGCCTCGGGAACCAGTGGGCACACCAGCAACGCCGCCAAGGCCGCGTCGTCGATTCCGGCTCCCGTCCTCCGCGCCAGGCAGCGGGCCGAAGTGGACCACACCGGTCCATGACCGGTACGGCTCCAGTAGACGGGGCGGACACCGGCGGCATCACCGATGACGACGGTCCGTCCTGGGCGATGGGCGACGACCCAGTAGGAGCCGGGCCAGCGGGTCAATGCCCTCCAGTTCTCAAGGGCGACCGTTGCCGGGGCGTTGGCGAGCTCCTCGTCTTTCGCATAGCAGTCGCCGACCACCGCGACTCGGAAGGCGCCTTTCCTCGCCGTGCGCACGGATCCGGACCCGTGCACGCGCACCGGAATCGACGGCTCCCACACCGCGACGCCCCCGGCTTCGACACCACCGGGGACGCCCCCCGTCAGATGCATGCCGTGCACCTCGCAGAAGCAGGAGAGCCGGGGCCGCCGCCGGCAGTGGTCCCAGGGCGGCGGCCCGACGCGGGTCACTCGAAGTAGCGGTTCTGGTCCTTGGAGTCCTCGGCGAACTTGCCGAGGGTCACTTCGGGCACCGGTCCCATGTCCACCACCATGGGCGGTTCATAGGTGTCCGGCACTACGACGGCCTCGGGCTCCATGCCGACCTCCTCGATGCTGGAACTTCGGGCGGCCGATCGGTCGGGGCCGACCGATCGCGCCCCTTGAGCGCGGAGAGGCGCACCTCTACGCCCCATAAAAGACTTAGTTGAGACTAAAATGAGACTCACTATCGAGTCAAGAGGGTCGTCTCAGGGAGCGCGGTGCGGCCTACGGACGAACCGTGGGCATCTCCGCGAGGAAGGCACGGCTATCGGCTTCACTCAGGGCATGCTCGCGCAGCACGGCGTGGATCGAGCGGTACTGGTCGACCTCGTCGGGCTCGGTGATGACGAGCTCGCGAGTGAAGGTCTCCACGATCACCGTCGGGTCGTCCGCGACCTCGTAGAGCAGGAAGCCGTTGTCCTGGGCTTGCCCGAACGCGCTCGTGAAGGGAAGGACGCGGAGCTCGACGTTGGCCAGCGTGCTGACGGCCTGGAGGCGGTCGACCTGGGCCGCGAGGAGTGCGTTGTCGAAGGGGTACCAGCGCAGGGCGGCCTCGGTGACGACGAAGCGGAAGCGCTTGTCCCTCCGGTAGAGGACCTCTTGGCGCTGCATGCGCGCGGCGACGGCGGCGGGCACGTCCTTGGTCGCGGAGGCGTCGGCCAGTGTCAGGACCTGCCTGGCGTACTCGGCGGTCTGGAGCAGGCCCGGCACAAGAGAGGGCTGGAAGGAAAGAACCTCGCTGCTGCGCTCTTCCAGTGCGCCGACCTCCCGCTGCCGCTGCTTGAGGCCCTGGGCATGGACGGCACGCCAGCGACGGGACTCCACCAGCGCCGCCTGCGTCAGCTCCTCAGCCTGCTCCCGGTCTTCAGAAGAGGCCCGGCAGGCGTCGAGCCACTGGTCGACGTCGTCGGCCGACGGACGGGTCCGGCCGTTCTCGATCTTGGAGACCTTCGACTGCGACCACCCCAGTTCCCGGGCCAGTTCATGGCCGGACAGCCCATGGTCGAGGCGGGCCGTACGCATGAGCGAAGCGAGGCGGCGCCGCGCTCCCTGCGCTCTGGCGCTCTCCATGGACCTCCTCAGGCCTAGTCTCATTTGAGTCGCAATACATTCCCGATCTCCGTCATAGTCTGTGTGCGATCGGGGTAGAGCCAAGACTAGCGCGCCCTATGTCCCCTTCCCCAAGGAGCACGGCCGTGACGATCATGTCCCCGTCGGAGTTCCGCGACGTCTTCGACGACTTCGAGCAGCAGATGTTCCGGCTGGAGTCCCTGGACTTCTACGTCGCAGAGAACGAGCGGGAACCCCTCGAACGGTTCCGGGCCGGCCTCCCCCAGGACCCCGCCTGGCGCCGCCCCTGGGCCGGAACCATCGCGGCGATCAACGCCCGGGGCGCGTCCATCGGACGGGTTCACGTGGTCACCGAGCCGCTGACCGAGTACGTGATCTTCGAGATGACGTGCGCCTACCCCGCGAGCGTCCGGGCCGGGGAGGACGTGCGCATCCTGCCGCGCGCCATCGCCGAACGGATGGGCGTGCCCTGTGAGGACTTCTGGCTCCTCGACGACGTCCGAACCGCGCGGATGGCCTATGACGAGGAGGGCAACTGGCTCCATGTGGACCTGACCGACGACCCGGAAATCGTGCGGGGGCACGTTCGCTTGCGTGAACTCGTCCGCGCCGAGGCGACACCGCTACTCGACTACCTGTCCAGCGCCGGCCTGAAGCCTGCGCCGGGTTCACTCCTCACCCCACAGGAGCAGCAGTGACCGAGAACCCGTTCGCCCACTCGGAGTTCTTCAAGGCCGGAGGGAGCGGCGACAAGGGCTGCGTCGAAGCCGCGATCACCCACCGCCTCCCTGACCGAGTAGGCCTGCGCGACTCCAAGAACCCGCACGGCACCGTGCTCGTCCTTCCGCCGCGAGAGTGGGCGGCCTTCGTCCACCACACGGGCCGGGACCTCTGACGGCGCCCGCGTGACACTGGTGCGGCCGCTCTCGCAGGCGGCCGCACGGGTAGTGAGAGACAGGGCGCGACAGAGGTCAGAACTGGTTCGTCTTGGCGGCGTCGATGAACGCCCGCCACTCGGGGGAGCCGAAGAGCAGGGCACCGAGGTCCCGGTGCTTCGTGTCGCGCACGGCGCTGGCGCCGGGGGTATCGGCGACCTCAACGCAGTCCTGCGACTCCGCCTGACTGTAGCTGGACTTACGGAAGATGAGTTCCATAGGAGAGCGCTCCTCTAAATCTTCGACGCGAGGTCTTTCAGGTACTCATGAGACTGAGCGACGGACAGCGCGGATGCCTGAACGTGGTCATAGAGCAACCGATAGCGCTGAAGATCTTCCAGGCTCTCCAGGTACAGATCATCCGTCGATGACTCCACATAGACAACAGCGGGGTCCTCTGGGAACTCTAGGAGGACGAAGTGCCCGCCCAGCCCGGCGTGTGCCCCGGCCGAGAACGGCAGCACCTGGATGTGGACGTTGCCCTGCTCCGCCGCTACCGCGATCAGCCGTTCCAGTTGCTCCTTCATCACGTCCGGCCCTCCGATGGGACGCACGAGAGCGGCTTCGTCGACAACAGCCCATAGACGGGCCGGATGCTCCCCCGTCAGGACCTGCTGGCGTTCCATCCTGATGGCGACGCGACGAGGAATGACCTCCTCGTTCGTCCCGAAGCCGCGCATCAGAGCCTCTGCATACGCCGGAGTCTGGAGCAGCCCCGGAACCACCCCGAGCTGGAACGTCCGTATCACCGAGGCCTCAGCCTCCAGACCGATGTAGGTCCCGGAGCCGAGGAGGTCGTCGTGGGCTGCCCACCAGCCCTTCTGCCGGGACTGGCGGGCCAGTTCGACCATAGCCTCCCTGCGCTCTCGCTCCTCGACCCGGTACACGTCGAGCAGGTCCTTGATGTCACGGGGATTGGGGCGCTTCCACTCGTTGCGCTCCATCCTGGTGATCTTGCTCGTGTCCCATTCGAGCTGCTTGGCCGCCTGACTTGCGGTGAGCCCTGCGGCCTCGCGGAGGCGGCGGAGTTCGAGACTGAGCCGTCGGCGGCGGACTGTCGGGCTGTACCTCGGCATGGCGCCCATCCTTCCAGGCCTCCGCCCCGGACTCAGAGCGCAATTCGGATTTCCGGCCACATATTACACGCATTGCTTTTTACGTATTGCGATTTCAGTATGGCACATGCATGCTGAAGCTCACTGGTCGTACCGACGCCGCCACCGGCGGCGCACGAACCCCCTGGGGGCTTCCATGTCCGCCTCGTCCCGCACACCACGCCCGCCCGCCTCTCGCGCCTTCCGCTCGGTGCGGTGGGAGCCGCGCATCTATCCCGGCACGCTCTGCCAGGCCTCGCGTGTGCGCGCCCACGTGCGCACCGACCTCAAGGGCTTCCCCCAGGAGGCCGTGGACACCGTCGAGCTGTGCTGCTCCGAACTCTTCGCCAACGCCGTGGCCTACACCGCCTCCGGAGCCGAGGGCGGCGAGGTCACCCGCCGCCTGAGCCTGCACCGCCCCGACACCCTCCGGCTGCAGGTCACCGACTCCGGATGGACCCCCACCCGGCCCGCCGTACCCACCGACCGCACCGCCCGCGACCGGGCCGAAGCCGAAGGACAGCGCGGCCTACTGCTCATCGAGGCCCTCGCCCTGCAGTGGGGCTACTTCCCCGTCCTGCCCCACGCCTCCTTCAACCTGGGCCTGTGCGTGTGGGCCGACCTGCCCGTCGACCCCGGCGGGGTTCCCCGCGGTTTGGAGGCCTTCATCTTCACCGCCTGAGCCCATGGACCGCTGCGGCCGCCCCGGGAGGGAGAACCCGGCGAGTCGACGAGCACGGCGCCGCGAGACGAGGGGGGCGGCACCGCACTCCCCGGCCCGCCCACCACGAAAAGAAGGAGGGGCGGCCGCAGCACCCCTCACCCACAACGACCGGACCGAATGCAAGGAACCACCGGTGCCATGAACACCCCCCAGGCCCCCGCGACCGCCGCGACAGGGCCCACGACCCAGCCCAACCCGCACATCCGATCCGTCCTGGCCGCTCCCAAAGGCCGCCGCTTCAACCGTGCCCGCCCCTACGCCCAGATGCGACCGCCCTCTGAACACAGGCCGTCCGCGCTCTTGCGCCTGCCCGCCCACGATCACGACGACCCGCGGCCCCTCCCGCCCTGGCTCGCCCGCCTCCAGAACGAACTCGGTCCCCAGGACCAGGTAGAGCCTCGTGCCGATCGCGTCTCCGTGAGGAGGGCTACTCCACCAGGGCTGCGAGACGCCCGACCTTCTCAAGCCCCTTCCGGTGCGCCCGCGAAGAAGAGGAAGCCCTCTTGGAGACAGCGCCTTCGGCGCTCCCGTCCTCATCTCCCGCAGTACACCTCCATCGAGAGCGCCCGCCAGGCCTGCACGGTCCTGGGGATGCTCGTCACCGCCTATCTCCTAGGCCTCCTGGGGTGAAGGCGCCGGGGAACTCGACGGGCGCATGTCAGCACCGCTCGGTAAGGTGCGGTCGACAAATCGGTTCGGGGGCACCTGGGCCGGGGCGCTCTCAGATGGAGGCGTGGTTGCCGAAGAAGCTGGTCCGGGACCGCATCCCCGAGATCATCGCCGGTGACGGACTCACCCCCGTGATCACGGTCGCCGATCAGGGCGAGTACGAGCACGAGCTGCGAGCGAAGCTCGGCGAGGAGGTCTCCGAGTACTTGGAGGCCGACGAGTCGGCGGACGCCGTCGAAGAACTCGCCGATGTTCTGGAGGTGGTCCATGCCCTCGCACGGTTGCACGGCGTCGACGCCTCGGAGCTGGAACGGGTACGGCGGCAGAAGGCCGCTGACTGCGGAACGTTCGGGCAACGCCTGATCTGGCATGGGAATCGCTGACTCCCGAACCATCTGGCGGGAGCCATCGCCGCCGAGTGCGCTGCGGCATCCGTGGGGCCGCTCCAAAAGAAGCGCGGCCCTCCGTGCATCGATAGTGGTGGAATCGCCACTATCGGTGTCCTGGAGTGGTGAATTCACCACTATCGATCGCCGAGCCCCGGGCAATGACCCCAGTGCGCCGGGGGCGGGGAAGCCCCCCCCGCCCCCGGCGCATGCGGCCGGCTACTCCGGGGCTCCGTCGAGCAGGCGGGGGATGTTCAGGGGGTTCTCGTCCTTCAGGGGCTCAGGGAGCAGGGCGTTCGGGACGCCCTGGTAGGCGACCGGGCGCAGGAAGCGGCGGATCGCCGTCGTCCCCACCGACGTGTGCAGGGACGTCGACGCCGGGTACGGCCCGCCGTGGTGCATCGCGTAGGTCACCGACACCCCCGTCGGCCACCCGTTCCACAGCACCCTCCCGGCGTGCTCGGCCAGCGACGCCAGCAGCCTCGGCGCGATCGCGTCCGACTCCTCCCCCTGCACGGTGGCGGTGAGCTGCCCCTGGAGCCGATCGGCGACCTCCAGCAGCCGCTCCTCGTCCTCGTAGGCCACCACCAGGGACGCCGGGCCGAAGCACTCCTCCAGCAGCCCCTCCGGGTCGGCCAGCAGGGCGTCGACGGTGGTCCGCAGCAGCGACGGCGTCCACCCCTCCGGCCCGTCCCCGCCCTCGACCAGGACCTCGACGTCGTCCCGGTCCCGCAGCCGCTCCAGGCCGGAGGCGAAGCCGGACGCCACCCGGTCGTTCAGCAGCTCCGCCGCCGCGCGCCCCCGGACGTCCGCCACCAGCGGGTCCAGCGGAGCGCCCGCCGGGACCAGCAGCACGCCCGGCTTGGTGCAGAACTGCCCCGCCCCCAGCGTGAACGACCCCCCGTAGCCCTCCAGGATCTCCCCGCCGCGCTCCCGCATCGCCGCCCGGGTGACGAACACCGGGTTCACGCTGCCCAGCTCGCCGTAGAACGGGATCGGGTCGGGCCGCGACGCCGCCAGATCGAACAGCGCCCGCCCGCCCGGGATCGACCCGGTGAAGCCCACCGCCCGCGTCCGCGGGTGCAGCACCGCCCTGCGCCCCGTCTCCTGCCCGTACACCACCGCGAAGGCGCCCTCCGGGGCCCCCGATTCGGCGAGGGCCCCGGCCACGACCTCCCCGGTGCGGCGGGCCAGTCGCGGGTGCCCCGGGTGCGCCTTGACGACGACGGGGCACCCGGCCGCCAGCGCCGACGCGGTGTCGCCGCCGGCCGTGCTGAAAGCGAAGGGGAAGTTGCTCGCGCCGAACACCACCACCGGCCCCACCGGGACCAGCATCCGCCGCACGTCCGGCCGCGGCCCCATGCCCCACTGCCCGTCGGGCCGGTCGACCGTGGCCTCCAGGTAGCGCCCCTCTTCCACGTGGTCGGCGAACAGGCGCAGCTGGAAGGTGGTGCGCCCCAGCTCGTTCCGGCAGCGCGCCTCGGGCAGCCGGCTCTCCTCCATCGCGATGGGCACCAGCTCCTCGGCCGCCTCGTCGAGCGCGTCGGCGGCCGACCGCAGCACCGCGGCGCGGTCGGCCGGGCGCATCGCGGCGAAGTCCGGGGCCGCCGCGGCCGCCGCCTCCATCACCCGGTCGAGCGCGGCCTCGGTGGTGTCCTCGGGGATCCCCGTCATGACTGGTTCCTTCGGGTCGGGTTGCTCTGCTCGTACTGCTCGTGTCCCGCGTTGATCTCGGGGAAGTCGGGGTAATACCGGCCGGTACAAGCCCGGCTTCCCCGAGATCAACGCGGGGAGTCCCGGTTCTGGCCTGCGATCCACGCCCGGTACCAGGCGTAGGAGTCCTTGGGGGTGCGCTCCCCGGTGTCGAAGTCGACGTGCACCAGGCCGAAGCGCTGGGTGTAGCCCTCCGCCCACTCGAAGTTGTCCATGAGCGACCAGGCGAAGTAGCCCCGCACGTCGATCCCGGAGGCGACGGCGTCCGCCAGCGCGCGCAGGTGCCCGTCCATGTAGGAGCAGCGCTCCGCGTCGGCGACGCGCCCCTCGTCGTCGGGGGCGTCGTCGCGGGAGCACCCGTTCTCGGTGATGAAGACCGGAGGGAGCCGGTCGCCGTAGCTCCGGCGCAGTCCGGTGAGGAGGTCGTACAGCCCGCGGGGCACCACCGGCCAGCCGAACGCGGTGGTCGGCGTCCCCGGGTGGCGGTCGGTGTAGGGCGGCAGGGCGAACGGCAGTCCGCCGTCGTCCGGGCCGGGCGCCGCGACCACGGTCGGGTTGTAGTAGTTGACGCCCAGGGCGTCCACCGACCCTTCAATCTCGTCGAGGTCCCCGGGCAGGACCGCCTCCTCCAGAGGGCCCGCGCCTGCCGCCGCATAGGCCCCGAGGTCCGGATAGGCCCCCAACAGGATCGGGTCGAGGAACATGCGGTTGTGCAGGGCGTCGTAGGCGTCGGCCGCCGCCCTGTCCCCCTCGTGCTCGTCCCTCAGCGGCTCCACGGGCGTGAGATTGTCGGTAAGCAGCACCCTGCGGCCGGCCTCCCGCAGCACCGCCGAAGCGCGCGCGTGCGCCAGCAGCTGGTGGTGTCCTGCGGGGAGCGCGCCGGTCATGAGCGCCTTTCCCGGAGCGTGCACACCGAACGCGTACCCCAGTGCCATGTGGATGAACGGCTCGTTGAGGGTGATCCACCGGAGGACGCGGTCGCCGAAGCGGTCCACCGCCACTTGGGCGTAGTCGGCGAACAGGTCCGCGGTCCGACGGGCGAGCCACCCTCCGCGCTCTTCGAGGGGCAGGGGGAGGTCCCAGTGGTACAGCGTGGGGACCGGCTCGATGCCCGCTTCGAGCAGGCCGTCGATGAGCCGGTCGTAGAAGTCCAACCCGGCCGTGCTCACTCGGCCGCGCCCCTCGGGAACGATCCGGGGCCAGGCCATGGAGAAACGGTAAGCGCTTACCCCGAGCCGCCGCAACAACTCCGTGTCCTCGGCCGAGCGGTGGTAGTGGTCGCAGGCGACGGCGCCGGTGGAGCCGTCGGCGATCCGGCCGGGCTCCTCGGCGAAGGCGTCCCAGACCGACCGGCCGCGCTCGTCGGCGCCCCCTTCGACCTGGTGGGAGGAGGTCGCCGCGCCCCACAGGAATCCGGGCGGGAACTCGGGGACCCTCTCGGGGACGCCTGCGCTCACCGGACCACCCCTTCTACCAGCCCCGGGAGGGGGTGACACCCGCCCGGCGGGGCCGGATTCGGCCAATTCACCGTCCCCGCATTCGCAGGGCACGAACCCGGAATATTACGGGAACCATTTGATTCCGGAAAGGCATCATAGAGAGGTGATGACTACTTCCCGCAGTTCCATCGCCGTCGAGCCCGCGCTCGCCAGCGCTCCGCTGCGCCGACGGCCCGCACAGCAGCGGAGCATGGCCCGCGTCCAGCGCATGCTGGACGCCTGCGCCGAACTCCTGGACGAGGGCGGGTACGGCGGACTCTCCACCACGCGCATCGCCGAACGGGCCGGCGTCGCGATCGGCTCGGTCTACCAGTTCTTCCCGGACAAGAGGGCGATCACCCAGGCCCTGGTGCTGCGCTACCTCGACATGTTCAGCTCCCGCGTGGCCGACCGCCTCAAGAACGGGGGGTTCGATCACTGGAGCGAGGCCGTCGATGTCATCATCGACGAGTACCTGGACATGCACCGCACCGTCCCGGGCTTCCGCAGCCTGCACTTCGGCGACATCGTCGACGTCCGCCTGCTCGACACCTCCTCCGACAACAACGGCGTGATCGCCGCGCGCCTGCGCGAGCTGCTCACCACCGTGGCCGGGGCCGAGGAGGGCGAGCACCTGGACCGCGCCGTCACCGTCGCCGTGGAGGCCGCCGACGCGGTGCTCAAGCTGGCCTTCCGCGCCGACCCCGACGGCGACCCGGCGCTCATCGCCGAAGCGAAGCTCATGCTCCGCTGCTACCTGGGCCGGCACTTCGCCTGACATCGAGGAGCCCTCGTTGACGCACACCGAAACCGACGTCGGACCGGCGGCGGGCCCGGCACCGGGTCCGGTGACCGGGACCGCGGCCGGCGTCCCCTTCCTCGCGGTCCCGCCCGCGATCGGCGGCCCCCGCGCGCCGATGGTGCTGGCGCTGCACGCGTTCGAGCCGCCGCGCGGCGAGACGGCCCTGGCCGGGACGCTGCCGATGGCCTCGCTGCCGGCCTGGCGGATGTACCTGGGGCTGCCGCTGTTCGGCGCCCGCCTGCCCGAGGGCGGCGTGGCCGCCGTCAACGACCTGGGACGCGCCGACTACCTGCTGCGGCTGTACGCCCCGGTGGTGGAGCAGGCCTGCGCCGAACTGCACGCGGCCGCCGCCGAGCTGGCCGGGCGGTTCCCGGTGGTCGACGGCCCGGTGGGGCTGATGGGGGTGGGCGCCGGCGGCACGGCGGCCCTGCTGGCGCTGGCCGAGACCGACCTGCCGGTGGCCGCGGCGGGGGTGGTGAACCCGGTGACCGCGCCGCAGCGGGTGATCGCGGCGCGTGAGCGCCGGACCGGCGTCCCCTACGCCTGGAGCGAGCCGGCGCGCGACGCGGCGCTGCGGCTGGACGTGGCCGGGCGCGCCGCCGACATGGCGGNCGGTGCTGGTGGTCAGCGGCGGCCAGGACGAGGTGGTGCCGCCGGACCACGGGCGCGGGCTCTGCTCGGCCCTGGCCCCCTACACCGGCCCCGACCGGGTGCGCCATGCGGTCGTGCCGGACCTGGCGCACACCCTGGGCCCCGAGCCCGGCCTCCAGCCCGGACCTCCCACCCCGGGCGGGGTGCTGGCCGACCGGGCCCTGACCGAGTGGTTCCACCGCCACCTGTCCGAGGGGTAGGCGCCGTCCGGGCAGCCGCGCACGGGGGAACCGTCACGGCCGGGGAGCGGCCGCGCCCTGCCAGACGAAGCCGTCCGGGTCGGTGAAGGCCCCGGCCCCGCTGTGGACCGTGATCCGGTGCGACCCGCCGCCGTCGGCGTCCACGCCGAGGTCCTTGGCGAGGGCCCGGCGCCGGTACAGCGCCAGGGTGAACACGCCGCCCTCCGCGTCGAACTCGGCGTAGGTCCGCCCGAAGCTCCTGGCCACCGGGAAGCCCTGCCCGGCGTAGAACCGCTTGCTCGCGGCCACGTCGGCGACGCCCAGCAGCAGCACGATGTCGTCGACCCGCCGGCTGACAGGGCCGGTGTCCTTCTTCGATGAGCTCGCGACCTTCCAGACCGCACCGTCCGGGGCCCGGACCACGCCTCCGTAGCCCCAGAAGGACTTGGCGGCGGGCTTGAGGACCTCGGCCCCCGCATCGACGGCGGTGCCGAGGAGGCTGTCGACGTCCGCGGGCTGGGACGCCCCGATGGACAGGGTGTACCCGCGAAAGCCCGAGGACGGCTCCTCAGAGAGCTGGACACGGACCTGGCCGCCCTCAAGGCCGAAGGCGTCCTTGTAGAAGCGCTCCGCGGCCGCGGGATCGGCCGCTCCCAGGGTGATGTACTCGATGTTCGCCATGGTCACAACGCTAGGTTCGGGCCCGTGACCGGCGCTTCTCGATTCCTGACCGCTTCGCCCTCCCCTCCCTGAGGCGGGGTCCGCAGCCGACCGCGGGGCCGTCTCCCCCGGTGTTCCGCGCCCCTCAGTGGCCGATGCGTTCGGCCAGCTTCCTGGCCGCGATCAGGACCGGGTCCCACACCGGGGAGAAGGGCGGGGCGTAGCCCAGGTCCATCCCGGCGACGTCCTCCACGTCCATCCCGTTCCAGAGCGCCGTGGCCAGCACGTCCACGCGCTTGCCGGAGTTCTCCCGTCCCACGATCTGTCCGCCCAGCAGGCGGCCGCTGCGGCGCTCGGCGAGGAGCTTGACCGTCATCCACGTGGCCCCCGGGTAGTAGCCCGCGCGGGTCGTGGACTCCATGGTCACCTTCTCGAACGCGAACCCCGCCGCCTCGGCCTCGGCCTCGTTCAGGCCCGTGCGGGCCACCTCCAGGTCGCACACCTTCGTGATGGCGGTCCCCAGAACGCCCTCGAAGCGCGCATAGCCGCCGCCGATGTTGATGCCCGCCACACGCCCCTGCTTGTTGGCGTGCGTCCCGAGGGCGATCGCCACCGGCCTCCTGCTGATCCGGTGGAAGCTCTCCACGCAGTCCCCCGCGGCCCACACCCCTTCGTGCGAGGTGCGCATCCTGGCGTCCACGACGATGCCGCCCGTAGGGCCGATCTCCAGTCCGGCCTCCCGGGCGAGGTCGCTGCCGGGACGCACGCCCAGCCCCAGGACGACGATGTCGGCGGGGTAGGTCTTCTCCGGCGTCACGACCGCCGTGACCCGGCCNGAGGGCTTCTCCGGCGTCACGACCGCCGTGACCCGGCCTTCCTCGGCCTCGATGGCGCTCGCCCGCTCCCCGGTGCGCACGTCGATGCCCATCTCCGCCATCGCACCGTGCACCAGTGCGCCCATGTCGGGGTCGAGGGGGGACATCGGCTCGGCGCCCGACGTGATGACCGTCACCTCGAGCCCCCGCATGGCGAACGCCTCGGCCATCTCCAGGCCGATGTACCCGCCTCCTACGACCACCGCGCGCTTGGGCCGCCGCTCCTCCAGGTAGGCCGTGACCGCGATGCCGTCGTCCAGGGTCTGCACCCCGAACACGCCCTCGGTCTCGTCCCCGGGCAGGCCAGGGCGTACGGGGACGGCCCCGGTGGCCACCATCAGGTGGTCGAACGGCTCGGTGTACGCGCGGCCGTCCGGGCCGACCGCCTCGGCCGTGCGCCGGTCCAGGTCCAGCGCGCGCACCTCGGTTCCGGTCCGTACGTCGATCGCCTGGTCCCGCCGGAAAGTCGCGGGGTCCCGGGCCACCAGGTCCTCGGGACCGGCTACGGTTTTCCCGACCAGGTAGGGGATGCCGCATGCGGAATAGGACGTGTGGGCGCCGCGCTCGAAGGCGATGACCTCCAGGCCGTCGGGACCGATCCGGCGGCGTGCCTGCGAGGCCGCGCTCATGCCCGCCGCGTCGCCTCCGACGACGAGGAGTCGTGTCCGTGCGTTCACCCGTCGCTCCATGCCGGCTCCCCCCGTGGTCTCCGCTACGTCAGCCCGCGCCCGTTCCATGGGACCATCCCGAGCGGCGCCGGGCGTCCGAGGCTATCCCCCGAGTCCATCCGACATCATCGAGGAGGGCGACTTACGTGACGGAACCGGCACCGGTGTTCGCCGGCGGGGTCGACCACGAACGGCTCACGTCCCAGCTCCGGTTCTTCCTGGAGACGGACAAGCTCAAGCGCATTCTGCGGCGGAACATGCTGGTCGACGGCTCCCGGAGGGAGAACGACGCCGAGCACTCCTGGCACCTGGCGCTCGCCGCCCGCGTGTTCGCCGAGTACGCGCCCGAGGGGGCCGACATCGACCGCGTCGTGGAGATGCTGGTGCTGCACGACATCGTGGAGATCGACGCCGGCGACACCTTCATCTTCGCCCCCGAGGAGCAGAGCACCCAGGCCGAGCGCGAGCGGGCCGCGGCCGACCGCATCTTCGCGCTGCTGCCCGAGGACCAGGCGCGGCACACCCGCGCCCTGTGGGACGAGTTCGAGGCCCGGCGCACCCCCGACGCCCGGTTCGCCAAGGCGATCGACCGCCTGGCGCCGATGCTGGCGAACTGGCACACCGAGGGCGGGACGTGGGTGCGCTACGGCGTGACGCGCGCTCAGGTGGCCGAGAAGGTCAAGATCATCGCCGAGGGGTCGGAGGCGCTGGGCTCCTACGCCTCGGCGCTGATCGACGACGCCGACCGGCGGGGGTACTTCTCCCGCGGGTGAGGCCCGGCCGGGGGAGGCGGGACCGCCGCCTCCCCCGGTCCGCCCCTACCAGTCGACCAGCAGCTGCACGGCGGCGCTGAGCCCCACCGCCACGATCAGTCCGCGCAGCGCCACCGGCTTGAGGCGCCGCCCCAGGCTGGCCCCGGCGTACCCTCCCAGGACCGACCCCAAGGCGATGAGCGCCACCGCCTCCCAGGCGGGCGAGGCGAAGACCATGTAGAACACCGCGGCGGTGGCGTTGACGGTGAAGGCCAGGCAGTTCTTCAGCGCGTTGAGCCGCTGGACGTCGTCGTCGATGGCCGTACCGAGCAGGCTCATCAGCACGATGCCCTGGGCGGCGGCGAAGTATCCGGCGTAGACGCCGGCGCCGAGCACGCCGAAGGGCAGCAGCCGGCCGCCGTCGGGCCGGGCGGGGCGGCGCGCACGGGCCCAGGCCGAGATCCGCGGCTGCAGGATGATCAGCAGGCAGGCCGCGCCGATGAGCACCGGCACGATCCGCTCGAACACCTCGGACGGAAGGTTGATCAGCAGCACGCCGCCGCCGAGCGCCCCGAGCAGGGACATCACGCCCAGGCGGAGCACCCTGCCGCGCTGGCCGACCAGCTCCCTGCGGTACCCGTAGGCGCCGCTGAGCGAACCGGGGGCCAGCCCGATCGTGTTGGAGACGGTCGCGGTGATCGGGGGGTAGCCGAGCGCGAGGAGCACCGGGAAGGTGAAGAGCGTCCCGGAGCCCACGACCGCGTTGACGGCACCCGCGCCGAACCCCGCCGCCAGGATGGCGAGGGCTTCCCAGACGTCCATCGGTGACCTTCGTTCGGGTGCGGTGCGCGCCCGCACCATCGCATGCGGACTGCATACAATCTACACACTGTGACCGCCGACCCGCCGCCCACCCCCCGCATCCGCCGCCGACGCGGGCGCCCGAAACCCCTCTCACCTGGAGTGACCTCGCTCACTCCCGGGCGACCCACCCCACGGAGGGGGTTGCGGACCGTCACAATGTGCCGACCCGAGGTGACTCATCGGTGATCTGGCTATGACCCACACGGACTATTTCAGAAATGGGCCGAATGGGGCCTGTCGGTTCCCCGCCACGGTCCGTAGTTTCGACCTCAGCGGTGAGGAGGGGCACCGCGCGCCGAAAAGGGCCCGATCCCCGGGAGGGGCCGGTGTGCACACCGGTCCGGGGTTCGCACGCCCTGTCGGCCCGTCCGCCCTTTCCCCGCGTCGCCGGCGCCGCGCCCGCCGGTGTGACCGCACGACACATGTCTGATCTTGGGAGTGGGGCAACATGTGGACCGCTGATCTCAGTCTGCAGGCGAACTGCCGCGATACCGACCCCGACGCCCTGTTCGTCCAGGGCGCCGCCCAGAACCGCGCCAAGCTCATCTGCCGGGGCTGCCCGGTGCGCACCGAATGCCTGGCCGAAGCGCTCGACAACCGGGTCGAGTACGGCGTCTGGGGCGGCATGACCGAACGCGAGCGCCGCGCGCTGCTGCGCCGCCGACCGGACGTCTCGTCCTGGTGGGACCTGCTCGACAGCGCCCGCCGCCGCTACGAGCGCTCCGAGGCGGGCGCGAGGTGACCCGCACCCCCTGACGGGACCTCGGCGGCGGGGGACCGCCTCCCGGGGACCGCGAACACGCACGGAACGAACACGGAACCGACGAGCACGAGGGAGCCGCCGACCCCCCTGGCCGGCGGCGCACCTTGTCTCCCCCCGCGCGGGCCGACGGCCCGCGCCCCAGGGGTCATCCGCCTCTGCGGCCCTCCGCGCCCGGGTCCGCGCCGCCCTCGGGGCGGAGCCGTCCGAACGCGTCCCCGATGCCCTCCATCGCCTTGGAGATCTCCGAGGGAACGATCCACACCTTGTTGGCGTCGCCCTGGGCGATCTCCGGGAGCTTCTGCAGGTAGCTGTAGGCGAGCATGTCCTTGTCGACCTCGCCGGTGCGCAGCGCCTTGAACACCATCTGGATGGCGTCGGCCTCACCGCGCGCCCGCAGGGTCCGCGAATCGGACTCGGCCTTGGCGTTGATCATCTCGGCCTCGGCATCCCCCTTCGCCTTGAGCACCGCGGCCGACTGCTCCCCCTCGGCCCGCAGGATCGCCGACTGCTTCAGGCCCTCCGCGGTGAGGATCTCGGCCCGCTTGTCGCGGTCGGCGCGCATCTGCTTCTCCATCGCCTCCTGCACCGACTCCGGCGGCTCGATGGCCTTCAGCTCCACGCGGCTGACCTCGATCCCCCACTCCTCGGTGGCCTCGTCCAGCACCGAGCGCAGCTCGCGGTTGATCTGGTCCCGGGAGGTCAGGGTCTGCTCCAGGTCCATGCCGCCGATCACGTTGCGCAGCGTCGCCGAGGCCAGCTGCTCGACCGCCTGGATGAAGTTGGCGACCTTGTAGGTGGCGTTGTAGGGGTTGGTCACCTTGACGTAGACGGCGGTGTCCACGTTCACCGACAGGTTGTCGTGGGTGATGGCCGCCTGCGGCGGGAAGCTGACCACCTGGATGCGCATGTCGATGCGCTCGCGGATGTGGTCGACGAACGGGATGACGATGTTGAATCCCGACGTCAGGTCCCGGTGGTGGCGGCCGAACCGCTCGACCACGTAGACCACCGATTGCGGGACGATGCAGACGCTGCGCCATCCGATGACGAGCAGGATCGCCACGAAGACCAGGAGGATGAGGACAATGGCAAGCATCGGGGGCGGCTCCGGCTCTCCTCTGCGGGGCGGTCGGGGGGCTTCGCCGCGATCATAAATCCCGACCTGTGCCGCTGCTTTGCGAAGAAGGACGATCACCAGCGCACAAACACGCCCGACCTGGCCGTATGCGGACAGGACGGGCGCACGGAATTCCTCGGCCGATCCATTGCGGCCGACCGGATGGGGCGATTGACCACGAACCGCATTCGGCACCGCCGTTCCCGGCGGCCCCCGGCCCCTCACACGGCCCGGGCGCTCCACCGGTCCCCGTCGCGCTCCACCTTCAGCGGCAGCCCGAAGGTCTCACCGAGGGTGTCGGCGGTCATGACCTCCTCCAGCGGCCCGGAGTCCACGATGCGCCCCTCGCGCAGCAGCAGCCCGTGGGTGAACCCCGGGGGGATCTCCTCGACGTGGTGCGAGACCACCGCCAGGGCGGGCGCCTCCAGGCTGTCGGCCAGGCGGGTCAGGCGGCGCAGCAGGTCCTCCCGGCCGCCCAGGTCCAGCCCGGCCGCGGGCTCGTCCAGGAGGAGCAGCTCGGGGTCGGCCATCAGCGAGCGGGCGATCAGCACCCGTTTGCGCTCCCCCTCCGACAGGGTGCCGAAGCGGCGGCCCTCCAGCTCCAGCACGCCCCACTGGGACAGCAGCGCGCGGGCCCGCCCGAAGTCGGGGGTCTGGTACTCCTCGCCGAACCGGCCCAGCAGCCCGTAGGCGGCGCTGATCACCAGGTCGAGCACGACGGAGGCGTCCGGGGTCCGGTTGGCCACCGACGAGCCGGCATAGCCCACCATCGAGCGCAGCTCGGCGGCGTCGGCCTCCTCCACCGGCTCGCCCAGCACCCGCACGCGCCCCTCGGTGGCCCGCTGCTCGGCGGCGGCCAGCGCCAGCAGCGTCGTCTTGCCCGCCCCGTTGGGGCCCAGGACGACCCAGCGCTCGTCCTCCTCGACCGTCCAGTCGACACCGGTCAGCAGGTCGGCGCCGTCCCGGCGCACCCCCGCCCCGATCATCCGCAGCACCTGGCCGTCCATTGCTCTCCTCAGTCCTGTGCACCGTGCGCTCGGACCCCGCGCCGCCCCGGTCAGGGTCGGCCGGGGCCGCCTCTCAGGGGAACCCCAGGGTCGGTTCCGGATCCCCCGTCGGCCCCCCACGGACGATACTCGTGGTCATGAACGACGACGCCGCCCCCGCGACCGCTCCCACGCTGCGCGCCTCGGACGCCGACCGCGAGTACACCGCCCGGCTCCTGGGGGAGGCCCTGGGCGACGGCCGCCTGGACCACGACGAGTACACCGAGCGCCTGGACACCGCCTTCGGCGCCAGGACCATGGGCGAGCTCACCGCGCTGACCGCGGACCTGCCCGCGGCCGGCGGCCCGGTGTCCGCGCCGTCCGTGCGGCCCGGGCCGTCCGGGCCCGACCCGTCGGCCTCCGTCGGCTCGGAGAACATCGTGGCGCTGCTGGCCTCGGCCGAGCGCAAGGGCCGCTGGCTGGTGGAGCCCCGCACCAACGCCTCGACCGTGCTCGGCAGCATCGAGCTGGACATGCGCGAGGCGGTGATGGCCGGCCCCCGGGTGGTGCTGCAGTGCGCCGTCCTGCTCGGCAGCGTCGAGCTGGTCGTCCCGCCGGGGGTACGGGTGGAGAACAGGGCCAACACCGTCCTGGGCTCGGTGGAGCTCGACGGGGCCGCCCCCGCGGCGCCCGGCGCGCCGACGGTGGTCGTGACCGGGCTGGTGTTCCTGGGCTCGGTCTCGGTCACGACGCGGGCCGTCGGCGGGCACTCCTGAACGGGGCGGGGACCGGCATGGCATATTCGACGGACGCACCGCAGACGCAGGGGAGGGCCGCGGCCATGGAGCCGGAGAAGATGCGCGCCTCGGACGCCGACCGCGAGCAGGTGGCCGAGCGGCTCCGCGAGGGGCTGGCCGAGGGGCGCCTGGACCAGGCCGAGCACTCCGAGCGGCTGGACGCCCTCTACCGGGCCAAGACCGTGGGCGAGCTGGCCGAGGTCACCCGGGACCTGCCGCTGCCGAGCGCGGAGGGGGGCCGGGCGCCCGACTACTCCTCGCCCGAGGCCCAGCGGCTGCTCTCGCAGAGCCAGGGCCGGGAGAACATCGTGGCGGTGTTCGGCGGGGCCGAGCGCAAGGGCCGCTGGCTGGTGGAGCCCCGCACCAACGTCTCGGCGATGTTCGGCGGGATCGAGCTGGACTTCCGGGAGGCGGTACTGGCCCGCCGCGAGATCACCGTGCAGTGCGCGGTGCTCTTCGGCGGCCTGGAGATCACCGTCCCGCACGGCGTCCGTGTGGTGAACACCACCACGGCGATCTTCGGGGGGACCTCGCTCAACGGCACCGACGCGGTGACCGACCCCAACGCCCCGGTGATCCGCCTCACGGGCACCTGCATGTTCGGCGGGATCGAGGTCAAGGCCAAGAAGCCGAAGCGCAAGAAGAACGCCTAGGACCGCCCGGGACAGAACCCCTGGCAGGGCGACGCCCCGGTGGACGCCGGGTGAACTCGTGATTCAACCTCACCGCCCTGCCATCAACGCCCAAGAGCAGGGCGAGTACCGTTGTTCACGCGATGAACGAGCATTCCACTCTCCTGGTAACGGTGACCGGGCACGACCGCCCCGGTGTGAGCGCACGACTCCTGTCCACCCTCTCCGTTTTCCCGGTGACCCTCGTCGACCTGGAGCAGGTCGTGATCGGGGGCCGGCTCGTCCTGGGCGCCCTCCTCGCCGTCGACGAGGGCGTCGCCCCCGGCGTCAGCGGGGACCGCGTCTTCGACGAGGTCCGCAGCGCCGTCGAGAAGACCTCCATCGATCTGGAGATGGAGGCCGAGTTCACGCCCGGCAACGGCCGGGTGACCGTGTCCGCCGACGACCGCCTGCACATGACCGTCCTGGCCGACCCGCTGCGCCCCGGGGCGCTGGGGGCGATCGCCTCCTGCATCGCCCGCGCGGGGGCCAACATCGAGCGCATCGAGCGCCTGGCGAGCTACCCGGTCACCTCCATCGAGCTGGAGGTCTCGGGGGCCGACCCGGAGACGCTCCGCGGCGACCTGGCGATGGAGGCCGCCACCCAGCAGATCGACGTGGCCCTGCAGCCGTCCGGGCTGCACCGGCGCGCCAAGCACCTGATCGTGATGGACGTCGACTCCACCCTGATCCAGGGCGAGGTCATCGAGCTGCTCGCCGAGCACGCGGGCTGCGCCGAGGAGGTCGCCCGCGTCACCGAGGAGGCGATGCGCGGTGAGCTCGACTTCGAGGAGTCGCTGCGGCGCCGGGTGGCGCTGCTCAAGGGGCTGGACGCCACCGCCCTGGACGCGGTGCGCGAGCGCCTGGTCCTGACCGCCGGGGCCCGCACGCTGGTGCGCACCCTCAAGCGCCTGGGCTATGAGTTCGCCATCGTCAGCGGCGGGTTCACACAGATCACCGACGCCCTGGTGGACCGGCTCGGGCTGGACTACTCGGCCGCCAACACGCTGGAGGTCGTCGACGGCAAGCTCACCGGCGGCCTGGTCGGTCCGGTGATCGACCGGCGGGGCAAGGCCGAGGCGCTGCGCGGGTTCGCCGCCGAGGCCGGGGTGCCGCTGTCGCGGACGGTGGCCATCGGCGACGGCGCCAACGACCTGGACATGCTGCGCACCGCCGGGCTGGGCGTGGCCTTCAACGCCAAGCCGGTGGTGCGCGAGCAGGCCGACACCTCGGTGAGCGTCCCCTACCTGGACACCATCCTGTTCCTGCTGGGCATCTCCCGCGAGGAGGTGGAGGCGGCCGACCGGCAGGGCGGCGCCCCGGAGTCCGCCGACGCCCGGTAGCCGGCCGCCCGCCCACGACGGTGATTCGCCGACGGGGCCGCCCGCACCGCCCCGGACGGGGCGCGACGGGCGGCCCCGTCGGCGTATCTCAGGCCTCCCGGGCGAGGGGCGTGCGGACGTCGGCGCGGTGGGCGGTGAAGACCTCGACGCGGACGCCGTCGGAGATCTCCGTCCGGCCGGTGGTCTCGAACTCGAAGGACGCGTCTCCGCGCCGGTAGCGGTAGCTGCCCTTGGGAGCGGCGACCCGGGTCACGGTGCCGTCGAGATCGCGGATGGGCGCGAACTCCTCGCGTTCGGGGACGACGAGGCGGATGGCCTTCATGGCCGGCTGCAGTGTCGGCATCGTCTCCTCTTTTCTCACCGGGTGCCCGCTTTTCCGAGGGCGAGGTGATTTTTTCCCGGAAACGGAACCGTAAACATTGGAGCAAAGAGGACGTGCCTCCGGTTTGAGCAGCCTCTTTTCCGGGAATCAATTCCTGTTGTGCCCGTGACATCGGGTCAGTTCTCGTAGTCGAGCAGGTCCCCCGGGCGGCATCCCAGCTCACGGCAGAGGGCCGAGAGCGTGGAGAAGCGGACGGCCTTGGCGCGGCCGTTCTTCAGCACCGACAGGTTGACCGGTGTCACCCCCACCCGTTCCGCCAGCTCGGTCACCGTCATGCCGCGCTCCTCCAGCAGCCGGTCGAGGTGGACGGTGATCCGCCCGGGTTCCTCCGGCGGCACCTCAGATCAACCCCTCGGTGTCCTCGCGCAGCTTCACGCCCTGGCGGAACGCCTCGGACAGCGCGGCGATCACGAGCCCGGCCACCAGCGGCGTCAGCGACACCCCGAACCCGAAGACGACCGCCTCGGAGACCGCGGGGGCCTGGGCGGAGAGCCGGTCGACGGCCAGCGCCCGCACCAGCGGCACCGCGACGGTTCCGGCCAGCACCAGTCCGGCCACCATCTGCAGCCGCCGGGGGTTGGCGGGCGCGAAGGCGTCGCCGTCGCGCAGCGTGGCGGCCATGCGGATCACGAGCACCAGCACCGCCAGGGCCAGCGCCCCGGACAGGAGCGTCGGCCCCTCGGTCAGCAGGCGCTGCCCCAGTGACGGGTCGGTGACGACCAGGGCCGCCTCCCGGGTCCCTTCGACCGCGATGCCGTCCCCCGACAGCCCGGCCGGCGCCGACACGGCACGGTCGAGCTCGACCGGGATCCGCACCTCGGACACCCCGATCCCCGCCATACGGGCGATCGGGAGCGCCACCGCCAGTCCGCCCATCAGGACGGCGGCCACCCACAGCACCGCCATCAGTGCACGCCCGTCGTTGCGGTCCCATCGCACACGGACCACCTCCTCCAGTGAGACTCTATCGTTTTTCGATATTATCGATAAACGATAAGCAACCGTCGACCCCGCTCCGACGTCCGAAGCGGTACGTAAGCTCACGAACGGTGCGCGGCCCCGTGCCTGCACCGCCACCCCCCACTTCCACCGCGAAGGAGCGCGTTTGCCGGCGATCCGCCTGCCCGAGCACCTGGAGCCCCTGCTCAGCGACGAGCCGGTGCTGGACGTGTACGAGTACGGGCCATGGCAGGTGCCCGACGACCTCGTCCCCGAGCTCTCCTCCCTGCTCTCCCTGGTCATGTCCGACCAGCGCGGCCTGGAGTTCCCCCCGGACTCGCCGCGCGGCACCCCCGAGGCGCGGCGCCGGCGCCTGGCCGGCGACGTGCTGGACGCGCTGATCTACGTCTCCGGCGCACTGCGGATCAACGCCGGCAGCCACTCCTGCCTGCCGTCGCTGCTGATGCGCGACCACATCCGCGGGGTCACCCCCGACACCGACCCCGTGCGATGGATCTTCGACACCCTGGAGATCCCGCCGTTCTACGGCCTGATGGAGGTCGCCGGGACCCCCGAGTCCCGGGAGGCCGTGCTGGCCCTGCTCCGCGACGTCCTGGACGCGGTCGAGGGCGTCGCCCCCTGGGAGCCCCGCCGCACAGCACTGCTGCGCCTGCTCGACCGCCGCGCCGGCACCCCCGGGCCGCACCGCTTCGACCTGACCGCCCCGCCCCGCGAGGTGCGCCGCGCCTGGGCCGCCGACCTCACCGAGCACGAGTTCCCCGCCGTACCCGAGTTCGCCCCGCCCGAGCGGTTCCTGCCCTGGGCCTGGGAGCACTTCGCCGAGGCGCACGAGTCGCTGCGGTCCATCGCCCACGGGGTCCCCGACCTGGAGGAGATGGTCACCGCCATGGCCCTGGGCCTGGACCTGCCCGGGCTGCCGCCGGTCGCCTCCGCCGTGCTGGACCGCGACGACTACCTCGAGCAGGCCGAACGGTTCGCCCGGCTCAAGGGGGACCACGACGCCGAGGCGTTCAAGCGCGGCGCCCGCACCTGGCTGTGGGAGGCGGCCGCGGCCGGGGCGTTCGACGCCTGCCGCACCTGGCTCGACATGGGCACCCGGTGCGCGGTCGCGCTCGCCTCCGGCGACGACGACCTGCTGGCCAAGCCGGCCTCCGGCACACCGCTGCCCGTCTTCGGGTTCCAGCTCGACGTGCGCCGGTTCTGCGCGCCCCCGCGCCGCATCGCCTCCGTGCCCGCGGTCCCGGGCTCAGAGGGGTCCGGGGACGGAGCGGCCACGGGGCCCGGAGGGGCGCCCGAGCGCCCCCGCGGCGCCCTGGAGGAGCTGGACGCCCTCGTCGGCCTGGAGCAGGTCAAGCGGGAGCTGCGCACGGTGCACGCCGAGGCGGAGGCGGAGCGGATGCGCGAGCACGCGGGCCTGCGGACGGCCGGCCCCGCCCGGCACCTGGTCCTGACCGGCGGCCCCGGGTCCGGCAAGTCCGCCGTCGCGCGGGTCCTGGCCGGCCTCTACGCCGAGACCGGCCGGCTGCGCAGCGGCCGGGTGGTGGAGACCGACCGCGCCGAGCTGCTCGCCGACTACGCCGGCCAGGTCACGGCCCAGGTCGGCCAGGTGGTCAAGGGCGCGCTGGGCGCGGTGCTGCTCATCGACGACGCCTCGGCCCTGACCGAGTCCGACGCCGCCCGCAGCCTGGGCTACGACGCGGTCAACGCCCTGATCCGGCAGATGGACGAGCACCCCCGCGACCTGGTCGTGGTGCTGGCCGACACCGAGGAGCGGATGGGCCGCTTCCTGAGCGCCAACCCCCGGCTGGCGGCCCGCTTCCCGCGCCGCCTGGCCCTGCCCCGCCCCACCGGGGCGCAACTGGCCCGGATCATGGAGGCCATGGCCGGGGAGCAGCGGGCCGAGCTGGGCCCAGGGGCCCGCGCCAAGGCCGAACAGGTGCTGCGGCGCAGCGGCGGCGGCCCCGGCACGGCCGGTGCGCACGCCGCCCGCGCCCTGCTCGACCGCGCACTGGCCCGGCACACGCGGCGCCGGTCCGAACAGGGCGGAGGGGACCCCGGACCGCGGACCGTCCTGTCGGCCGAGGACGTCCCGGACACGGCCGCCGCCGGGCCCGCACCGCACACGCGCACTGCGGGCGGCGGGGACGGCGGCGACCCGGTGGCCGCCCTGGACGGCCTGGTCGGGCTGGAGTCGGTCAAGCGCGAGGTCCGGCTGTACGCGGCCGAGGCCCGGGCCGACCGGCTCCGGGCCGAGGCGGGCGCGGCCGTGCAGGCGCCCGCCCGGCACATGGTCTTCACCGGCAGCCCGGGCACCGCCAAGACGACCGTGGCCCGGATGCTCGGCACGATCTACGCCGACCTGGGCCTGCTGCCCTCCGGCCACCTGGTGGAGGTGGGCCGCGCCGACCTCGTCGGCGAGTACATCGGGCAGACCGCCCCCAAGGTGGAGCAGGCGGTGCGCCGCGCCCTGGGCGGGGTGCTGTTCATCGACGAGGCCTACGCGCTGAGCCAGTCCGACTCGGGCAACGACTTCGGCCCCGAGGCCGTCTCCACCCTGCTCAAGCTCATGGAGGACCACCGGGAGGACCTGGTGGTGGTCGTGGCCGGATACGAGAAGGAGATGGAGCGCTTCCTGGCCTCCAACCCGGGGGTGGCCTCCCGCTTCCCGCGCCATGTCGGCTTCGCCGACTACACCGACGAGGAGCTCACCGAGATCTTCGCGCACATGGCCGCCGAGGCGGGGTTCACCGTGGGCGAGGGCACGGGGGAGCGGGTGCGGCGGCTGCTGTCGAACGCCCCGCGCGACGGGGCGTTCGGCAACGCGCGGCTGGTGCGCAACCTGCTGGAGCGGGCCACCGCGCTGCAGGCCGAGCGGATCACCGACGGGGCCGTGCGGCCGCCCGAGGAGCTGCGCGAGCTGTTGCCCGCCGACATCCCCGCCACCGTCGGGGCGCGCGTGGGCGCCGTCCCGCCGACCGACCCCCTGGTGCGGCTGGACCGCCTGGTGGGCCAGGAGCCCGCCAAGCGGGAGCTGCGCGCGCTGGACGCGCGGGCGCGGGTGGAGCAGGCGCGGCGCCGGGCCGGGATCACCGCCCCGGGCGCCGTCGACCACATGGTCTTCCTCGGCGCCCCGGGCACCGGCCGCACCACCGTGGCCGAGCTGGCCGGGGCGGTGTGCGCCCGGCGCGGCCTGCTCTCCTCGGGCCACGTGGCGCCGGTGGACCGGGAGGGCCTGGTCGGCACGCTGCCCGGGCAGAGCACGGCGCTGGTGCAGAGCGCGGTGCGAGCCGCGGCCGGGGGCGTGCTGCTCATCGAGGACGCGCACACCGTGCTGCCCCGCCCCTCCTCGGGGGCCGCGGCCGAGGAGGCGGCCGAGGCGCTGGTCCGGCTGGTCCGCGAGCACCGCAGCGACCTGCTGGTGATCGCCTCCGGCGACCCGGCCGAGCTGCCCGCCCTGCTGGACGCGCGCCCCGGGCTCGGGGCGCTGTTCACCCGCCGGCTGCGCTTCCCCGACCTGGCCGTGGAGGAGCTGGTGGCGGTCTTCACCGACCGGGCGCACCTGGCCGGGTTCCGGGTGGCGGCGGGGGCCGCCGCGGCCGCACGGGACCTGCTGGCCCGGGCCCGGGCGGCCGAGCGGGGCACGGCCGCCCCGGCCAACGCGCGGCTGGCGCAGGCGGTGTTCGAGCTGACCGCCCGCAACCAGGCGTCCCGCATCGCCGGGGGCGACCTGGGCGACGCCGGCGTGCTGCGCGAACTCACCGCCGAGGACGTGCCCGCACAGCCGCCCGACCGCGCGGCCGAGCGCCGCACGGGCATGTACCTGTGACGCGCGGCCGGGCCTCCGCTCCGGCGGCGGCCCGGCCGCCCCGGCCCGGCCTGATCAGCCGAACAGGTCGCCCATCAGGCCCGAACGGCGGCTGACCAGGGCATCGATCTGCTGCTGCACCATCGCCCGGACGTCGACCCCGCCCTCGTAGGGGAGGTGGAAGCCGCCGATGCGGTCCACCAACTCGGTGAGCAGGCCGCCGCGCTTGTCTGCCTCGATGACCACCTGGACGCCGCGCTCGTCGGCGACGAAGGTCAGCTCCAGCTCCTTCATCCGGTCGGCGTAGGCGGGCCCGGGCCGGAACTCGATCTCCTGGTAGTAGGGCAGCTCCGGCCGCGTCCCCTTGATGTGGCCGCGCTCGATGTCGCTCTTGAAGAACGCGAAGCCCAGCTCCCTGAGCACGTCGAGGACGGCCTGCTGGGGCGGAAGCGGGTGCACGAGCAGCGGGTCGAGGTCGGTCTCGTCCAGCGCGCCGCCGATGTCCACGTGGGTGCGCAGGCCGAGCTCCGAGCCGGGCATCGGGGCGCCCCAGGCGGCGCTGAGCGGGGCCTGCACGCTCAGCGGGTACTCGAACGGGATGCGTCGCCGCTCACCGGGGGCGAGGACGAAGGGACCGGTCACCCCGAAGGCGCCGGCGTCGACCGTCCTCAGGCGCTCGCCCTCGTCGGTCTCCACCTCGGCGCGGGTGCGCAGTTCCAGGTCGATGCGGTTGACGTTGGCCTCGGCCTCGCCTCCCACCAGGTCGATGCGGCCCTGGACCCGCTCACCGGGGCGGACGTCGGGCCGGGCCAGGACCGTGTCGATCGTGGGGCCGCCGATGATGCCGGTCGCGGCCAGGAGGCGTTTGAAGACCATGTCGTCCTTCCGGGTGGGATCGCGCTCGCGCTCATGGGACGCCCGGACGGTGTGCGGAGTTCCCGGTGGCCCGGACGGGCCGCCCCGGAGCGCCCGCGGATCAGGCGATCCACGCGCGCACCCGGTCGGCGGCCCCTCGGCGGGGTGGACGTCGACGGGAGCGCCGACCGGGTGGGACGGGCCGCCTCAGGAGGAGGGCGCGCCCTCGGCGTCCAGGTCGCTCGCGAGCATCTTCGCCAGGTCGGCGACGGCGGCCTCGGCGCCCTCGCCCTCGGCGGCCAGGGTGACGGTGTCGCCGTGGCGGGCGCCCAGGGCCATGACCGCCAGCAGGCTGCGGGCGTCGACCGGCGCGCCGCCGTCCTTGGCGATGGTCACGGGCAGGCCGGTGGCGGCGGCCGCCTGGACGAACAGGCTCGCCGGTCGGGCGTGCAGGCCGACCGGGGATCCGATGGCGACGTCGGTGCTGGGCATGGGGCCTCCTCAGGGGGCGCGGACGGCGGGGGTCGGTGGTGACGGGATCGGGGACGCGGGCTCGGGGACAGAGGCGGGGGACAGACGGCCTGCGGGCGGATCCTCCGGATACGTGCGGGGACGCCGGCAGGGGCCCACAGGATCACGTCCGTCCGGGACCGGTGCCGGAAACGGGTCAGACCGCGGCGGCCTGGGCGGCGGGCTCCTCGGCGGGGCGGCGGCCGATGCTCTTCAGGGCGACGACGGCGCCCGCGGTCACGGCGGTGCCAACGGCCAGCGCGGCCAGGAACAGCAGCGGGTGGCCGATCAGCGGGGTCACCCAGATGCCGCCGTGCGGGGCGCGCAGGGTGGCGCCGAACCCGGCGGTCAGCGCCCCGGTGACGGCCGATCCGGCCATGATGGCGGGGATGACGCGCAGCGGGTCGGCCGCGGCGAAGGGGATGGCGCCCTCGGTGATGAAGGAGGCCCCGAGCACCCAGGCCGCCTTGCCGTTCTCCTGCTCGGCCCGGCTGAAGAGCCGCCGGCGCACCACCGTGGCCAGGGCCAGGCCCAGGGGCGGCACCATCCCGGCCGCCATCACCGCCGCCATGACGGTGAACTCCACGTGGTCCCCCGACGCGCCCGCGCCGACCGCGGTGAGCCCGGCGGTGGCGAAGGTGTAGGCGGTCTTGTTCAGCGGACCGCCCATGTCGAAGGCCATCATGGCGCCGAGCAGCGCCCCCAGCAGCAGGAGGCTGCCGCCGGTCAGCGACCCGAGCCAGTCGGTCAGCGCCCCCATGAGCGCCGCCAGCGGCCGCCCGAGGACCACGAACATCGCCAGGCCGGTGACGAACGAGGCGACCAGGGGGGTCACCACCACCGGCATGATGCTCCGGATCGCCGAGGGGACCTTGAGGCGGGTCAGCCCGAGCGCGACGAACCCGGCCAGGAACCCGGCCACCAGGCCGCCCAGGAAGCCGGCCTCCACGGTGAGCGCCGCCGCTCCGCCCAGGAACCCGGGCACCAGCCCGGGGCGGTCGGCGATGGCGTAGGCGATGAACCCGGCCAGCACCGGGACCAGGAACCCGAAGACCGCCGATCCGGTGAGGAAGAGCAGCGCGCCCCAGGCGTGCGCGGACAGCGGGTCGAAGCCGTCGACGACCTCGGAGGGCTCGGCGTCGGCGATGCCGTAGCCGCCGACCATGAAGGCCAGCGCGATGAGGATGCCGCCGGCCGCGACGAACGGGATCATGTACGACACACCGGTCATCAGCCACTGGCGGACGCGGGTGCCGGCCCCGGCGCCGGAGGTGACCTTGGTGGCCGGGGCAGGTCCCGCCCCGGCCGCCTCGGCCGCCCCGGCGGGCCCGGGGGAGGCCGGCGCCTCGCGGGCGGCGGCCGCCGCCCGTTCCAGCACCGCGTCGGCGTCGCTGATCGGCGCCTTGACCCCCACGTCGACGAAGGGCTTGCCGGCGAACCGGTCCCGGTCGCGGACCTCCAGGTCGGCGGCGAAGACGACCGCGTCCGCGGCGGCGACCTCCTCGGCCGACAGCGGGGGCGAGCCCGCGGCCCCCTGGGTCTCGACCCGGATCTCGTGCCCGGCGCGGGCGGCGGCCTGCTCCAGCGCCTCGGCCGCCATGTAGGTGTGCGCGATGCCTGTGGGGCACGACGTGACGGCGACGAACCTCATGGCGCCGACACCTCCCTGTTCACGATCTCGGCCACCGCGGCGGCGTCCGGGGCCTCCAGCAGCGAGGAGCGGAACCCCTCGTGCATGAGGCGGCGGGCCAGCGAGGCCAGGACGGTCATGTGCGCCTCTCCCCCGCCCTCCGGGGCGGCGATGAGGAAGAGCAGGGTGGCGTCCCCGTCGGGGCCGCCCCAGTCCACACCGCCCGGGACGGTCCCCACGGCCAGCGACGGGGCGCCGACGTGGGCGGAGCGGGCGTGCGGCAGGCCGACGCGTCCGGGCATGCCGGTGGGCATCTGCTCCTCGCGCGCGGCGACGTCGGCCAGGAAGCCCTCCAGGTCGGTGACGCGGCCGGCGGCGTACAGCGCGGCGGCGAGCTCGCGCACCGCCGCGTGCCGGTCGGCGGGGCGCATCCCGGTGCGGACGGTCTCCTCGGTGGTGAGCGGGGGAGCGGCGCCGGGCGGACCGGGCGCGGCGGTATCGGGCGCGGACGGCTCGGGGGCGCGGGCACGCCTGCGGAACAGCGCCATGGCTCACAGCTCCTTGATGAGCAGTTCGGGTGCGGGGTCGGCGACGACGCGCACCTGCTCGGGGTGCAGGTCGCCGGGTCCGGGGACGGTGCTTCCGGGCAGCGCCGCCGCGGCGCGGCCCCAGGCGACGGCGGCGGCCAGCCGCTCCTGCGGNCCAGGTAGCCGGCCAGGGCGCAGTCGCCGGCGCCCACGCTGCTGCGCGGGGCGAGCGCGGGCCCGCCGGCCCAGGCGCTGGCCCCGCGGTCGACCAGCAGGGCGCCGTGCCGCCCGAGGGTGAGCAGCACCGCGCCGTTGCCGGGGGCCAGCGCGCGGCGGGCGGCGGCCACCGCGTCGCCGACGGTGGCGAGCTCCTCGCCGGCCAGCTCGGCCAGCTCGGCGTCGTTGGGCGTGACCAGGTCCAGGCCGCCGCCCTCGACGGCGGCGCGCAGCGCCGGGCCCGAGGTGTCCACCGCGACGCGCACCCCGGCCCTGGCCGCGGCGCGGGCCAGCCGGGCGTACAGGTCGGCCGGGGCGCCCTCCGGCAGGCTCCCGGCGGCCACCAGCCAGCGGGGGCCCGCGGCCAGCAGGGCGTCGGCGGCCTCCACCAGGGCGCGGGTCTCGGCGCCGGTGAGCGGGGCGCCCGGCATGTTGATCTTGGTGGTGGTGCCGGCGGCGTCGGTCAGCGTGACGTTGCTGCGGGTGGGGGCGGCCACCTCGACGCGCTCGCAGGGCACGCCCTGCTCGGCCAGGAGCGCGGCGAGCTCGGCCCCGGGCGCGCCGCCCAGCGGGAGCAGGGCGGTGGTGGCCGCGCCGTTGCGGTGCAGGGCGCGGGAGACGTTCACGCCCTTGCCGCCGGGGTCGGTGGACCAGGCGCGGGCGCGCAGCACCTCGCCGGGCAGCAGCGCCCGGACCTCCAGCGTCCGGTCGACGCTGGGGTTGGCGGTGACGGTGGTGATCACGCCAGCACCACCCGCGGCCCGGCGGCGCCCAGCTCCTCGGCCAGGCGGGCGTCCAGCCCGGCGTCGGTGACCAGGCAGTCGACCTCGGAGAGGTCGGCGAAGCGGGCGAACCGGTCGTCGCCCACCTTGGTGCGGTCGGCCAGCAGCACCACGCGGCGCGCGGCGCGCACCATCCGCCGCTTGGCCTCGGCCTCGGAGGTGTCCGGGGTGGTCAGGCCGCGCTCGGCGGAGACGCCGTTGGTGGCGAGGAAGGCGGCGTCGACGTAGACCTCCTCCAGCACCCGCAGCGCCCAGCCGCCCACGGCCGCCTGGGTGCGGGGGCGCACCCGGCCGCCGATGAGCAGCGGGGTGATGCCGGGCCGGGAGGAGACCAGCGCGGCGATCGGCAGGGAGTTGGTGACCACGGTCAGCTCGCGCCCCGGGGGCAGGCGCTCGGCCAGGCGCCGGGTGGTGGACCCGGCGTCCAGCAGCACGGTGCCCTCCTCGGGCAGCTCGGCCAGGGCGGCCTCGGCGATGCGGTCCTTCTCGGCGGCCATCAGGGCGTCGCGCTGGGGGAGGGCGGGCTCGAAGCCGATGCGCTCGATGGGGATGGCGCCGCCGTGCACCCGGCGGACGGCGCCGGCCCGCTCCAGCGCGGTCAGGTCGCGGCGCACCGTCTCGTGGGTGACGTCGAACTCCTCGGCGAGCGCGGCCACCTCCACCCGCCCGTCCTCGCGGGCGCGTTCGAGGATCGCCCGGCGCCGCTCTTCCCCGTACATGTGGTTTCTCCTGTGTTTCCGTGTGGTTATGTGTGAGTTTAAGCATGCATCCCACACGAACACAAGAGTGACTTCACGGGCCGCCGCCGTTTCTCCCCAGGTGGGCGGCGCCCGAGGGGGACGAGGCAGGGCGCGGTCGGACGGAACCGGACGCCGACCCCGCACACCCGGACATCGGTCGTCGCTCGGACGACGACCGGAACGGGCCGCCGGACAGGCCTTACAGGCGCTTGGCGAACCAGTGGTCGGCGTAGGGCCCCTGGCTGAAGGGGGCGACCTCCGTGTAGCCGTTCGCCGCGTACAGCCTCCGGGCCTCCGCGAGGTCGCTGCGGGTGTCCAGGCGCACCAGGCCGGCCCCGTGCCCGGCCGCCGCGCGCTCCGCCGCCGCCAGGAGCGCGGCCCCGCCCCCTTCGCCCCGCGCCTGCGGGTGCACGAAGAGGCGCTTGACCTCGGCCACCCCGCCGTCGAACCAGCGCAGGGCGACGCACCCCACCGCGGCCGGCGCCCCGCCGCCCCTGCGGGCCAGGAGGAACAGGCCCGTGGGCGGGGCCAGGGCGTCGCTCGGTTCCTCCTTCATGGCGGCGTCGATGTCCGCCTCGGACGCCGGACGCCCGGAATAGCGGGCGACGATGTCGCGGTAGTACTCGCGCAGCACCGCCTCCGCCTCCGGGCCGTCGACGTCGGCAGGGCCGATCACCCAGTTCATCCGCATCCCGCTCTCCCTTCCGCAGATGGCGAGGCCTAGAATCCGTAGACGTTTCGTGTCCCACGTCACTTTGCACCCTCCACGCTGGAAGACGGCCATGCCTCCGCTCCTCGCCCGGCCCGACCGCACGCAGTCGACCGCCACCCTCGTCGCGGCCAGGAGCGTGTCCGAGCGCCTCAAACACGGGCTCAACGGGCCCGGGAGCAGGGGCGCCGCCCGGCGGCTCCGCCGGCTGCTGGGCGCGCGCGGCCTGGCGCTGTCCGACCTGTCCGGCCGGACGGTCTGGTCCGGGCGGCCCGCCGAGCACGCCGACACCGCTCCCCTGCTGGACGCCGTCCTGCGCGAGGGCGCGCCCCGCGGCAGCGCTCCCCTGCAGGCCGCACCACTGCACGCCAACGACGAGCTGGCTGGGGCGCTGATGGTGCACGGCGACGTCGGCCCCCGGGCGGTCCGGGAGGCGGCGCTGCTCGTCGCCCGCGCGCTGGAGAGCGGCCGGCTGGAGGCCTCCGCCGAACGCGCCGCCCAGGCCGAGTTCCGCGCACTGCGCGCCGAGATCTCCCCGCACTTCGTCTACAACGCGCTCACCGTGATCGCCTCGCTCGTGCGCTCCGACCCCGACCGCGCCCAGGACCTCATGCTCGACTTCGCCGACTACACCCGCTACAGCCTCGCCCGGCACGGCGACTACACCACCGTCTCCGAAGAGTTCCACGCCATCGAGACCTACCTGGCCCTCCAGCGCGCGCTGCTGGGCGACCGGTTGCGCGTCCAGGTCCGGGTGGCCCCCGAGGTACTCGGCGTCGCCGTCCCCTACCTGGTGCTCCAGCCCCTGGTGGAGAACGCGGTACGGCACGGCGTCGAACCCGGTACGGGCACCGGCCTGGTGCAGGTCTCCGGGGAGGCCGAGGGCAACGACTGCGTCATCGGCGTGGAGGACGACGGCCCCGGCATGCCGCCCGAGCGCGCGCGGGAGGTGCTCTCCGAAGAGGGCGAGGACGGCGACGCCGTGGGCCTGGCCAACGTCGACCGCCGCCTGCGCCACGTCTACGGCCCCTGGTACGGGCTGGTGGTGGAGACCGCCGAAGGCGCCGGCACCCGGGTCGTGGTGCGGGTCCCCCGCTTCCAGCCGGGGGTGCTGCCGTGACCCCGCGCCCGCATCCCCCGCACCGTCCGCACCGGCCCGCCGCCCGGCTGCGGGTCCTGGCCGTCGACGACGTGCGTCCCGCGCTGGAGGAGTTCGCCCGGCTGCTGGAGGCCTCGCCCGACGTGGCCGAGACCGCCACCGCCGACGACGCCCTCGGCGCGCTGAAGAAGATCCAGGCCGAGCGGTTCGACGCGGTCTTCCTGGACATCTCCATGCCCGGCCTGGACGGCCTGGAGATGGGCTCGCTGCTGGCCCGGCTGAGCGAGCCCCCGGCGATCGTGTTCGTCACCGCCCACGAGCGCCACGCGCTCACCGCCTACGGCATCGGCGCCGTCGACTACCTGCTCAAGCCGGTGCGCGCCGAACGGCTGGCCGACGCCCTGGACAAGGTCGCGCGCGCCGTGCGGGGCGCCCCCGTGCCCGGCGAGGACGCCGGCCCCGAGCCCGACCCGCTGCCGGTGCTGCCGGTGGAGACCGCCGGCCGCACCCGGTACGTGCGCCGCGGCGAGGTGCTCTACGCCGAGGCCAAGGGCGACTACGTGCGGCTGCACACCCGCACCGCCGACCACCTGGTGCGGATGCCGCTGTCCCGGCTGGAGGAGTACTGGGGCGGCTACGGGTTCGCCCGGGTGCACCGCGGCTTCCTGGTGGCCCTGGACGCCGTTCTCGAACTGCGCAGCGACTCGGCGGGCGGCCTGCTCGCCCACACCGACGTGGGCGACGTCCCGGTGAGCCGTCGGCACGCGCGCGAGCTGCGCGAGCGGCTGCTGCAGGCGGCGCGCAGCGGCGAGCTGGGCGGGCGCGGCTGATGGACCGCCCCCGCCGCACCGCCGTCACCAGCCCGCAGACCCGCCTGGCGCACGCCCGCGGCCGGGCCCGCGGGCGCTGGCGGGTGGCCCGGCTGGACCCGGGCGACGCCGAGCGCGCCGCGGAGCTGCTGCGCCGCCAGCGCCGCCAGGCCGCGTGCGCGCTGGTGCTCACCGCGCTGGTGCTGGCCGGGCTCCCGGTGCTGCTGTGGGCCCGGCCCGACCTGGACGGGGTCCGCGTGCTGGGCGTGCCCGCCTCCTGGCTGGTGATCGGCGCGCTGCCCTACCCGGCGATGGCCGCGGTGGGCTTCTGGCAGCTGCGGCGCGCCGAGCGGATCGAGCGCGGACGCTGATGGTCGCCTTCGCCGCCCTGGCCCCGCTGCTGCTGGCCACCCTGGTGATCGGGCTGCGCGGGGTGGCCGCCATGCGCACCACCTCCGACTTCCTGGTGGCCTCGCGGCGCGTGTCGCCGCTGCTCAACTCGGCGGCGGTGTCGGGGGAGTACCTGTCGGCCGCCTCCTTCCTGGGGGTGGCCGGGCTGATGCTCAAGGACGGCGCCGGCGCGCTGTGGTACCCGGTCGGGTTCGCCGCCGGGTACCTGGCGATGCTGGTCCTGGTGGCCGCCCCGATGCGCCGCTCGGGTGCGCTGACCGTGCCCGACTTCGCCGAGGCCCGGCTGGGCTCGCCCGGGCTGCGGCGGCTGGGCGCGGTGGTGGTGCTGGTGGTGGCCGGGCTCTACCTGGTGCCGCAGCTGCGCACGGCCGGGCTGGTGCTCAGCGCGGTCAGCCCCACCCCCTACTGGGTGGGGGTGGTGACCGCCGGCGCGGTGGTGGCCACCGCGCTGGCGCTGGGCGGCATGCGCGCCGCCACCTACGTGCAGGCCTTCCAGTTCTGCCTGAAGCTGGTGCTGTTCATCGTCCCGGCGGTGTGGCTGCTGGCGCTGGCCGGGCCCGAGGTGCGCGGCCAGGCGGTGGAGCCGGCCGAGTTCACCCACTTCGAGCGGGACACCGCGGTCTCCTTCCAGACCGACGCGGTGCTGCGGGTGGACGAACCCGTGGGGATCACCGAGCGGGACGGCACCCGGTGGACGGCGGCGGTCGGCGAGCACCGCGTGGGCGCGGGGCGCACGCTGGTGTTCGACGAGGGCGACCGGGTCCCGTCGGTGCTCGGCAGCGCCCCGCCCGGCGGCCCCGACTGGCACCGGCCGCTCCTGGGCGCGGCCGACGACGGCCCGCCGCTGCTGGCCACGCTGTCGGTGCTGACCGCGACCGTGCTGGGCACCATGGGGCTGCCGCACGTCATCATGCGCTTCCACACCAGCCCGGACGGCCGCTCGGCCCGCCGCACCGCCGCCATCACGGTGGCGCTGCTGGGGGTGTTCTACCTGTTCCCGGGGGTCTACGGGGCGCTGTCCCGGGTGCTGGTGCCGCAGCTGTACCTGTCCGGGGCCACCGACACCGCGGTGGTGGCGCTGCCCGCCCAGCTGGACCAGGGCTGGCAGGGGACGGTCCTGACGGCGCTGCTGACCGCGGGGGCGTTCGCCGCGTTCCTGGCCACCTCGATGGGGCTGCTGCTGGTGATCGCCGGTGCGGTCGCGCACGACCTGCTGCCGGGCGGGCTGCGGCGGCTGCGGGCGGCGGTGCTGGCGGCCGCCGCGGTGGCGGTGCTGCCCGCCCTGGCCTCCGCCGGGATCGACGCGGGGATCCTGGTCACCTGGGGGTTCACCGTGGCGGCCTCGACCTTCTGCCCGCTGCTGGTGCTGGGCATCTGGTGGCCGCGGCTGACCCCGGCGGGCGCGCTGGCGGGGGTGGCGGCCGGGCTGGCCGCCTCCTCGGGGGCGATCGCCGCGGCCCTGTTCGGGCCGGACCTGCCGGGGTGGGCGGGGGTGCTCATCGCCCAGCCGGCGCCGTGGACCGTCCCGCTGGCGTTCGCCGTGATGGCGGGGGTGTCGCTGGGNGCTGCACCTGGACGACGACCACCGCGGGCCGTCGCTGCGCTGAGACGGGCGGGGCCGGAACCGGCCCCGCCGCTCATCGCGCGGGAGCGACCGCTCACCGACCGCTCGGCGCACACCCGCGCGGTTCCTCCCCGGGCAGGTTACGTGCGGATGTCCCGCTCCCTACTGTGGCGTGGAGCACATTCACCCGTTCCCCCTGGAGGTGTGGCGTGACCGGAACCGGCATCGAGCGCGACGTCGGCGGCGCCCCGGACGACCGATGGCGCGAAGTCCAGTCGGGGCCCGAGTTCACCGAGCTCCGGCGGCGGCTCAAGGTCTTCGTGTTCCCCCTGACCGCGTTCTTCATCGCCTGGTACCTGCTGTACGTGCTGCTGGCCGTGTTCGCCCCCGGGTTCATGAGCACCCCGGTGGCCGGCAACGTCAACGTCGGCATCGTCTTCGGCCTGCTGCAGTTCGTGACGACGTTCGTCATCACCGGCCTGTACGCGAGCTACGCCAACCGGCGGCTGGACCCCGTCGCCGGGCGGCTGCGCGAGCGCCTCGAGAGCGAGACCGCGCGCCAGGAGCAGGACCGGGAGGAGGACCGATGAGCGAGATCAACCCGGTGCTCAACATGAGCATCTTCGGGCTGTTCGTGGCGGTGACCCTGTTCATCGTGTTCCGCGCCAGCCGCAACACCCGCACCGCGGCGGACTACTACGCCGCCGGGCGCTCCTTCACCGGGCCGCAGAACGGGTTCGCGATCGCCGGCGACTACCTGTCGGCCGCCTCGTTCCTGGGCATCTGCGGCGCCATCGCGATCAACGGCTACGACGGCTTCCTGTACTCCATCGGGTTCCTGGTGGCCTGGCTGGTCGCGCTGCTGCTCGTGGCCGAGCTGCTGCGCAACACCGGCAAGTTCACCATGGGCGACGTGCTGGCCTTCCGGATGCGCCAGCGCCCGGTGCGGGCCGCCGCCGCGCTGGCCACCCTGGCGGTGTCCTTCTTCTACCTGCTGGCCCAGATGGCCGGCGGCGGCAGCCTGGTCAACCTGCTCATGGGCATCGAGGGCGAGGCCGGCCAGGCGATCGTGATCGCCGTGGTGGGCGTGGTGATGATCCTCTACGTCCTCATCGGCGGCATGAAGGGCACCACCTGGGTGCAGATCATCAAGGCGGGCCTGCTCATCGCCGGCGCGCTGGCGATGACCGTGTGGGTGCTGGCGCTGTACGGCTTCAACCTGTCCGAGCTGCTCGGCCGGGCGGCCGCGCGGCCGGACGGCGCGGGCCAGGACCTGCTAGCCCCCGGCGCCAAGTACGGCGAGAACCTGCTGACCCAGCTGGACTTCATCTCCCTGGCACTGGCCCTGGTGCTGGGCACGGCGGGCCTGCCGCACGTGCTGATGCGGTTCTACACCGTGCCCACCGCCAAGGAGGCCCGCCGCTCGGTGGTCTGGGCGATCTCCCTGATCGGCCTGTTCTACCTGTTCACCCTGGTGCTGGGGTACGGCGCCGGCGCCCTGGTGGGGCCCGAGGAGATCAGCTCGGCTCCGGGCGGGGCGAACGCGGCGGCGCCGCTGCTGGCGCTGGCCCTGGGCGGCCCGCTGCTGCTCGGGTTCATCGCCGCGGTGGCCTTCGCGACCATCCTGGCGGTGGTGGCCGGCCTGACGATCACCGCATCGGCGTCCTTCGCCCACGACGTCTACGTCAACGTGCTGCGCAAGGGCAAGGAGTCCGCGGTCAACGAGGTCAAGGTGGCCCGGGTGACGGCGCTGGTGATCGGCGCCTGCGCGATCGCCGGCGGCATCCTGGCCAAGGACCAGAACGTGGCGTTCCTGGTCGCGCTGGCCTTCGCGGTGGCCGCCTCGGCCAACCTGCCGACCATCCTGTACACGCTGTTCTGGCGGCGGTTCAACACCACGGGCGCGCTGTGGAGCATGTACGGCGGGCTGGGCGCCGCGATCGTGCTGATCGTCTTCTCCCCGGCGGTGTCCGGCAGCGAGACGGCGATGGTCCCCGGCGCGGACTTCGCGCTGTTCCCGCTGAGCAACCCGGGGCTGGTCTCCATCCCGCTGTCCTTCCTGCTCGGCTGGCTGGGCACGATGCTGTCCAAGGACCCGGCCGACCCGGAGAAGCAGGCGGAGATGGAGGTCCGCTCGCTCACCGGTGCGGGGGCCGAGAAGGCCGTGGCGCACTGACGCCCGCGGGGGAGGGCGGCGCGGCGCGGCCCTCCCCCGCCCCGCGGGGAACGGTTCCGGGGGGCCCGGCGCGGCTTCGGGGGCCCAGGAAGGGCCCACGAAGCTTGACAATCCGCCCCTGACTCGCGAATGCTGCCGGACCACCCGCTCCCCCTTCCCCCTGGAGAACGCCGTGGACGAATTCCTCCTCGTGCTGACCGGCGGCGCCGTGAGCCTCGCCAGCAGCGCGACCGTCACCTGGCTGCAGACCCGCCACGCCGACCGGGGCGAGGCCCGGGCCACCGCGCGCGAGTCCATCCGCCGCCTGACCGGCCTGTTCATCGCCGAGCGGGACGCCGCCCTGCTGGGCGAGGGCCCCACCACCGGGCTCGCCGAGGCCGAAACGCTGGCCGTGGCCATCGCCGACCGCCGCACCCGCGAGCGGATCCGCAACGCGGTGCGGCTGCTGCGCGAACTCCACCTGACCGAGCTGCAGGAGCTCAGCGGCCAGCGCGCCGAGCAGGGCCGCCGGATGCTCTGCGACCACGCGCTGGAGGTGCTGGGCTCCTACTTCCGGGGCGAGAAGGTCCCGGCCGCCCCACAGGGCATGCAGAAGATGCTGGACGTGGAGGACGAGGCGCTGAACATCCGCTCCGGGGCCGTGCCGCGGGCCGCCGCGCCGGCGTCCGATTCCGGCGCCTCCTCCCCGTCCGGTTCCGGGGCGTCCGAAACGGCGCCGTCCGGGCCGTCGGCACCGGAGGGGGCGGAGTCGCCGGACGCGTCCGCCGAATCGTCCCCGTCCGGCTCCTCCTCCGGCCCTTCCACGTCAGGGGCGTCCTCGTCCGGCTCGTCCGCGCGCAAGCCGGGCCGCCGCCCGCGTACCAAGGCCCGCACCAAGGACCCCGAGGAGAGCGACTTCTGGAACGAGTGAGGCGGCACCGGCGTCTGATCCGCTGACCGAACACGGACGGACCCCTTACCCGCCCCCGCCCTGCTCCGCATGGTGGCCGGGGCTCCGACCTGAAACGATGGGCGTACCCCGCCCGGCCATCGCGGAGAACCCGACCACCGATGCTGCGCATCCACTTCACCGACGCGGACCTGGCCCGGACACGGGTCGCGCCCGGCGCCGACCCCATGTGGGAGCTCGTGCTCAGCCTGCACCGGCTGCAGAACCGCCGCGGCCGCAACCTCGTCGACCGCTGGTACGGCGAGGCCCGCGAACGGCTCGCCGCCTCCGGGCTCACCCCCGCCCTCAAGAACCGGCTCATCCCCATCGCCCCGCAGTCGATGTACTTCCCCGACTTCCTCACCCCCGACGAGGGGCAGTTCGGGTTCGAACCCGCCCTGGAGGCGATCGAGAGGCTGCCCCGCCGGGAGCTGGAGGCGCAGCTGGGCATCGTGGCCGCCATGGGCGACGGGCTGGGCTCGTGGGCGCGCGCGCTGGCCGACGGGGACCGGCGGGGGCGNGAGTACCGGCGCGTCGCCCTGGAGCCGTTCTGGGACGACCTGCACGCCGACGTCGACGCCGACCGGGTGCGGCGCTCGCGGGACCTGCTCGAAGGCGGCGTGCACGGGCTGCTGGCCGGCTTCGAGCCGCTGATGCGCTGGGAGCAGCCGGTGCTGCACGTGGTCTACCCCGGCGACCACGACATCGACCTGCCCCTGCGCGGACGCGGGCTGCGCCTGATCCCGTCCTACTTCTGCTGGAAGTTCCCGGTGGCGCTGGCCGACCCGGAGCTGCCGCCGGTGCTCGTCTACCCGATGCACAACGGCGTGTACCGCACCCGCAGGCAGAACGTGCTCTCCTCGGGCGGGGAGCGGGCGCTGGGCAACCTGCTCGGCGCCACCCGGGCGGCGGCGCTGACGGTCGTCGCCGACGGGGCCACCACCAACGAGCTGGCGGCGCGGCTGCACATCTCGCCCGCCGCGGCCAGCCACCACACCCGGGTGCTCCGCGAGGCGGGCCTGATCGTCAGCACCCGGGACCGCAACCATGTCCTGCACACCCTGACCGCGGCCGGCGCCGAGCTGCTGGGAGCCGGGCGGCGCACGTGAGGTGCCGCGGGAGCCGCCGCGGTCGAACGTCCGCAGCGGGCTCCACGGCGTGGGTCCGTCGGATGGACCGGCCGGGGGCACCCCCATCCCTGCCCCCGGCCGGGTCCGGCGAACACGTGCGCCGTCCCGTGTGCCCGTCCTGCACGCGGTGCGGCGCGGCGGGTTCGGCGCGGTCACGCCCCACCTATGGTGCCGAGCGGGCTCACCTCGGCGCCACACCCTTCAACCAGACTCTAAAAGTGCAGGTCACAGTGTTTCCAAGGACGACAAAAGCGCCCTTCGGCACACATTCACAGCCCGGAACGCGGATAGGTATACCTGCGGGGCCGCACGCCCCGCCGGTCCATCCGGTGCGATGAAGGGGGAACGCCGTGACCATCACCGGCATCATCAGCGCGATCGTCGTGGGACTGATCATCGGGGCCCTGGGCCGCCTGGTCATCCCCGGTAAGCAGCACCTGTCCATCTGGCTCACCCTGCTCCTGGGCATCATCGCCGCGTTCGTGGGGGGCTGGATCGCCTCGCTGTTCTCCACCCTCTGGATCTTCGTCCTGATCGTGCAGATCGTCGTGGCGGCCGCACTGGTCTACCTCGCGGACGGACTGTACGCGCGGCGGGGCTGATCCGCGGCCCGCGCGGGGCGCGCGGCGGACCGTTCCGAGGTCGCGAACGGGTCCGCACGCGCCCCGCGGAATTTCCCCCGGGTTTCCGGGCAACGATTCCGAATACGGGCATCCCCCACGCGCAATTGAGGGCGCCCGTCTCGTAAAATCAGCTCACCCGCGGAGGACGATCCCCACCACCGCGCCGTGGTCCGCCCGTGTCCTGTCGGCCCTTCTCTCCCCCGCATGGTGGCCGGAACCGCACGGACCTCCGTCCATCGCTCCCGTCGAGAAGATCCCCACCGATGCCCGATGACGCCACCCGCCCCGCTCCGGGCGACCCCGGCGATCCGCCCGCGGGGGCCGCAGCCGAGCCGCCGCCCGGCACTCCGCCCAGGAGCGGCCGCCGCCGCGGGCTCGCCCGCGCGGTCGGCTGGACCGCCGCCGCCCTGGCCGTGGTCCTGGCCGCCGGAGCCGCCACCGCCTACGGCTACTACCACTCGCTCCGCTCCGACATGGTCCAGCACGACCTGAACGCCGCCCTCGACGAGGAGGAGCGCCCGGAGAAGATCGGGGACGATGCCAACATCCTGTTCATCGGGTCCGACGACCGGGAGGACGGGAACGCCGCCTACGGCGGCAAGGACTTCGTCGGCGAGCGCTCCGACTCGCTGATGCTCGCGCACATCTCGCCCGGCGGGCGGGTCACCGTGGTCAACTTCCCGCGCGACTCCCTGGTGCAGCTGCCCCAGTGCGACGCCTACGGCGACGCCGAGGGGACGCAGGGCTACTACGGCATGATCAACGCGGCGCTGTTCCACGGCGGGCCGCCGTGCGCGGTCAAGACCATCGAATCCCTGACCGACGTGCGCATCGACCACTTCGTGCACCTGAACTTCGTCGGGTTCCGGGACATGGTCGACGCCATCGGCGGCGTGCCGATGTGCATCCCCGAACCGATGCAGGACGAGCGCGCCCAGCTCGACCTGGACGCCGGGCGGCAGCGGCTGGACGGCGAGGAGTCGCTGGCGTTCGTGCGCGCCCGCTACGAGATCGGCGACGGCGGCGACATCGGGCGCATCGACCGCCAGCAGATGTTCCTCGGGGCGCTGGCCGCCGAGGTGACCGGGGGCGGTGTGCTGACCGACCCCGGGCGGCTGGACGGGCTGCTGCGCTCGATCTCCGAGCACACCGCCACCGACCGGGACCTGTCCCTGGACAAGATGGTCTCGATCGCCTCCACACTGAGCGAGTCCGAACTCGACGAGATCGGCTTCTACACCGTGCCCTGGGCCCAGGCGCCCGGCGACCCCAACCGGGTGGTCTGGCGCACGGACGAGGCCGCCGAGCTGTTCGCCGCCATCAAGGAGGACCGCGACCCCGACCAGGAGCCGGAGGACGGCCCGTCGTCCTCCCCGTCCGTCCCCGGCGCCGAGCCGTCCCCCTCCCCGGGGGCCGAGCCCTCGTCCGCCGACGGCGGCGGCCACATCGCCCCGGTCGCTCTCGGCCCCGACGGCGCCTCGGAGGACGGGGACGAGGGGGTGGACGGCATCGAGGGCCGCGACGCCACCGCGAACCCGTGCGAGGACGGGCTCGGCGAGGGCACCGGCGACGACGGCCGGTGAGGCCCGCGGGCGGCCGGATCCGGTCGCCCGCGCCCCCGGCGCCGCGCGGGACGCCCGGCTTTGGTGGAATGTCCCCCGGTACTCTCCCGCACTTTTCCGAACCGAATCCCCCGAAGCGGGATCGAACGGGGCACGGAGTGCGCACTCCCCACGCGCCGCATCCGCCCCGTACCGCACCGACGACATGGAGGACCCCCAGTGACTCCCCGCCCCGCCCTGCTGTCGACCCGCCGCCTGCCGGCGCTGGGCGTCGCGGCCGCCGTGTTCGCCGCGACCGCCTGCACCGGCGGTGACGAGGGCGACCTGACCGGCGCCGCCGAGGCGGCGGAAGTCGCCATCGCCCCCGAGGACGGGACCGGGACCGTCGCCCCGGACGCCCCGGTCACCGTCGACGCCGAGAACGGCGAGATCACCGACGTCGTGGTGGAGCAGGCCGCCCCGGAGGGCGAGGGCGAGCCCGACACCTCGATGACCGGGTCGCTCGATGAGGACAAGGCCTCCTGGACCAGCGACTGGACGCTGACGCCCGGGACGGACGTGACCGTGACGGCGGTGGCCGAGAACGCCGACGGCGAGGAGACCGAGGCGGTCAGCCGCTTCTCGGTGGAGCCCGCGGTCGAGGGGAAGCGGCTGGAGGTCAAGACCGACACCCGCGCGCGGAACCTGCTGGACGGGCAGACGGTGGGCGTGGGCATGCCGATCGTCATCGACTTCGACATGCCGGTGGAGAACAAGGACCGGGTCGAGGCCGCGATGGACGTGGTCTCGGAGAAGCCGGCCCAGGGCGCCTGGAACTGGTTCGGCGACAAGCGCGCGGTGTTCCGCACCGAGGAGTACTGGGAGCCCGACCAGAAGGTCACCGTCGACCTGAACCTGGCGGGGGTGCAGGCCTCCGACGGGGTGTACGGCATCGAGAACAGCAGCATCGAGTTCGAGGTGGGCCGCGAGCAGCTCGTCGAGATCGACAACGACGCGCACCACATGACCGTGGAGCGCGACGGGGAGAAGCTCAAGGAGTTCCCGGTCAGCCTGGGGCAGAACACCCAGCACAGCTACATCACCCGCAGCGGCGTGCACCTGGTGATGGAGAAGCACACGAACTACCGGATGAGCAACGACACACTCGGCGTCTCCCCGGAGGACCCGAACTACTACGAGGAGGTCGTGGACTACGCGGTCCGCATCTCCGACTCCGGCGAGTTCCTGCACAGCGCTCCCTGGAACGGGATGCTGGGCGAGGCCAACACCAGCCACGGCTGCGTGAACATGGCGGTCTCCGACTCCAAGTGGATCTACGACGAGAGCCTTCCGGGCGACCCCATCGACGTCGTCAACAGCGGCCGCGAGATGGAGGTCGACAACGGCTGGGGCTTCTGGGTCCGGGGCTGGGACGAGTGGGTCGAGGGCAGCGCGCTGGGCGAGCCCACCTCCACCGAGTCCTCCGGCACCCCCGGCTCCCCGCACGCCGCCCCGGAGGAGTCCGGGAAGAAGGACGGGGACCAGGCCGCCGAAGAGGGCGAGGCCTGACCCTGCCCGCCCGAGCCTGATCGGAGCCGGGCACGAAGGCCGAAGAGCGGGAAGGCGGGCCCGACCGGAATCGACCGGTCGGGCCCGCCTTCTCGGTCGGGGCACGGGAACGGGTCCGGGCGAAGGGCCGGGGCCGCCCGCCGGCCGGGCGGTGGGCCCCGTTGTCCAGGTAGGCGGGCCGGAGCGTGACCGCTGGACTACGGCGATCCTTCTCAGGCCGGTGGAAGCACGGGACCCCGGAGCCGGGCCCCACTGCGCGCCGTCGCCCCGGGACGGCCCCGGAAACAGCGGTGCCGCCCGCGGTCCCAGCGGACACCGCGGGCGGCACCTGGGGCCCTGGACGGGCGACCTGGCCACCGGCGTCTCCGTCCGGGGGGTCCCCACAACCCCGCCGGACGCCCCGCTCGCCGGGGCCGGTCGCGCGCCGCCCAGGGCCGTCGTGCGTCCCGCGGTGGACGGAGACTCGCGGGACGCACGGCCTCGGGGAGCTAGCCCAGGGGCACCTCCGGCAGAGCGTCGGTGCCGGGCAGCTCGGGGCCGACGGCCAGGCCGTCGGTGACGTCGGCGTTCAGGCTGTCGGTGGCCAGGGCGTCCGAGGGCAGCCCGTCGGAGGGCACGGCCCCGGTGGGCAGGCCCGTCTCGGGCAGCGACGCGGGGGCGGGCAGCTCCTCGGCGGCCAGGCCCTCGGTGGGCAGGCCGCCCGCGAGGGTGTCGCCGACGGCGCCCTCGTCCACCGAGACCGGGGGCTCCTCGGACATCGCGTCCAGCTCCCCGGCGGTGTTCGGCAGCACCTCGCGCACCGGCCCCTCGGCCGTCCCGGCCAGACCGCCGGCGACGCCCTGCTCGGCGCTCATGGTGCGCACGTCGTCCTGTTCGGCCACCACGACCATGTCGGTGACGGTGTCCGCGGTGTCGCGCACCGCGCCCCCGGCCCCGGGCGCCGGGTTGCCCCGGGGGACGCTGTTCGCCGTGCCGTGCACCAGGCCGTTGACGCCCTTGGCGGGGTGCCCGGCGCCGCCGGCCAGCGGCGCGCTCTGCCGCTGCGGGCCGGCCGCGCCCTGGCCCAGGGCCTGGTCCACGGCGCCGTCGAGCGCGGTCATCCCCTGGTCCACCGCGCCGCCCGCGCCGGAGGCGTCGTGCCCGGCCAGGGCCAGGTTGCGGGTGTCGGGGGCGGGCGCGGTGCGCGCCATGTCGGGCACCTCGCCCGCGGCCAGCGGGGCGGTGACCGGGGCCAGCGCGGCCGAGGCCACCAGCGGGGCGGCGTCGGTCAGCGGGGAGAGCGCCTGCGGGGCGGGCGCGGCGGCCGCGGCGCCCGCGCCGAGAGCGGCGAAGCCGGCGGCGCCCGCCGCCACCAGAACGGCCTTCGCGGAGTTCCGAGCGAACTCGAACATTGGGAGATCCTTCCCGGATCGTGTGGTCATCGCATGTGCAGTGGGGATCGCCGCTTCGCGCCCGGCCTCCGGCGCGGTGCGGCCACTTCTGGACGGTGGGGTGTGCGGGCTCCCCGTCCGTGGGCTCCCGCGCCTGGTGGGCGGGGATCCTTCGGGGCGGGGCCGTCCGGCGGGTCTGGCGGACCGCCGGCCGGCGTGAACCCTCCCGGCGGGAGGAGCTCACGTCGGCCCCCAGGGCTCACGGGCACTGGGACGTGAAGGGCGGTGCGGTGCCGAGGAAGGCGCCGGGACGCCGTGTGCGGAGCGTCCGCGCACGCGGCGCGGGCGGCTCGGGCGACACGGCCCGGTGGACGGCGGCGCTAGTCCGGGGAGACGCCCGGCTCGTCGGCGGGGTCCTGGGGCACCGCCGCCGCGGGGGCGCCGGGGGTGCCGGGGAGGCCGACCGAGGGACGCGGCGCGACGGCCGCGGGAAGGTAGCCCGCGACGGCGGGCGGGGCGCCGCCGGACGCCGAGGCGCCGACGGCCAGCGGGGAGGCCTGGTGGGCGGCGGGCGCGCCGCGCTCGGCCCCGGTGTCATCGGCGGCGGGGACGGCGTCCTCCGCGGCCGCGGCGCCCGCGTCCCCCGGTGCGGGGACGGCGGCGCCGGGTGCGTGGTGGCGGGCGGGCCCGGTCCGCGGCCGGTCGGCGGAGGCCTGGGCCCCGCCGTCGCCGCCGGTGTCGGCGCGCCCGTCGTCGGCGGGCTCGTCGGTGTCCGTGCCGGACCGCTCGCCGGCGGTGCCGTTCGCGTCGCCCCGGGCCAGGCCGAAGGCCTTGCCAGGAACGCCCGGCACGTCGGAGGCGCCGAAGGCGGCGCCGGGTCCGCCGTGCCCCATGAAGCCGTCCAGGAGCCGGTCGGCGCCGCGGCCCGCGCCCCGGCCCTTGCCGGAGGCGGCAGCGGCCGCGCCCTCGGCGCCGTCGGCGCGCTCGTCCCCGGAGCCGAGTCCCGCGACGCCGCCGACCGCCGAGACGGCCGACCGGGCGGTGCCGGTGACCGGCCCGCGCTGCTCGCCGCCGGAGCGGTCGGAGCGCTCAGAGCGGCCAGAGCGGTCGGACTGGCGGGACGTCTCGTCCGAGGCCGGCTTCGACGACTCTCGCGGGGATTCCTTCGGGGCCGCCTTCGGGGCCGCCTTTCCGGCAGAGTCGCCGGAGCCGGAAGCCCCCTGGGGAGAACGGCCCTGCGGAGCGGCATCCTGCTGAACGGGATTCTGCGGAGTGGACCCCTGCGAAGCGGTCTCGGGCCGCACCTCGGGCTTCGGCTCGGGTGCGGGCGCGGGCTCCTGCCGCGCCGTTTCCCCGCCCCCCGGAACCGCGGGGGCGGACGCACCGGCGCCGCCTCCGGCGACGGGACCCACCGGACCGCCCTTGCCGGGCCCCTCGTCGGCCGAGGCCGCGGCGGAGCCCGCCAGCCAGGCGGCCGCCGCGAAACCGGCGACGATCAGACCCCTGCGCGCGGTTCCCGCGGCGCCCGAGCGCACGGCGACCAGCGCGCGCTTCGCGCGTCCCGGCCTTTCCGTGCGGCGCATCGCGGGTCCTCGTTTCGCGGAGGGAAGGACGACGGTCGAACGGACCCAGGGCCGCAGGGGCGCCCGGATCTGGAGCGACCGTAGCATGACCCCCTATACGGACAACCGAGAACTCCGATTTTCTCCCTCCCGTTCGACCACGGGAAGGGTCCTCGATCCCTCCCGCGGGGACGCTCCGTCACGGAATACCGGTAATTTTCACGGTGGGAAGCGAGCCGCAACGCCAGCGTGACGGTCGGAGGTAGGACCCGTGACCGAACTCCCCGAAGCAACACCGCGCCCTCGGACCAGCCTGGACGAGCTCCTCGCCGAGCTCAACGCCCGGCTGCAGACCGAGCTGAGCAGCCGCGACCGCGTGCACTCGCTGCTTGAGGCCGTGCTGTCCATCGGCCGCGAGCTCGACCTGGGCACCGTGCTGCGACGGCTCACCCAGGCCGCGGCCGACCTGGTGGACGCCCGGTACGCCGGTCTGGGGGTCATCGGGGAGGACGGCCGGTTCAGCGAGTTCATCCCGGTGGGGCTGACCGAGGAGCAGGCCTCCCGGGTGAGCCGGTTCCCGCACGGCGAGGGGCTGCTGGCCGAGCCCACCCGCGAGCGGCGCGCGCTCCGCCTCGGCGACCTGTCCCGCCACCCCGGGCGGCACGGCTTCCCCGACGGCCACCCGCCGATGCGGTCCTTCCTGGGCGTCCCGATCCAGGTGCGCGACGAGGTGTTCGGCAACCTGTACCTCACCGAGAAGCGCGGCGCCGGCCAGTTCGACGAGGACGACGAGGCCGTGGTGACCGCGCTGGCCACCGCCGCCGGCGTGGCGATCGAGAACGCCCGGCTGTACGAGGAGACCCGGCGCAGGGAGCGGTGGCTGTCGGCCTCCACCGACATCACCACCCGGCTGCTGTCCGGCGAGGACCCGCACGACGTGCTGGGCCTGCTGGCCCGCAACTCCCGGGAGATGGCCGGGGCCGACATCGCCGTGGTGCTGCTGCCCGACCCCCGCGGCCGCGAGCTCATCGCCCAGATCGCCGACGGCCCGGTGGCCGGGCAGATCCTGGGCACGCCGCTGACGGTGTCCCAGACCGCGTGCGGCGCGGTGTACCGGCACGGCGAGGCGGTCACCATCCCGGACCTGCGGCACGCCGACTGCCCCATGCTCACCCACCGCGGCTTCGGCCCGGGGCTGCTGGTACCGCTGGGCACCCCGGACCGCACCCGCGGCGTGCTGCTGCTCGCCAAGAAGGGGGTGAGCTCCCCCTTCGGCGCCACGACCCGGCACATGATCGACGCCTTCGCCGGGCAGGCGGCGGTCGCCCTGGAGCTGGCCGAGGCCCGGCGGGACGCCGAGCGGCTGGTCGTGCTGGAGGACCGCGACCGCATCGCCAAGGACCTGCACGACGTGGTCATCCAGCGGATGTTCGCCTCGGCGATGACCCTGATGAGCACGCTGCGGCTGGTGGAGGCCCCGCAGGCGCGGGACCGGATCCAGCACACCATCGACGACCTGGACGAGACCATCCGGGAGATCCGCTCCACGGTGTTCGCCCTGCAGACCCCGCCGGCCTGCAACGACACCTCGCTGCGCGGGCGGATCCTGGACGCGGCCGAGGGGGCGGCCCGGTCACTGGGCTGCCAGCCGGGCGTGCGGCTGGAGGGGCCGATCGACGCCTCGGTGCCCGAGAAGGTCGGCGAGCAGCTGCTGGCGGTGCTGGGCGAGGCCCTGTCCAACGTGGCGCGGCACGCGCACGCCACCGAGGTGCACGTGTCGGTGGACGTGGACACCCACGTCACGCTGCACGTGAGCGACAACGGCAAGGGCATCGAGCCGTGCGGGCGGCGCAGCGGACTGCGCAACCTGGAGGAGCGCGCAACGAGCCTGGGCGGCACGTTCAGCGCCGAGCCCAGCCTGGCCGGCGGCACCCTGCTGCGGTGGAGCGTGCCCCTGCCCGACGAGGAGGGCCAGGCCCCCGCCCCTCAGGACGAAGAGGGAGAGGTCAGGCAGAACACGTTCCCCTCGGGGTCGGCCATGCGCTGAAAGGCTCCCTGCGCGTCGGTGACGACCGGGCCCTCGACGGCGGCCCCCTTCTCCCGCGCCGCGCGCGCGACCGCGGCGATGTCCTCGACCCGCACGTCCAGGTGGAACCGGAACCGCCCTTCGGCGGGGTCCGGATCGGGCTGGAAGGAGATGCGCGGCCGCCCCGCTGCGGCGGGCAGGAAGGACCACCCGTCGGCGCGGTCGACCTGCTCGGCCCCGAGGAGCCAGGCCCAGAAGCGGGCGAGGTCCGCCGGCGCGGCGGAATTGACGACGATCTGGTCCAGGGCGGCAGTTGGCATGGCGGGAGGCTACCGGCCCCGGGGCTCCTCGCGGGACCGGGGCCGGCCCGCGCCTACTCGAAGCTCGACCGCCCGCGGGTGCGGAGCTCGGCGACCAGGACGGCCGCCTGGGTGCGGCGCTTCAGGTCGAGCTTGGACAGCAGGCTCGACACGTAGTTCTTGACGGTCTTCTCCGCCAGGTAGAGCCGCTCGCCGATCTGCCGGTTGGTCAGCCCCTCGCCGATCAGGTCGAGGATCTGGCGCTCCTGGGGGCTCAGCTCGGCCAGCGGGTCGGGGCGCGGCGGGTTGCTGCGCAGGCGCTCCATCACCCGCCCGGTGCTGCCCGGGTCCAGCAGCGACCCGCCGCCGGCCACCGTGCGCACCGCCCCCACCAGGTCGGCGCCGTGGATCTGCTTGAGCACGTACCCGGCGGCGCCCGCCATCACGGCCTCGAACAGCGCCTCGTCGTCGGCGAAGGAGGTGAGCATCAGGCAGGCGATCTCGGGGCGGTCCGAGCGGATCTCCCGGCACACGCCCACGCCCGAGCCCCCGGGCAGGCGCACGTCCAGCACGGCCACGTCCGGCGAGGCGGCGGGGATGCGGGCCAGGGCCTGCTCGGCGGTGCCGGCCTCGCCGACCACCTTCATGTCCTCCTCACCGTCCAGGAGTGCCGCCACACCCCTGCGAACCACCTCGTGGTCGTCGACGAGGAACACCTTGATCGGTTTCGTCGCGGCACCCGGCGCCATAGGCTCCCCTCCCCGGAGCGTCCGGGAGCCCCGGACGCGCGTCGCTGCGGATTCGACGCAAACGACGGTATTACCCCCTCCGAGACGCGCGTCCGCCGAAGGGCATCAATGGGCAAGGCCCAAGGTCCCGAACCTCTCAAGTCTTACGGACCGGGGCAGCCCGGACGCACCGGATCCGGACACGTCGGCCCCCGCACGGCCCCCTGAGGGGAGGCCGCGCGGGGGCCGGGACTCCGGGTGCGCCGGGTGCGCCCTGTGCGCTCAGACCACCAGCGAGGGCCAGGGGCGCGCCTCCTCGAAGGCGCGGGACGCCGCGAGGACGCGGCCGTCGGCGTGCCGGGGGCCGACGATCTGCAGCCCCACCGGCAGGCCGTCGCCGGTCAGCCCGCACGGCACGCTCGCCGCCGGCTGGGAGGTCATGTTGAACGGGTAGCTGAACCCCGCCCAGGAGGTCCAGCGCGGGTCCTGCGAGCCCGGGGGCACCTCCAGGCCCGCCTCGAAGGCGGCGATCGGCATCGCGGGCGTCAGCAGCAGGTCGTAGCGCTGGTGGAAGAGCCCCATCGCCTCGCCCAGCGCCATCCGCACCGCGGTGGCGCGCAGGTAGTCCACCGCGCTGTACCGCCGCCCCTGCTCGACGATCTCCAACAGCCCGGGGTCGACGCGCGCGGCGTCCTCCTCGGACGTGCCCTCCATGGCCTTGGCCGCGCCGCTGTACCAGAGGACCTCGAACTCCTCGCGGCAGTCGGCGATCGGCGGGTCCTCCCGCTCCACATGCGCCCCGAGCTCCTCGAAGGCCTCCGCCGCCCGCTCGCACAGCCGGGCCACCTCGGGGTCGACGCCGATCCCCCACAGGGCGGGGCTGTAGGCCACGCGCAGGCCGCGCACGTCCGCGGCGGCCACCGCCTCGGCGAACGACTCGGCCGGGGGCGGCATGGCGCCCCAGTCCCGCGCGTCGGGCCGGCTGATCACGTCCATCATCAGGGCGGCGTCGGTGACGGTGCGGGTGATCGGCCCGGTGTGCGCGAGGCTGCCGAAGGCGCTGGCCGGGTAGTGCGGCACCCGCCCCCAGGTGGGCTTGAGCGCGTAGACGCCGGTGAAGGAGGCCGGGATGCGCACCGACCCGCCGCCGTCGGTGCCGGTCGCCAGCGGCCCCATGCCGGCGGCGACCGCGGCCGCCGCGCCGCCGCTCGACCCGCCGGGGGTGCGCGACAGGTCCCACGGGTTGCGGGTGACGCCGGTCAGCGGGGAGTCCGTCACGCCCTTCCAGGCGATCTCGGGGGTGGTGGTCTTGCCGGTGAACACCGCCCCGGACTCGCGCAGCCGGGCCACCGCGGGCGAGTCCTCGGTGAAGGGGCCGTGCGCGCCGGCCGTGTGCGAGCCGCGCCGGGTGGGGTGGCCGCGCATCAGGTGCACGTCCTTGACCGCGACCGGCACACCGTCCAGCGGGCCGGCCGGCTCCCCGCGCGCCCACCGCTCGGCCGAGGCCCGGGCCTGCTCGCGCGCCTCGTCGGCGTGGACCGCGCAGAAGGCGTTCAGCGCCGGGTCCTCGCGGTCGATGCGCGCCAGCACCGACTCCACCGCCTCCACCGGGGTGGGGCCGCCGCGGGCGTACCCCTCCAGCAGGTCGGCGGCGGTCAGGTCCGCGGGCGCGCCCCGGTCCACCGCCTCCCCCTCGTGCCTGGTCGTCATGGCTGTCCCTTCCGTCTCTACCCGCGTCTCTACCCGTGCGGGACGTACCCCCGCGCCTTGTCCACGACGTTGCGCAGCTCCTCGCCGCGCAGACGGCGGTCGAGGTTGTCCAGGAAGACCCGGACCAGGTCGTCCTTCCAGCCCACGACGTCGCCGGACATGTGCGGCAGCACGATCGCCTGGGGCAGGTCCCACAGCGGCGAGGAGTCCGGCAGCGGCTCGGTGGCGAACACGTCCAGGGCGGCGCCGGCGATGGTCCCCTCGCGCAGGGCGCGCACCAGGTCCTCCTCGACGACGATGGGGCCGCGCGCGACGTTGATCAGCCGGGCGGTGGGCTTCATCCGGGCCAGCAGGCCGGCGTCGAACAGGCCCCGGGTGGCGTCGGTGAGCGGCGCGGCGACCACGGCGTAGTCCGTGCGGCCCAGCTCCTCGGCGATGCCGCCCGGGGCGGCGGGGTCGGCACCGACCACGGTGCCGAAGTCGGGGTCGCCGGTGCGGGGGGTGCGCCCGGCGCCGGTGACCTCCAGGCCCGCGGCGCGCAGCAGGCGGGCGATGGCGCGGCCGATCGGCCCGGTGCCCACCACCAGCGCGGTGCGGCCCTCGATCCGCTCGCTCTCGCGCCACCTCCAGGTGTGCGCGTGCTGCAGGTCGCGGCTGCCGTGCAGGTCCTTGGCGAAGGACAGGACCAGGCCGAGCACGGTCTCGGCGATGGGCCCCTCGAAGACGCCGCGCGAGTTGGTCACCACCGCCTCGCTCGCGACCAGCCCGGGGAACATCAGGTTGTCCACCCCGGTGGTGGCGGCGTGCACCCACTCCAGTGCGTCGGCCTTGTCCCAGGCGTCGGTCAGCGCCTCGGTGAACAGGTCCCACACCAGCAGCACCCGGGCTCCGGGCAGTGCCTCGGGCAGCTGCTCGGCGGTGGCGTAGCGGACCTCGGCCAGGCCGGGGTGGTGGTCGATGCGCTCGCGGCCGGGGGGCGTCTCCCCGCCGTGCAGGACGACGAGGGCGGGCGCGGAGGGGTCGGCTGTGGACACGGGGGCGGCTCCGGAATCAACGGTCGGGTCGTCTCGCTGCTCCCCTACCCGGCCGCTCCGGTGGGCGATCACGGGTGCCGCGCAGCGTTTGAAACGCTAGGGACCGCCCCTAGGATTGTCAACAATCGACGGGCCGGTCCCCGAAGCGGCGCCCGGATGACCCGCCGCCCCCGCCGTCATTGATGTCCCGGGCGCCACGATCGTATGATTGTCGACAATCGGCGGATGATGGACCACCTGTCCCGGAGCCGCGGCCGCACTGAGCACGGCGGCCCCGGTCCCGCGCCGCACCCACCGCGACGAAAGGGCCGATGCCTCGATGCCCCGGTACATGTCCATCACTCTGGAGAAGCGCGGCGTGGAGTGCGTCGCCGAGCTCTACGACAAGGACGCCCCCCGCACCTGCCAGGCCGTGTGGAACGCCCTCCCCCAGGGCGGCGACGCCTACCACGCCAAGTACGCCCGCAACGAGGTGTACACGATGGTCCCGCGCTTCGCCGAGGAGGAGCCCGGCCAGGAGAACCCGACCGTCACCCCCATCCCCGGCGACGTCGTCTACTTCTCCTTCAACGGCGGCATGCTCGACCGCCGCTTCAAGGAGGAGAAGGGCATCGACGACCTCCCGGGCGTGATCGACCTGGCGATCTTCTACGGGCGCAACAACCTGCTGCTCAACGGGGACGTCGGCTGGGTCCCCGGGAACGTGTTCGCGGGCATCGTCGAGGGCCTGGACCGGATGGCCGAGGCCTGCAACGACGTGTGGCGGTCGGGCGGCGCCGGGGAGCGGCTCGTCTACCGCCGGCTGGAGCGCTGAGCGGCCCCCTGGGACCGGCGAGGGGACTGCGGCCGGATCCGAGATGCGGAGAGAAGAGAGAAGGAGGTGAGTGACCAATGCGGACCGATCACAGCACCGGCGGCCCGGACTGCGGAGGCGGGCGCGGAGGGCCGCCCGATGCGGCGCGCGGCCCCGAGGCCGAGAGGAACGCGTCGCTGTCGCTGCTGGGCGAGCGGGGCTTCCTGCCCGACCGCAGGACGGCGGAGGGGCTGGTGGAGATCTCGGCGGTGGCAGAGACCCCGTCCCAGTCGGGGGTGGGCGTGATCGCCCCCTACGACTTCGCGCTCGACCGCGAGCTGTGGCGCTGGGCCCCGGACGACGTCTCCCTGTACGTCACCCGGCTGCCGTTCGTGCCCGTGCCGGTGACCGTCGACCAGGCCTCGGCGCTCAGCGACGGCGAGGGCGCGGCGCGCGCCACCCGCGACCTGCTGGCGCCCGAGCCCCTGGTCGTGGGGTACGCGTGCGCCTCGGGCAGCTTCGTGCACGGGGCCCAGGGGCAGCGGCGGCTGCGCCAGGCCATCCTGGACGCCGGCGCGCCCGCGGCGGTCACCACCTCCGGTGCGACCGTCGAGGCGCTGGAGGCCGTCGGGGCCCGCCGGATCGCCGTGGTCACCCCGTACGTGGACAGCGTCACCGAGCGCCTGGTGGCCTTCCTCGGCGAGCACGGCGCCGACGCGGTCTCGGCGGTGGGGCTGGGGCTGCTCGACCACATCTGGAAGGTCTCCTACGCCGAGGTGGTCGAGGCCGTGCGCAGCGCGGACCGGCCCGAGGCCGAGGCGGTCTACATCAGCTGCACCAACGTTCTGACCTACGACATCATCGCGCCGCTGGAGCGCATGCTGGGCAAGCCGGTGCTGGCGGCCAACCAGGTGACCATGTGGGCCGCGCTGAAGGCGGTCGGCCGGCACCCGGTCGGCGCCGGACAGCACCTGGTGGAGGCGACGGCACCGCGCGAGCGCCCGGCGGCCGGCGGCGGACGGGGCACGCCCAGCACGGAGAGGCGGTCGGCACGGACATGACCATCGCGGGATTCCTCTACCCCGGCCACAGCGCCGAGGACGACTACCCGGTGTTCGCCGGGATGCTCGGGCCCGGGACCGAGCTGCGCGTGGTGCACACCCTCATGCGCGAGGACGCCCACCGGGTGGACGCGCTTCTGGACGTCGGCTCGGGGGAGGTGCTGGCCGAGGGCGCGCGCGAGCTGCGCGCCCTGGGCGCCGACTCGGCGGTGTGGGCCTGTACCAGCGGAAGCTTCGTCTTCGGCTGGGAGGGTGCCGCCGAGCAGGCCGAGGCGGTGGGCCGGGAGGCAGGCTGCCCCTCCTCCAGCACCTCGTTCGCGTTCGTCGACGCGGTGCGCGCGCTGGGGCACTCCCGGGTCGCCGTCGCGGCGACCTACCCCGACGACGTCGCCGAGCGGTTCGCCGCCTTCCTGGGGCAGGCCGGGATCGCGGTGGAGGCCTGGGCGGGGCGGGGCATCGTCACCGCGGCCGAGGTGGGCACCCTGCCGCCGGCCGAGGTGCTGGAGTTCGCCGCCGCCGGCGACCACCCGGACGCCGAGGCGGTGCTGGTGCCCGACACCGCACTGCACACCGCCGGTGTGCTGGACGCCCTGGAGGAGCGGCTCGGCAAGACGGTGCTGACCGCCAACCAGGTGAGCGTGTGGCAGGGACTGCGCCTGGCCGGCGACACCGCCCCGCGCGAGGGCCTGGGCCGGCTGTTCCGGGTCGGAGCGGCCGAAGCGGCCGCACAGCGGACATAAGGTGCAGCGGACGTAAGGTGCGACGCACGGAACGTGCGCACAGGTGCGGCCGCCCGCCGGGCGGCCGCACCCCCGAGCGAGGTGAACACATGCCATGACCTCCCCAGGACAACTCCATCCCGTGCCGAGGAGATCGACCTCCGAGCTGATCGCCGACCAGCTGCGCGAGGCGATCATGTACGGCTCCCTGTCCCCCGGCGACCAGCTGGGCGAGACCGACCTGGCCAACCGCCTGGGCGTCAGCCGCGGGCCGCTGCGCGAGGCCATGCAGCGGCTGGTCCAGGAGGGGCTGCTGCGCAGCGAGCGGCACCGGGGCCTGTTCGTACGCGAGCTGGCCCCCGAGGACGTGCGCGACGTCTACGTGGCCCGGCTCGCGGTCGAGCGGACCTCGTGCGAGCTGATCATGCGGGGCAACCGGGGCGAGGCGCTGGCCCGCCTCACCGCGGCGCTGGCCGCGCTGGAGGAGGCGGCCGCCACCGGCGACCGGGCCGCGATGAGCGACGCCGACCAGGCCTTCCACCAGGCGCTGGTCAGCTGCTCGGGCAACTCCCGGCTGGAGCGCATGGCCCAGACGCTGCTGGTGGAGACGCGGATGTGCCTGACGGTGATGCAGCGCACCTACCCCGAGCCGGACGAGCTCGTCGAGGAGCACCGCAAGCTGCTGGACGCCATCGCCGACGGCGACGAGGAGCTGCTGCTGGAGCTGATCTCGGCGCACATGCTCGACACCGTCGAGCGGGTGAACGGCGGCTCCTGACCCCTCGGCGCACCGGTCTCAGCGCACCGGCGCGGAGGGGGGAGGCGCCGGGGGCGCCGGGGGCGCCGGGGCGGACGGCGGGCGCGCCGCCCGGCGCGCCCGCCGTCCGGTGCTCTCCCCGCCCACCTTGAACAGGATCAGCTCGAAGGCGGCCGCGAGCAGGCAGATCCGCAGCAGGTCCTGGAGCAGGCGGCTCACCACGCCCACGGGCTCCAGCCAGGGGAACCACAGGTGCCAGTCGGCGGGGCCCAGGAACAGGTACACGCCGCGTTCGAGCCATTCGGTGCCCAGCAGGACGAGCACGTAGTACAGCGAGAAGGACAGGTAGAAGACCGGGCTGACGCTCAGGATGAACTTGAAGGCGTTGATGAAGGGGATGTACTTGTCCCCGGCGTCCTTGCGCAGCCACCCGCGCACCGCGGCGATCGGCCCCTTGGCCGAGGTCAGCGCCCGCTCCAGGCGCGCGGTCCTGCCGTTGCCGCGGAACAGGCCGCTGTAGCGGTCCATCTGGGCGCCGAAGACGACCGCCGTGATGGTCAGCCAGACCAGGGGCTGGAGGAACCCGTCCTTGAAGATCGCCCAGGTGCTGCCCATCGTCCGGTAGGCCTGCAGCAGCAGGTCCTGCAGGTCGACCCCGAGCTGCGCGCCGACCCAGGCCACCGCCCCGTCGATCTGGTTCTGCACGGCCGCCCAGGCGGCGCGGGCCTTGGCCCACTTCCAGAAGTCGGTGAAGGCCGCCACCACCGTGAAGGTGCCCAGGAACATCCAGGTGGCCTCGAACAGGGCGGTGGCCAGCCCCAGCACCTTGCCGTCGTTCTTGTCGTAGAAGTGCTCGCACAGCGCCCTGAGCCCGAACGCGGCGAGCGCGATGAGCACCATCGGGCCGAGCTTGTCGATGGCGCCCATGTCCAGCAGGACGTCCAGGCCCTCCTGGTTCACCGAGGCGATGGTGAGCTTGCGGTACTCCTCGACGTAGAGGTCCCAGGCGCTGTAGAAGATCAGGAACGGCAGGATCGCCATCGCGATGGCGTCCACGATGGTGCGCTCGGCCAGGACCGCGTTGCCGCGCTCGGCGGTCCTGCGCAGCACCCCCGCGCGCACCCGCCGGTACTCGGCGTCCACCGTGGGAAGCGCCGGGCGCAGCAGGTGGAACATGACGATGTAGGTCGCCAGCTGCACCAGCAGCAGCAGGCCCAGTGCGAGGTAGCCCAGCATGGGCTCGATGGCCGCGGCCGCGGCCATCCCGCGCAGCAGCAGCCGGTAGGCGATGTCGCCGACCAGCCAGACGCACAGCAGCGGAGCCCAGTACCGCCTCACGAGGTCGAGGGTGTACAGGGGCAGTCGCGCGGCGAAAGCGGCCGGTCTTCTCATGGCCGGAGAATCCTATCCGGGCCGGGTGACGCGGCACCTCACCGCGGGGCCCATGGCCGGAGTCGGCCGCGCGGCCCGCCCCGCGTGCGGTAGGAACAGGGGGGACGGCGTTGACGGCGACGGGAGGCGCGGATGAGCGCAGGGGCCAAGGGCGACGGCGACGGCTGGGTCGAGATGCCGGACGGCACCCGCCGGTGGGGGCGGTACGGCGCGGCGGGGCTGCTGCTGCACGCGCCCGACCCGCGCGGCGGGCGGTGCGTACTGCTGCAGCACCGCGCGGCCTGGACCCACCAGGGCGGCACCTGGGGCCTGCCCGGCGGCGCCCTGGACAGCGGGGAGAGCGCCGTCGACGCGGCGCTGCGCGAGTTCGGCGAGGAGGTCGCCGGGGAGCTGGACGCGATCGAGGTGACCGGGGTGCACCGGGCCGGGTCGTCCCTCTGGCACTACGACACGGTGCTGGCCGCCGCGCCGCGCGCGGGGGAGTACGCCCCCGGCAACGCCGAGAGCGAGGCGGTGCGCTGGGTCCGGCTGGAGGAGGTGCCCGGGCTGCCGCTGCTGCCGGCCTTCGGCCAGACCTGGCCGCGGCTGTGCGCGGCGCTGCCCGCCCGGCTGGACCTGGTGGTGCGGGCGGGGCCCGTGCTGGAGCGGGCCGGGGCGGCGGCCACCCCCGAACGCACGGCCGCCCTGCGGGACGCGCTGGCCGGGCTGGCCCGCGACGGCCTGCCGGCCGCGGAGCTGCCCCGCGGGCTCGGGCTGCCCGCGCTGGACCGGTGGTTCCCCCGAGTGCGGCTGGAGACCGCGGTTCCGGTGGACCCGGCGCCCGGGGTGCGGATCGCCGCGGAGGGCGAGCACGGCGCGGACGGCGGCGCCGGGAGCGCGGTGCTCACGGTCGCCGGCGCCAGGGGCCCCGGAACGGCGCCCCCGGAGTGGCTGCTGGAGCGCACCGGCGCGCCCGCGCCCGGGTCAGGCCAGCAGGTGGCCCTCTGAGACCGTGACCGCCGAGCCGCCGATGAGCACCCGCCCGGGCGCTCCCGCCGGAAGCTCGACCTCGACCCGCCCGCCGCGCGCGGAGCACTGCAGGGCCGAGAAGGCGGTGCCGCCGAGCCTTTCGGCCCAGTAGGGCGCGAGCACGGTGTGCGCGCTCCCGGTCACCGGGTCCTCTTCCACGCCGATGTCGGTCGCGAAGAAGCGGGAGACGAAGGCGTAGGGGCGGCCCTCGTCGGCGCGCGCCGTGGCGATCACGCCCCGTTCGGCGTGGCCGCTCATCCGGGCGGGCACCGGGTCGAGCCCGCGCACGGTCCGCTCGTCGGCCAGCTCCACGATGAGGTCGCCGGTGCCGGCGGTGCCCGCGCGCTCGATGCGGGCGCCCAGGGCGTCGGCCAGGCCGGGCGGGGCAGGGGCCTCCTGCGGCGGGTTGGCGGGGAAGTCCATCCACAGCCGCCCGTCCCGCCGCTCGACGGTGAGCACCCCGCTCCACCGGGTGGAGAAGCGCAGCGGCCCCTGCGCCCCGTCCTGGAACAGGGCGTGCGCGGCGGCGAGGGTGGCGTGGCCGCACAGCGCCACCTCCACCGACGGGGTGAACCAGCGCAGGCCGAAGTCGGCCCCGAGCCCGCCGTCAGGGGTGAGGAAGGCCGTCTCGGACAGGTTGAACTCGGCGGCCGCCTGCTGGGCCCAGCCCTCGTCCAGGGGCCCGTCGACCGCGATCACGGCGGCCGGGTTCCCGGAGAAGGGCTGATCGGTGAAGGCGTCCACGACACGGAACCGGGTCATGGGCGGAACGTTACCCCCGGCCGGGAGGGGCGCGGGCACTCGGGCGGGCCCCCGTTCGTTCCCCACCTTGAGGCCGGCTGCGGTCCGGCGCCACGGTCACGTGCGGACACGGCGGCTCAGGGGTAAGTCAGGGACGGGCCCTGATGGCCGGTGGGCCGTTCCCGGGCATGCTGGACGACAGAGGTACTGGTACGGCGGTCCACCGCCGAGCGAGGAGCAGTCATGACGCTGGAGCGCGGCAACGCATTCACTCCCGTCGCCTCGGCGACGATGATCTGGCCCTGGGGGTGGGCCCTAGGAGCCGGGGCCACCACCGGCGCCATCTCCCTCCTGCTCAACCTGGGGTCGGGGGCGGTCGGCTCGGGCCTGACCACCGGGATCTTCTTCTTCGCCCTGGTCGGCGGGGCCGTGGCCCTGATCAGCGGCAAGGGCGACCGGCGGGCGCGACGCTGGGCCGGGCAGTACCCGTGGAAGTTCGCGGGGGTGCCGGCCCTCGCGGGCGGCGCGGGTATCGCGCTGGTCACCCTGTTCACCGGCGGGTTCTTCCCGGCGATCTTCGCGGGTCTGGGCACCGTCGCCCTGCTGTGGGTCGTCCTCGGGCTGATCGGCACCGTGGCCGGCGGCGGCAACCGGTAACCGGGCCGTGCCGGGGCCGGGGCGCGGGTGCGCCCCGGCCCCGGCACGCGTGGGCGCCTCGTTCGCGCAGGCCCCGTTCGCGCGGAGCGTTCCCCACAGGCTGTGGACGGGCGCCCCCGCGCCCGCCCGGCGCCGGTAACCTCGGTAGAGGCCGCTGAGAGGAGCCTCTTGACCACCGACAAGCCCGAGGACGCCCGCCAGAAGATGGTCGAGCGGGTCCGCAACCTGTTGCGCCAGGCCGAGGACCCGTCGGTGACCGACGCCGAGAGCCAGGCCTTCACCGCCAAGGCCGCCGAGCTGATGACCCGGCACGCCATCGCCGAGGCCGAGGCCCGCGCCCAGCGCGGTGAGGACGCCGAGTCGGTCTCCCGGCTCGACTTCCCCGTCTCCGGAGCGGGGGGCCACGGCAAGGCCCGCGTCAAGGCGCTGGCCGGGATCGCCGCGGCCTTCGGCTGCCAGTCGGCCGTGCGCGGCAACACCTCCGCCAACACCGAGCGCACCCTGATCATCGTCGGAACCGTCTCGGCGCTGGACTCGCTGCGGGTCCTGCTGCCCTCCATCACCCTGCAGATGGAGGCCTCGGCCCGGTTCACCGCCCGCAACCACATCGCCGACCTGCGCGAGCTGCGCAACCTGGACCGGTCGACACTGGCCACCGAGCGGACCCGGTTCTACCGCTCGTTCGTCCGCGCCTACGGCTACGCGGTGGCCGAGCGCATCCGCGAGTTCCGCGCCCGGCTGGCCGAGGAGTCGGCGCCCGGCGGGGGCGCGGGCTCCTCCTCCGGTTCCGAGGGCGACGGGGCGACCGGCGCGGAGCTGGTGCTGCGCAGCGACGTCGACCGGGTCAAGGAGGACTTCCAGCAGCGCTTCCCCGAGCTCAAGCCGACCCGCCCGGAGCGCACCCACCACAAGGCCGGGGCGCGCGCCGGGTACCTGCGGGGGCGCAGCGCCCAGCTGGGGATGGAGACCGCGGTCGGAGGCGGCGGGACCTCGTCCCTGCCCGAGAGCGACTGAGGCGTTCGCCGAAGTTGTCCACAGGTTGTCCGGTTTCTGTGGACAAGGCCGTGTGCACCGGTGAATAGGGGCCGGAAGCGGCACCCCTAACCACACAACGCTGTGGATAAACCTCGCTTCGCGTCCGTTTCAGGCCGATCCGGGACGGCCTCGCCCGCCTCCGCCCCGACGCGATTCCGGGCGCGTCGAAGGTGATTCAGGTCACCGCCTTGGGAAGGTGGTCGGTACACGAACGGACCCAAGGAGAGTCATCCTCGATGAACACGGCCACGCTCCTCAAACCGTTCCGCGGCCACAAGACGGCGCTGCTCACCACCTACCGGTCCGACGGCGTGACCGGCGTGGACACCCCGGTCAGCATCGCCGTCGACGGCGGACGGATCATCTTCCGCACCTGGGAGGACTCCGGCAAGGCCAAGCGGCTCCGCGGCAACCCCGTCGCGGACCTGCGCCCCAGCTCCTTCCGCGGCGAACCCCGCGGCAAGCCGATCCGCGGACGCGTCCGCCTGCTCGACGAGGCCGAGGCGCGGCACGCGGCGCTGATCCTGGGCCGCCGCCACCCGATGCTCCAGCGCTGGGCGGTCCCCGCGACCCACCGCCTGATGCGCTACCGCACCCTCCACTACGAACTCGTCCCCTTCGACCGCGAGGAGATCACGAGCAACGAGGGGTGCCCCGACTAAGGCGCCGCGGGGGCCGGGGCGCGGGCCGTTCCGCGTCCCCGCGGTCCGCCCTTGATTTGGTCAGTCGTCCAGGACTATCATCCAAATCGGACGTACGGATGGACCTGCATTCCTGGAGCGTGTGATGAGTCATTCCCTATTGGCGACCCTGACCGGGGCCTTCCTGATCTGGGAGGCACTCCTGCTGATCCCCATGGTCCCGGGGAAACTGATCGACACGCGGGACTTCTCGCCGCTCCCCCGCTGGCAGTACAACGGGTTCAACGCCTACCTCACCCTCCTCGGGCTCGCCAGCTTCGTGGTCGCCGGGTTCTCCCTGGCGGACCAGCCCTGGGTGTTCGCGGCGGCGCTGGTGCTGAGCCTGGGCTACATCGCGGTCTTCGCGGCCGACCTCGGCGCGGTCTTCCCCGTTGTGGCCGACCCGCCGCCGGTGCAGTTGCTCGTCCTCGAAGCCGTCGCACTGGCGTCGGCCGGCGTGGGCGCCGTGATCGCGATCCGGGGGGTGCTGCTGGG